>DASUGZ010000112.1:0-12257 GCA_036273755.1 Pseudolabrys sp.
AGCCGCAGCCCGCCCCGGAAAAGCCGGCCGAGATCGTCGCGAGCCTGCCCCCGCCGCCACAAGCCGAGCCGGAATTCACAGCCGCCCCCCCGCCGAAGCCGCAGGAGAAGGCGGAAAAGCCGGTCGAGAAGCCGGCCGAAAAGAAACACCATCCGAAGCACGCGAGCCTCGCCAGCGCGCCGAGCCCAGCGGAAAAGCGCGCCGCCCGCGCCGCGGCGCCGGCGCCGGGCGCGGCCTCGCAAAATCCGAGCGCGTTGCCGAACTGGAAATCGGAATTGGTCGCACGACTTGAACGCGCCAAACGCTATCCGCCGGAAGCGCAGGCGCGCGGCGAACACGGCGTGGCGCAGCTTGCCTTCAGCGTCGACCGCAGCGGCGGCGTGCATCACGCCCGTATCGCGCGCAGCTCTGGTTCCAACCTTTTAGATAGCGCGACGCTGGCCATGGTCGAGCGCGCCGCGCCTTTGCCGCCTCCGCCTTCGGAGATGACAGGCACACAGATCGGCGTCTCGGTGCCGATCCGCTACGACGCGCGGTAAGGCTCAGCCGGCCTTCTGGTCTGGCCGCGTCGCGGCCTGAGCAACCGCCTTGTCGCCGAAGACGTGGCCGAGCATCACCAGCACCGGCCCGGACAGCGCAGCCATCGCGAGCCGAGCTGGCAATTCGCCGATCGGCGCCTCGACCACCGCCTGGTTCGGCCGCGTCGCATTGGCGATGGCAAGCGCCGGCGTCTGCGGATCGAGACCTCCCGCCGTCGCCTTGGCAACCAGCGCGCCGAGCGTGCGCACCGGCATATAGATTGCCGACGTCGTCGCTGGATCGGCGAGGCTCTTCCAGTCGAGGTCGGCCGGCAATGCGCCGTCGTGGCCGTGACCGGTGACATATTGCAGCCGGCGCGCCTGGTCGCGGTCGGTCAACGGGATGCCGAGCCGGCTTGCCGCGCCTTGCGCCGCGGTGATGCCGGGCACCACGTCGACGGGGATATTGGCCGCCCGGCAGGCCGCGATCTCCTCGGCGGCGCGGGCAAAGATCAGCGGATCGCCGCCCTTGAGCCGCACCACGCGCTTGCCTTGCCGGGCCAGCGAGACCATCAGCGCGTTGATATCCTCTTGCTTGCAGGACGGTCCGAAGCCGGTCTTGCCGACCAGCATCTTGCGCGCCTCGCGGCGGGCGAAGTCGAGCACATCGCGCGACACCAGATCGTCGAACAAGATGACGTCGGCCGATTGCAGCGCGCGTACGGCGCGCAGCGTCAGCAGTTCGGGATCACCGGGCCCGGCGCCGACCAGGGTGACGGAGCCGTTCTCGACCGCGGCGCCCAGCCCCTGCACTTCGGCGACAAAGCGGTCGAAATCGTCCTGCGTCGGCGCGCTGTCGGGGTTGCTGACCGCATACGCGGTAAACAGCTGCCAGAACTTGCGCCGGCCGGCGAAAGGCAGGCCGGTGGCTTTGACCGCCGCGCGCCAGCGCGCCGCCGTTGACGCCCAGGCAGCAAAGCCTTGCGGCAGCAAAGCTTCGAGCTTGGTGCGGATTGCCTGCGCAAACACCGGCGCGGCGCCGTCGGTCGAAATGCCGATCACCAAGGGCGAACGATTGACGATGGCGCCGAAGGCGAAATCGCAGAACGCCGGCTTGTCGATGACGTTGACCGGCACGCCGGCGGCCCGCGCCGCCGCGGCGAAAGCCGCGGCGCCTTCGTCATCCTCGAAGGCACCGATCGCAACTGCCGCGCCTTCCAAATCGGCCGCCGCCCAAGCGCGCGGGTGGATCGTGATGGCGCCGCGCGGCGGATCGTCGGAAACCTGTAACAGCTCGTCGGACTGTGCTTCCGCGTAAACATCGACATGCGCTCCGGCGGCCGACAAGAGCTCGGTCTTCCAGGCAGCAGCCGCATTGCCGCCGGCAAGCACCGCGCGCTTGCCTTCGAGCGCAAGGAACACCGGCAACCGCGCCAGCGGCTCCATGCGCCCGGGCTTCGCTTCGGATGGGGTACGGATCAAGTCGACCATAGCGAACCTCTAATACACATCCGCCTGATAGCGGTCGTTTTTCTTCAACTCGGCGACGTAGCGCGCGGCGTCTTCCGGCGAGCGCTTACCATGTTCGGCAACGACATCGACGAGCGCGCGTTCCACATCCTTGGCCATCCGCAGCGCGTCGCCGCAGACATAGATATGCGCGCCGCGGCTAATCCATTCCCACAGGTCGCGGCCGTCGTCGCGCATGCGATGCTGTACGTAGACTTTCTCTTTATCGTCGCGCGACCAGGCCAGCGTCAGCCGCGTTAGCAGACCGCTTTTGCGCATCTGCTTCAACTCGTCCTCGTAAAAGAAATCGTAGTCGCTGCGCTGATGGCCGAAATAGAGCCAGTTCGGCCCCGGCGCATTGGTCGCCTGGCGTTCCTGCAGGAAGGCGCGGAACGGCGCAAGGCCGGTGCCGGGTCCGATCATGATGATCGGCTTGTTCGGGTCGGCCGGCAGCGCGAAGTGCTGTGCCTTCTGGACGTAGATTCTGATCTTGTCGCCTGGCTTGGCGCGCCCGGCAAGAAACGTCGAAGCCACGCCAAGACGCGTACGTTTTTTGACGTCGTAGCGCACCGCGTCGACGGTGAGTGCGACGCGGTCGGCATCGATTTTCGGTGAGGACGAGATCGAATAGACGCGCGGCTGGAGCGGATCGAGCGCCTCGATGAAGGCTTCCGGGTCGGGACGGATACTGTCGAATTTCTGCAAGGCGGCGAGCACGTCGAGCGTAGCGGCGTCGCCGTCCGGGTCCTGACCCGCGGCCAGCGCCTTTGCTTTTATTTTCCGCTCACCGCCGGTGAGATAGGAAATGAGCTGGAACAGCATGTCCGGCGCAGGAGCGAGCGAAACGCCGTCGCTCAGTGTCTCGCGCAGCGTTCGTCCGCCGATGGGGAAATCTGCCGGCGCATGCAGCGCAGCGATGATCTCATCCACCAGGCCGGGATCATTGACAGGAAAAACGCCAAGCGAGTCGCCGACCTCGTAGGCGATACCGCTCGCGGAAATATCGAACTCGATGTGCCAAGTCTCCTTCTGCGAACCGTCTTTGTTGAGGCGGTAGCGCGCGGCGAGCGTGGCGGTCACCGGATTGGCGCGCGAGGCGCCGGGTCTGGCTTTCGTCGCCGGCGCTGGCGTTGCCGTCGCGGGCACGGTCGCCGGCGCGTCGAACTCGGCATAAAGCCGCTTGAGCATGCGCGCGGTGTCCTTGCCGCCGGGCACGCAAAGATTCAGCCGCTCTTCCGTCTTGGCAAATATCGCCGCCGAATAGTCCTTGCAGTTATAGCCGCATTGGCCGCAATCCTGCTGCGCCATCGCCGCCATCATGCGGCGCGGCAGCGGCGCGCCCTCCGCGAGCTTCATACGTTCCGGCAGTGGCATGGCGGGATCGTGCCAGGGCGCGCCGTCGTCGTCGGTTGCCGGCGCAATCACGTCCGGCAAAAGCTTCGCCGCCTCTTCGCTCGACAGCGGCGTCACGCCCTCTTCGAGCGAGATCATGCCGGCGAACAGGCCGTTGAGCCAAACGCGTTGTTCTGGCGTGAACGGCGCGGATTCGGGGATCAGTGACGGGATGCGGGGCGAGATGCTCATTCGGCCGCCTCCAGTTCGACCATCGCCTTGAGCGCGTCGATCTCGTGGCGGCGCGCGAAAGCGATGAAGCTTTCCTGCGGCGACTCGCGTTGCAGCAGATATGTCCTGAGGACGCGCTCGATCGTTCGTGGCGCGGCGGTGGCCCTCACATCGCGATAAAGTTCGCGGCCGAGCGCAGCGTCGGGACCGAAGCCGCCGCCGATGTAGACGTGATAGCCCTCGACCGCATCGCCATCCTCGCTGTCCTGCACCTTGCAGGCGAGCAGGCCGATCTCGGACACGAAATGCTGCGCGCAGGAATGGTGGCAGCCGGTGAGATGAATATTGACCGGCGTGTCGAGTGCAACGCGCGTCTCGCACCAGGCGGCAATCTCTTCGGCATGACGTTTGGTGTCGGAGGCGGCGAATTTGCAGCCGGTATTGCCGGTGCAGGCGACAAGGCCGGCGCGGATGGCGTTGGCCTCGATGGTGAGGCCAAGCGCCTCGATTTTCGCCTTCGCCTCATCGACCCTGGCGGTCGGCACGCCGGAGATCAGCAAATTCTGCCAAACCGTGAGGCGAATATCGCCGTCGCCAACGCCTCGCGCGATGTCGGCAAGTCCCTTCATCTGCGCGACCGTTAAACGTCCGACCGGAACAACGACGCCGATCCAGTTCAGCCCTTCCTGTTTCTGCGGATGAATGCCGAGATGCGCGGTGCGCGAGAATGGCGGCCGCGGCGCCAGCGCGCCTGACGCGGCGCGAACGAGTTTGCGACCGAGTTTCTCCTCCACCAAACTGAGGAACTTCTCGACGCCCATCTTATCGAGCACGTATTTGAGCCGCGCCTTGGTGCGGTCGGTGCGGTCGCCGGTATCGATAAATACGCGCACCACCGCATCCGCCACCATGGTCGCGTCGGCCGGCTTGACCAGCACGCCGGTGTCGCCGGCGAAACTGCGGTGTCCGGTGAGGCCGCCGAGGCAAAGCCGGAACCAGACTCCCGCCTCGAGCCCGAAGCCGTCCATCACCTCGACCGCCTGAAAGCCGATGTCGTTGGTATCCTCCAGCACCGGAATGACACCAGCACCATCGAACCCGACGTTGAACTTGCGCGGCAGCCCGTAGAGCGAGCGATCGTTGAGAATGTGGAAGTGCCATTCGCGCGCGTAAGGACGCGTGTCGATCAGCTCCTGCGGGTCGATGCCGGCGGTCGGCGTTCCGGTGACGTTGCGGATGTTGTCGGCGCCGGAACCGCGCGAGGTGAGCCCGAGGTCCTGGAGCGCCTCGATCATGGCGACGGCGTTCTTGGCCTCGATCTCGCGCACCTGCAGATTGGCGCGCGTGGTCACGTGGGCGTAGCCGCCGCCGTAGCGCTCGGCGAGATCGGCGACGCCTTCAAACTGCGCGGCCTTGAGAATGCCGTTGGGAAGGCGCAGCCGGCACATGTAGGAGTTCTGGTTCGGCGCCACATAGAACAGGCCATAGAAGCGCCAGCGGAAATTGTCCGGCGGCTTTGGATAGGCGTTCTGCGCGGCGTGCTCCTTGAGCCGCTCGTAGGTGTCGAACGGATGCTGTTCGCGCTTGAACTTCTCCGGGTCGGACAGCTTGCCGCCGGCATTGAGGACGCGGTCTTGCGCTTTCAAGGCGGCGGCGTCGGGTCCGACCGGCACGGGCGCGGGTGCTGCCGCCGCGCCCGCAGGCGCGGCAGCTGGCCCGGCAAGGCCCTTCGCTGTGCGCGCGATCTGCAGTCCGGCGGCAAAACCTTCCAGATAGCGCTTCTGTTCGGGCTCGAAGTCGCCGGTCGCTGCCGCCGGCTTCAGAACGGCTTCCGTGGTCATTCCGCCGGCACCTGCGTCGGCATGGCGAGAGGCGCCGGCGTATTGCGCGGCCTGTGCGTCACGTACAGCGCGAGGCCGGTGAAGATCGAGCCGCCGACCAGATTGCCGAGCGTGACCGGGATCTGATTCCACAGCCACCACTGCGCGACGGTCACCTTGGCGCCCATCAACATGCCGGTCGGAATGACGAACATGTTGACGACCGAATGCTCGAACCCCTGCCCGAAGAAAATCAACATCGGCATCCAAGCGGCCGCGATCTTGCCGACGGTCGAGGCGCTGGCCATGCTCATGACGATGGCGAGACAGACCATCCAATTGCACAGCATCGCCTTGACGAAGACGGTCACCATGCCGGCAAAGCCGAGCGCGGCATAACCGGTCGTCTTGGCTTGCGCGATCGCGATGATCTGCGCGGCGACGCCCGCCGGGGCCGTGGCGCCGAAATTGGTCAGCGCGATTGCCAACAGCGCGCCATATCCCATGCTGCCGAGCAAATTGCCGATGAACACATAAACCCAATTCATCAGCATGGTCGAACGCGAGAATTCCTGCTGCAGCAAAGGCAGCGGCAAAAGCCCGAAACTGCCGGTGACCAGATCGAGACCGAGAAGGACGATGATGCAGAGGCCGACCGGGAAGATCAGCGCGCCGACCAGCGGCACGCCGGTCTGCAACGTGCCGGTGAACGCCAGACTGGTGGCCGCGCCGAGGATGCTTCCCGCGAGCGCGCCGCGAACGAGACAATCCGTCGCCGTCATGCCGAGCTTGCGGCGTCCGGTTTCGACCATGGCGGTCGCGACGTCGACGGGTTTTACGTAGTCCATTCTTCCACTCCTCTGTCTGGGGGCGGCCGGTCCCGGCTCTGCGGACGCCCTGGCTATTCATGCTGCACAGCAGCAAGAGCCATGCCAGATGGGAGGGCATTGATTTTTCATAAGAATCTCGACTACGCCAAATGAGCGGCAGACGCGTGCCGCCCAAACCGGCGGCAGCGGTCGGATAAATAGGCAACGGCGCGCAGACAGGCACGGCGCTCAGGACGCGCGCTGCGCGCCCGTGCTGGCGTGGAAGTCGCGGCCGTTCACCGTCGCCGTGACGAAGCCCGCGCGGATGGTGAAATCGCCGAACCGCTCACCCTTTTGCCGCTCGCGCGCATAGGCGGCGAATACCGGATCGAGCGCGGCAACGATGCCATCGTGCTCGAGATCCTCGGCGTAAAGCTTGTTCATGCGTGAGCCGTCGAACGCCGCGCCGAGATAAAGATTGTAGCGGCCCGGTCCTTTGCCGACCAAGGCGATCTCGGCGATGTAAGGCCGCGCGCAACCGTTCGGACAGCCGGTCATGCGGATGACGATATCGTCTTCGGACAAACCATACGCCGCAAGCTTCTCGTCGAGCGCGTCGATCAGGTCAGGCAGATAGCGCTCGCTTTCGGCGAGCGCCAGCCCGCACGTCGGCAGCGCGACGCAGGCTATGGAATTGCGCCGCAGCGCGCTGGCCCGTGCGGTCATGCCATGCTCGGCCACAAGCGCGTCGATCTCGCCGCGCTTGTCGGCGTCGACATTGGCGACGATCAGGTTCTGGTTCGGCGTCAGACGGATTTCGCCGCCGTGCACCTCGGCGATGCGCCGCATGCCGGTGAGCAGCCGCCGGCCGTCGGCAAAATCGCGCAGCCGACCGTTTTCGATGAACAAAGTCAGGTGGTGCTTGCCGTTGTCGCCCTCGGTCCAGCCGTAGCGGTCGCCGTTCGACGTAAAGGCATAGGGCCGCGCCGGCTCGAGCGCCTTGCCGGCGCGTTTGGCGATCTCCGCACGAAAGGCATCCGCGCCGCGGTCGTCGAGGGTATATTTCAGCCGCGCGTGCTTGCGGTTGGTGCGGTCGCCCCAGTCGCGCTGGATTGTCACCACGGCCTCGGCGACCGCGAACAGATCGTCCGGCCGGCAGAAGCCGAGCACGTCGCCAATGCGCGGATAGGTCTCCGGCTCGCCGTGGGTCATACCCATGCCGCCGCCGACCGCAACGTTCCAGCCCTCGATCTCGCCGCCAGGACCAACGACGGCAATGAAGCCCAAGTCTTGCGCGAACACGTCGATATCGTTCGACGGCGGCACGGCGAAGCCGATCTTGAATTTCCGCGGCATGTACGTCTTGCCGTAGATCGGCTCGACGTCGTCGCGCTCGCCCTCGCCGGCCACCTTCTCACCATCGAGGAAAATCTCGTAATAGGCGTGGGTCCTCGGCTTGAAATGCAGCGACATGCGGCAGGCCAAGTCGTAGGCCTCGGCGTGAACCCTCGACTGGTGCGGATTGGAAACCGCCATGACGCCGCGATTGTCGTCGCCGCAGGCGGCGATGGTGTCGAGCGCAACCGCGTTGATCCTCTTCAGCGCCGTCTTGACGTTGAATTTCAGCACGCCATGGAGCTGGAAGGTCTGCCGCGTGGTCAGGCGCAGGGTGTCGCCGGCGAATTCGCGCGCAATCGCGTCCAGCGTCAGCCACTGCTTCGGCGCGATCACGCCGCCGGGCAGCCGCAGGCGGATCATGAAGCCGAAAGCCTTCTCCAACTTCTTCTTCGTGCGCTCGGGCCGCAGGTCGCGATCGTCCTGCAGGTACATGCCGTGAAACTTGAGAAGCTGCGCGCTGTCCTCGCTCACCCCGCCGGTCAACGGATCGGCCATGTCCTCGGCGAGGTCGCCCCGCAGATAGCGACTGCGCGCCTTGAGATGCTCCATCGGCGAGAGGTCTTTGTCGGCCATGGGTTATGCCTTCCGGAAAACGGGGGTTCGAGCTTAGGAAGCCGGACAGGGCAGCGGCAAGCCCGCGGAAAGCTCAGTAGGTGTCCTGCAGGTAGCGCTTGTCGCGCTCCAACGCGGCCACGGACTGCTCGGCGGCCTCAGGAGAAAGCCCTTTCACGTCGGCATAGGCGCGCACCAGGGTCGCGCGCACGTCCTTCGCCATAGCCTTGGCGTCGCCGCAGACATAGAAATGCGCGCCGCCGTCGAGCCATTCGATCAAGTCGCGGCGTTGCTCCCACATCTTGTCCTGCACATAGACCTTGTCCGGCGTATCGCGCGAGAAGGCGACGTCCATGCGGGTGAGTGCGCCGTCCTTCAGCGCCTCCTGCCAGTCGAGCTGGTAAAGGAAGTCGTGGGTAAACTGGCGATCGCCGAAAAACAGCCAGCTGCGGCCCTTGGCGGCGGTGGCGCGGCGTTCCTGCACGAAAGCGCGGAACGGGGCGACGCCGGTGCCGGGGCCGATCATAACGATGTCTTTGTCCGACGCCGGCAGCGCAAAATGCTTGTTGGGCTTGAGCCTGACGCGGACGCGTCCACCCTTCTTCAGGCGTTCGGCAGCGTAGTTCGAGGCGACGCCTTTGCGGGCGCGGCCGTGGCTATCGTAGCGCACCGCGGAAATGAGCAGATGCGCTTCGTCGCCAACCTCGCGGCGCGACGACGCGATCGAATAGGCGCGCGGCGCCAGCGGCCGTGTCAGCGCGCGCAATTTCTCGGCATCGAGCGCGATGGGGAAATATGAAATCAGGTCGATCAGCTGGCGGCCGGCGATCCACTCTTTCGCCTGGCCGTCGGCGATCAGCGCCTTGACGTAGTGATGGCCGGTCTTCTCGGCGTGCGTTTCGAGCGTCTTGAGCGAGAGCGTCGTTACGTCGCGCGACTTGATCAGCTCGGCGCGCAAGGCGTCGTCGCCGGCAAGCCCGGCAAGCTTCAACAGCTCGTCAACATAGGCCGGATCATTCTCGGCGTAGAGGTCGAGCGAGTCGCCCGGCTCGTAGGCCGGCATCGCGCCATCGAAGGTCAAGGCGAGGTGGACTGTTTCCTTGGCCGAGCGCGAAGAATTGAGATTGATGTGCTCGCTGACTTCGGCTTCAACAATCTCGGTGTTCGGCGATGCCACCGGCTTGCCGAAATCGACCTCGATGACCCGTCCGCGGTCGGCGTCTGGCGGCGCCAGAACCTTGAGCGCGCCGCCGATCCATTCCGACGCCGGCTGTGCGAAGTCGAGATCGCAATCGACGCGATCGACGACCCGTTTGGCGCCAAGCGCGGCGAGGCGTTCGTCGATCTTCTTGCCGATGGCGCAGAATTCCACGTAAGCCGTGTCGCCAAGCGCCAGCACGCCGAACTCGACGCCGTCGAGGCGCGGCGCGCCCTCCCCCATTAATTCGTTATAGGTACGCACGGCGCGCGCCGGCGGCTCGCCCTCGCCCCAGGTCGCGGCGATGACGACCAGCCGCTTCGCCTTGCCGAGCGCGGCGAGGTCGAGATCGGCCATGTCGACGATGTTGGGCTTCAGTCCGTTCTTGCGCGCGGCCTTGGCGAAATCGTTGGCGAGCTTCTCGCAGTTGCCGGACTCGCTGGCGTACACGATCGTGATCGGCTCGGCCGGCCGCGCGGGCGCGGCGGGCTGCGCCTGCCCGGTGACCGACTCGACGCCGGCGAGGAAGCCGGCGAGCCAAGCGCGCTGGAGCGCATTCGCCGGGCCGACAACGCGGTTGAGCAGGTCGATTTCCTCCTCGGCGAAGGGTGCGGTTTTCGGAATGGTGGCAAAACCTGACATGCTGCCGACCTCACCAGAACAGTCGCGGCAGAATGCCGAGCAGCACGAGGGCGACGAGCGCGGTGGCAAGGGCGATGAGCCAATCCTGCGCCGCCGGCGCAAGCACGCGTCGCTCGTCTTGGGGGAAATCGGTCACCGCGAAAGACTCCTTTGCCAGCGGCCTTTAAATAGAAACTTATTCCGCGCAATCGCAATAAGTGCTGGAAAATAAGAAGATATTTCCTGTTTTGGCTGACCAAAAGCGCAACAATTTCCTTTGCCGGTCGGCTTGGGCAGAACGCCGATGCTGCCGGTTTTTGGCGCACAATGACTTCAACTTTGCTGTGGAGCCGTTGGCGCTTAGCACCCCATGGGCGGCGTCGCCGGATAAAGTCGCCGCGCCCATGACCATCGCCGCCTACCGAAGCCGCCTCCGCGCGTTACTGACGCCCGCCGAACATCGCGTCTTGGCTCGCCTGAAGACGGGAGGGGTCATCCAAACTTTCATCGACAAATTGCCGCCGAACTACGAACTCAAAGGCGACACCACGATGTCGCCGCGCCGCGTACTGAAGGCGCGCACAGCGCACTGTTCGGAAGCGGCGATCCTCGCCGTCGCCGCCTTCATCTATCACGGCAAGCCGGCCTGGCTGATGGACATCCAGGCGCTGCCGAGCGACCAGGATCATGTCGTGACATTGTTCCAGGAACGTGGGCTTTGGGGCGCAATCAGCAAGACCAATCACTCGGTGTTGCGCTGGCGCGACCCGATTTACAAAAGCGCGCGCGAGTTGGCGATGAGCTATGCGCACGAATACTGCCTGCCCGGCGGCAAGAAATCGATGCTGGCATTTTCCCGGCCGTTCTCGTTGACGCGTTACGCGCCACAGCGATGGGTGACGGCAACGGACGAGCTTGACTGGATACTCGAGGATCTCGATGAGGCGCCGCATCTGCCGGTGGCGCCGCGACACGCGTTGCGTAAACGGCGCCGCATGAGTCGTGTCGAATTGAAGTCACAGGACGTCACCGAATGGCCGGTGCCGCGCAAATTCCAAATTCCGCTGACGAAGTAATGCTATAACTTGGCGAGGTCTCGGGGATTCACGCGTGGCGACCTTCACCTTCCGCAGGCAACTGACCGTCGAATGGGGCCAGTGCGACCCCGCCGGCGTCGTGTTCAACAGCCGCTATTTCGAAATGTTCGACGTCAGCACCTGGATGCTGTTCGAAGCGGCCCTTGGCGTCCCCGCGCATCGGCTGGCGAAGACCTTCGACATCGTCGGCATTCCGCTGGTCGACGCCCGGGCCAATTTCATCAGGTCCGCGAAATTCGGTGACGTCATTGAGATTGCTTCGCGCGTTTCCGAATTCCGCCGCTCCAGCTTCGATGTCGAGCACAAGATCACGGTCGGTGGGACGCTGGCGGTCGAAGGCGGCGAAACCCGGGTCTGGGCGACGCGCAGCAAGGACGACCCGGAGAAGATCGGCGCCGTCCCCATTCCCGCAGAAGTCATTGCCAAATTTGGCTGATTGCCCCTCCGGCGCGGGCAAAGGTGCCAGCCATTCCCGAATAAGGGTCTGGAGGGCGCAAGCCCACTGGGGTGTCGTAACCGCCTAAGCAAACAAGGCGCGAATCACGCAATACGCGTCGACAGGGAAGAAACGGTTTGACCCGGCTTCTGGAGTTCACGCTCAACGGGCGTGACCGCGCCGACGCGGTCGCCGACAACATCCTGTTGCTCGATTTCCTGCGCGAACAGATCGGCCTCACCGGCACCAAGACCGGTTGCGACGGCGGTGAATGCGGCGCCTGCACGGTTCTGATCGACAACAGGCCGGCGCTGTCCTGTCTGACGCTGGCGGCGACGATTGCCGGCAAGCGCGTCGACACCATCGAGTCACTCGGACATGACGGCCAGCTTTCCGCGGTGCAGCGCGGCTTCCACGAGAAGCTCGGCTCGCAATGCGGCTACTGCACGCCCGGCTTCATCATGGCTTCGGCTGGGTTATTGCGGAAAAATCCCGATCCAAGTGAGGCAGAAATTCTCGACGCGCTCGGCGGCAACATCTGCCGCTGCACCGGCTATGTGAAGATCATCGAAGCGGTGAAATACGCGGTCGCTCTCGGCAAGCGGGGAGTGGGGCCGTGAACAAGCCGATGCCGACGCACAATATCGGCGGCTATGTGCCGATGATCGATGGGCCGGAAAAAGTTTCCGGCCGCGCCAAATACACCGCCGATATTCTCAATCCCGGGCAGTTCGCC
>DASUGZ010000113.1:0-18657 GCA_036273755.1 Pseudolabrys sp.
CGCGCCGTTTGACCTTCTCGACCACGACCTGCTTGCTTCGGCCATGGCTGAAGCTCTGGCGCACCACGCCCGTCTCGGTGCGCGGCTTTAGCGTGAGCTTGCCGAGCCCGAGTTTCTTTTCGCCAGGATTCTTCGTTTCGCTCATTACGTATTCTGTCCTCGTACGCCATCCGTCGGCGCAAGCGCGCTAACCAAATCGGGCGATTGCCCGGTCCGAAAGCGCTCCAAGCGCTTGGCGCGGGCGAGAAAAGTCTCGCTCACGGGTCCGGCAAACAGGGCTGCATGTACCACATTTGGGCGGTTGAGTGCCAAATCCAATTGTGCCCCGGTTAATCCGACAATGATCGCGATTTCCCGCGATTTTTCAGGGTTTTTGCGCGCGAAGGCGGCATCCAGCTTGCGCTTGCCGTCCTCGGCGGCGTCGGCGGCATGGATCAGGGCCTTGAGGTCGTCGCGGTCGACGGCCGCTTCTACCTTGGCAAAGCCGCCGATGACCTGTCCCGCCTTGCCGGCGATCGCCAGCGCGTCGAGCGCCCCTTGTTCCAGAAGCCGCTCGGTAGCCTCGGCGAGATCGGGGGCTGCGCACACGTTGCGCCGGAACCCACGTGCGAACACGTTGCCCTTCACCGCCTGTTCGAGCGCGCTGCGGGTGGCGGTAATCCAGATGCCGCGGCCCGGAAGTTTCCGCTTCAAGTCCGGCACGGCGTCGCCGGCAGGGCCAACCACGAAGCGGATCATCTCGTCGACCGGTTTGAGTGTGCGGGTGAGGGCGCAAGTCCGCTCTGTCCCCGGAGCGACATACGTCGCGCCGCGGTCGAGCTCGTCGTCTTGCTCGTTTTTTTGCGCCATCGCCAGCATCAATCGTTTTGCGTCCTTACGCCTCGGGTTGGGCAGCTTCTTCCGGCGTCGCTTCCGGCGCGGGCGGCGGCGCAAGCTCGGCCTCGGTCACCCAGCCGGCCTTGAGGCGCGCCTGCATGATCAGCGCTTCGGCGTCCTCCCGGCTGACATCGAGGCCGTCGAAAAAGCCCGGCTCGTGTTTGGACTCGCCGTCCTTGCGCTCGGTCCAGCCGGTCAGGTCGTCGGTGGCGCAACCGGCAAGATCTTCTACCGTCTTCACGCCGTTCTCGCCGAGCTTGACCAGCATCGCCATGGTGACGCCGGGCACGTCCTTGAGCGCGTCCTCGACGCCCAGTTCGACGCGCTTGGCATCGAGCTCGGCTTCCTGTTCCGCCAGATATTCCTTGGCGCGCTCCTGCAACAGACGCGCTGTCTCCTCGTCGAAGCCCTCGATGGAGGCGATTTCTTTCTCGTCGACCATCGCCAGCTCCTCGATCGAGCCGAAACCTTCGGAGGCGAGCAACTGTCCCATCACCTCGTCGAGATTGAGCGCTTCGACGAAGATCTTGGTGCGGCTCTCAAACTCGGCGTGGCGGCGTTCGGATTCTTCCTGTTCGGTGAGGATGTCGATATCCCAGCCGGTGAGTTGCGAGGCCAAACGAACGTTTTGTCCGCGCCGTCCAATCGCCAGCGACAGCTGCTGGTCCGGCACCACCACTTCGATGCGCTCCTTGTCTTCGTCGAGCACGACCTTGGCCACTTCCGCCGGCGCCAGCGCGTTGACCACGAAGGTGGCGATGTCGGGCGACCACGGAATGATGTCGATCTTTTCGCCCTGCAGTTCGTTCACCACCGCCTGCACGCGCGACCCGCGCATGCCGACGCAGGCGCCCACGGGATCGACGCTGGAATCGCGCGAAATCACGGCGATCTTGGCGCGCGAGCCCGGATCGCGGGCGACCGCCTTGACCTCGACGATGCCGTCGTAGATTTCCGGCACCTCCTGGGCAAAGAGTTTCGCGGTGAATTGCGGATGCGTGCGGGACAGGAAAATCTGCGGCCCGCGCGGCTCGCGGCGCACGTCGTAAATGTAGGCGCGGATGCGGTCGCCATTGCGGAACACCTCGCGCGGCAGCATTTCGTCGCGCCGCACGATCGCTTCGCCGCGGCCGAGATCGACGACCACGTTGCCGTACTCGACGCGCTTGACGATGCCGTTGACGATGTCGCCGATGCGGTCCTTGTATTCGGCATATTGCCGGTCGCGCTCGGCCTCGCGCACCTTCTGGACGATGACTTGTTTGGCCGACTGCGCGGCGATGCGGCCGTATTCGAGCGGCGGCAGGGGGTCGGCGATGGTGTCGCCCACTTGCGCCGCCGGGTGGCGCTTGCGCGCGTCTTCGATGGTGATCTGGTTGGACGGGTTCTCGACGTTCTCCACCACCAGCATATGGCGGGTGAGGCGCAGGTCGCCGGTCTTCGGCTCGATTTCCGCGTGGACGTCGGTTTCCGCGCCGTAACGCGAACGCGCCGCTTTGGCGATGGCGTCCTCCATGGCGGCGATAACGATGCCGCGATCGATCGCTTTCTCGCGGGCCACCGCGTCGGCGATTTGCAACAGCTCGAGCCGGTTGGCGCTGACTGCCATAGCTCAGTCTCCTTGGTTGACGGCCGATCGTTGCGGCCGATGGCGTGAATGTCTCTCTTTGCGTCGTTCTTGCCGGCGCGCCGCGCGCTCGTCGCGCTTGGCGGATTTTTCACGCCGTAAAGCCTGTTTCACCAGGTCGTCGGTAAGCACGAGCTTTGCTTCGCCGATCTCTTCGATCGGAAGCAGCACGTCCGCGTCCTCGCTTTCGGTCGCATCGTCGCGATGAATCCGCGCCGCTTCGCCTTCGGTGCCGATGAGTTGGCCGCGGAAGCGCTTGCGGCCCTCGATAGGAATGAGCGTCTCGACCTTGACCAGATGGCCCGCGTAACGGTCGAAATCCGATTTGCGCACCAGCGGCCGGTCGATGCCGGGCGAGGAAATCTCCAAGCGATAGGCGCGCTCGATCGGATCGGCCATGTCGAACACCGGCGAGAGCGCGCGTGAGACCGTCTCGCAATCCTCAACCGCCATGCTGCCGTCCGGCCGTTCCGCCATGATCTGCACGGTGCAGCCTTCGGCGCCGGAAACCTTGACCCGCACCAAGCGGTAACCGAGCTGTTCGATCACCGGCTCGGCGATGGCCGCGACACGGGCGGCGAGCCCCGGCTCGACGATGAGCCGCGGTTCGATCTCGCTCTGGGCGGCTCCTGCCGCTTGATGTGCCTCGCTTTCGGCCATTTTAGTAACAAAAAAGAGCGGGCCCCGGGGGACCCACTCTCAAAACCCATTCGGTTATGAGGGTGTCTTAACAGACGGAAATATAGCGATTTCTTGACCGCGCGCAAGGGCGGAGAGCGGCCGGCCGGCTAACCCTTCGTTCAGAATCTCGCCCTAAAACAGCGATAAAATTTACATCCGATGACAGTCCAGACCGTTCGCGCAGGGTTAACGCAATGAGCGCTGCCGCCTCGCTGCTTCCCGAACTGGAAGACGTCCTCCAGCATGGCTCGGCTGAAAAGCGGGCCAAGACGCTTGACCGCATCACCAGCCTTTTTCTCGACGGCGCGGAAATGTTCGACGCCGAACAGGTTGCGCTGTTCGACGACGTCATCGGCTGCCTGATCGAGCAGATCGAGGTCAAGGCGCTGGCGGAACTCGCGCGCCGCCTCGCGCCGGTGCCGAACGCGCCGCAAGGCGTGGTGACGAAGCTCGCCAGCAACGACAATATCGCGGTCGCAGGCCCGGTGCTTCAGCAGGCGCCGATTGCCGATCTCGATCTCAAATATATCGCCGAGACCAAGAGCCAGGCGCATCTGCTCGCGCTGTCGACCCGCCGCGGCATCAGCGAAGCCATTTCCGAAGTACTGGTGCGCCGGGGCGACGTCGACGTGGCGCGCAGCGTCGCCAACAATCCCAAGGCTCAGCTGTCCGACAAGGCATTCACCACTTTGGTCAAACGCGCCGAACGCGACGGCGTATTGGCCGAAAAAATCGGCCTGCGCACCGACATTCCGCCGCGCCTGTTCCGCGAGTTGCTGATGAAGGCGAGCGGCGTGGTGCAGCAGCGCCTGATGGCAAAGGCCAAGCCGGATACCCAGGCGGAAATCCGCCGCGTGTTGGCAAAGGTAACCGAAGAGGTCGCCGCCAAGGCGGCGCCGCGCAACTACACTGCGGCGCTGGCGGCGGTGCAGGCGCGGCACAAGGACAAAAAACTCACCGAAGCCGACATCGTCGACTATGCCACGAGCGGCAGATACGAAGAAACCGTCGCCGCACTGGCGATCGTCAGCGCTGTGCCTGTCGAGGTGGTGGACCGCTTGGTCAATGGCGAGCGGCCGGATCCGGTTTTGATCTTGGCGCGCGCGGCCGGCTTTAACTGGCGCACGGTGCGCGCAATCATGTCGGCGCGGCCCGGCCTGAAGGCCGCCGGTACTTTGTTCGAGGCCGCGCGCGATAATTTCGAGCGGCTGACGCCGGCGACCGCTCAGCGCGTGGTGCGCTTCTGGCAGGTGCGCCAAGGCGGCGGCGAGCAGTAGTCGTTTTCGCTTCCGGCCGCGCGCGGCGCTGTAACGGCATCTAGATTTTCCGAAAAACAAAGTATGCCGGCGTTCGCCCTTCGCGCTTGGCCTTGGTCTCGTAGCGCGTGCCGGAAAAATCCGGCCACGCTTTGCGCCAATCGTCGGCACGCTCCGCGGTCCAAACAAAATCGGTTGAGCGCAGCGCGCGCGCCAGAGCGTAAGCCGCATAGTCGGCGATGTCGGTGGCAAAGCGCAGTTCGCCCCCGCTCTTGAGGGCGCGCGCAAGCCGCTTGAGACTGTCGTCCTGGATGAAGCGCCGCTTCCAGTGCCGCCGCTTCGGCCATGGATCGGGATAGAGCAAGTCGATGCGCGTCAGCGTGGCATCGGGCAGCCAATCGAGCAATTCGCTGGCATCGCCGTGATGCAGCCGCACATTGGCGAGCTTGTGTTCATCGATCGCCACCAGCGCCTTGCCGACGCCATTGATGAAAGCATCCGAGCCGACGAAGCCGGTACGCGGATTGTCGCACGCCTGGGCAATCAGGTGCTCGGCTCCGCCGAAGCCAATTTCCAGCCGCACCTCGGTGACGTCGGCAAACAGCGCGCGAAGGTCGGCGGGCGCGGCCTTGGCGAGATCGAGCGCCAGGCGTGGCAATAGCGTATCGAACAGCGCCGCCTGCCGTGGCTTGAGCGCATGGCCCTTGCGCCGGCCGAAGAAGGCGCGCTGCGACGTTGGCGAATTCGGATCCATACACTGACTATCAAAGACGCGAATGGCCGGCACAAGGCCGGCCATTCGTCGACGTTCAAGGTATTCGAACGGAGCTTACTTCACCGCGCTCTTGATCGCCGCGGCGAGATCGGTCTTTTCCCAGGAGAAGCCGCCGTCCTTGTCGGGTGCGCGGCCGAAATGGCCGTAGGCCGCAGTGCGCCGGTAGATCGGGCGGTTGAGCTTAAGCGTGCGGCGGATATTGGTCGGAGTCAGGCGGAACAGCTCGGGCAGGATTGTCTCGAGCTTCTTCTCTGCCACCTTGCCGGTGCCGTGGGTATCAACCAGGACGGACATCGGATCGGCAACGCCGATCGCATAGGCGACCTGGATGGTGCATTTCTCGGCAATGCCGGCGGCCACCACGTTCTTGGCCAAATAGCGGGCCGCATAAGCCGCCGAACGGTCGACCTTTGTCGGGTCCTTCCCGGAGAAGGCGCCGCCGCCGTGCGGCGCATAGCCGCCGTAGGTGTCGACGATGATCTTGCGGCCGGTGAGGCCGCAGTCGCCGTCGGGACCGCCGACCACGAAGTTGCCGGTCGGGTTGACGAGGAAGTCCGACGGCTTCTTCGGCATCCAGCCTTTCGGCAGTGCGGACTCGACCGCATCCGCGATCAAATCCCGGACCATGCCTGGCGTGTATTTCTTGCCGTTGCGGCTCTTCTCGTTGTGCTGCGTCGACACCACGACCTTGGTGCAGCCGACCGGCTTGCCGTTGACGTATTGCACGGTGACCTGGCTCTTGGCGTCGGGCTGAAGATCGTGCAATTGGCCGGAGCGGCGCTTCTCCGACAGCACCTTGAGGATTTTGTGCGCGAAATAGATCGGCGCCGGCATGAAGGAATTCTTTTCGTAGACTTCGCTCTCGGTGCAGGCGTAGCCGAACATCATGCCCTGGTCGCCGGCGCCTTCCTCCTCGCCGCCCTTTTTCTTCTTGGCGTTGACGCCCATCGCAATATCGGGTGACTGGCCGTGCAGCAGTACCTCGACGTCGGCGCCGTGATAGGAGAAGCCGTTCTGGTCGTAGCCGATGTCCTTGACCACATCGCGCGCGATTTTGGTGATGAGTTCGCGGTCGACCACCGACACGCCGTTGATGGTTTTGAAAAGCTGTCCGCGGCCCTCGCCGGCGATCACGATCTTGTTGGTGGTGCAGAGCGTCTCGCAGCCCAGCCGCGTGTTGATCTGGCTGTCGTCGGCGATGCCGAGCTTAATGTCCTTCTCGATGAAGGCGTCAAGAATCGCATCCGATATCTGGTCGGAAACCTTGTCCGGGTGACCTTCGGAAACCGACTCGCTGGTGAACAGGAAATTCGTGTGCGCCACTGCTGCAACTCCTCCGATGACGTGGCACCAAGACCGCGTCATTTCACGGCTGGTTCTTGCAGTGGCGGTGCGGGAGGTCAAGATGCGGGCTGCGGTGGGCCTGCGTGGGCCGATGGGCGCGGGCGGTAAATCTATTCCCCACCGGCGATTTGTTCGACCAACTCGACGATGCGGCGGCGCAATTTACCGCTCTTGATGCGCATGAACGATTTGGTCAGCGATAGGCCGTCGGCAGTTGCAAGAAAGTCGGACACATAAGCCGGCGAGGGCGCTTCACCCATGCCGGAATGGCCCGGCATATTCGGCGCGCCTTCGAAGAAAAACGACACCGGCACTTGGAGGATATTGGCGATCTGCTGCAACCGGCTGGCGCCGATGCGGTTGGTGCCCTTTTCGTATTTCTGCACCTGTTGGAAAGTGAGGCCCAAGGCGTCGCCGAGCTTCTCCTGGCTCATGCTCAGCATCATCCGACGCATGCGGACGCGCGAACCCACATGTTTGTCGATCGGATTGGGCGTTTTCTTAGCCATAACGCGCTCCTATACGACTATATCGAAGCGTAATGTTATAGATGCTGGCGTCATTACAACTTAAGTTCCATGCCGGTTGCATTGCTTTGTCCAAAGCCACCGAAAATTCTTCAGTTTTTCAATCGGTTTTCATCGCGTTGAAAAAAAGGGCCCGACAATATCGGGATAGCAAGCCCACATTCCGCCGCGCGTGATGGTCCCGGCACAAGCGCGTTACAGTCCGGAGCTGGCGTCAATTCGACCTAACGGCGCAATCGCCGTCGGGCGACGAATATCAAACTTACGACCATAAATAGAATCAAGATATCGTCACCGAAGCGGACATAGGCCGTCGGCGCGATCGCTTTCGGCAGGCTGGCATCGAGAATACCTTCGCTGCCGAGCGGCAGCGAAGCGACGATGCGGCCAAGCGGGTCGACCACCGCGGAAATTCCGGTATTGGCGGCGCGCACCAACGGCAGGCCTTCGGCGATTGCCAACACGCGCGCCTGCTGGAAATGCTGATGGGGCCCGGTGCTGATGCCAAACCAGCCGTCATTGGTGACGTTGACCAGCCAGCCCGGCCGCTCGCCTTGCGGCACGGCACTGCCCGGAAAGATAGCCTCGTAACAGATCAGCGGCAGCATTTTCGGCGCGCCAGGCACTTCCAGGGCGCGGCGCCGGTCGCCGGAGAGGAAGCCGCCGACCTGTTTGGTGAGATTCCGCAAACCGAAGCGTTCGAGCAGGCGCTGGAACGGCAGATACTCTCCGAACGGCACCAGGTGCACCTTGTCGTAGATGCCACGGATCGAGCCGTCGGGATCGATCACATAGACCGAATTATAGGCGTGCGGATTTGCCGCACTGGCGCCCGGCGCCGCACGCACCGCGCCGACGATCAATTCGGTCGACGGCTTCAAGAGGTCGCTGATCTGCGTCAGGGCATCCGGTTCGCGCGTGAGAAAGAAGGGAAACGCAGATTCCGGCCAGATCAGGATGTTGGCATCGTGCACGCCCTTGGAAGTGGGTCCGGTAGCGCGGTCGGATAGGCGCAAGTAGCGCTCCATCACCGCGGCTTTGGCGGAGTAATTGAATTTATCGTCCTGCTGCAGGTTGGGCTGCATGATGCGCAGTTTCACGCCGTTCACGAATTCGGTCGGATGCTGCGTCAGCCGCACCACGCCGTAGCTGGCGAGCGCGGCGAGAACCAACAGGCCAGCGAGGATCGCGCGCCTCGGGTGCGGCGTGTCTGCCGTGTCATCCGCCAGCAATGCCGGGCTTGCGCATATAGCCACGCAAATGAATGTTAGGCCCCAGACGCCCGTGAGCGTGACGCTCTGCGCCAAGGCCAATGGCTCGGTCAGGGCGTAGCCGAAGGTGTTCCAGGGAAACCCGCTGATTAGATGGCCACGCAACCACTCGGCGCCGGTGAGCATGGCCGCAAGCCCGAGCACGCGCGTCGGCCCGCGCACCCAGATCAGCCGCGCCGCTGTAAGCCCCAGGCCGGTGAAGATCGCGAGATAGGCCGGCAGGCCGGCGACCGCAATCGGCAGGAGCCAGCCGAAAGTCTTGGCGTCGACCAGAAAGGCGTAACCGATCCAATAGAGCCCGGCGACAAAGTAGCCGAAACCGAAACACCAGCCGGCGAGCGCCGCAGTAAAGGCCCCGCTCCAGCGTCCGGCGGTGGAGCCGTCCACCAGCCAGACCAGGACCGGAAAGGTCAGGAACAGAATTGGCCAGGCGTTGATGGGAGCCATCGCCAGCGCCGACGCAGCGCCGGCAAGGAAGGCGATGAGGGCGCGCCGCCAGCCATAGGCGAGCACGATGGCATAGGAGATGCGGGTGACGATCACGGCCGCTGCGAGCCGGATGGGCCGCCATCCTTGGGCGGTTCGTCGACAGGCAACGCTGGCGGCGCGGTGCCGGCGAGCACGGCGTCGGGCTCGCCGCGCTTGCGCTCGCCGCGCGGCCGCTCGCGTCTTTCCGTGAGGCGGGTGATGCGCACGCGCTTGATGCGGCGCGGATCGGCATCGAGCACCTCGAATTCGAACAGCCCGGGACCGGGGACAAGCTCGCCACGCAGCGGCAGGCGGCCGGCGCGCGTCACCAAATAGCCGCCCAGCGTGTCGACTTCCTGTGCCACATCGCCGGGATCGAAATCGTTGCCGACGGTCGCCGCAATGTCCTCGAGCCGGGCGCGTGCGTCGGCAACGAATGAACCGTCGGCCTGGCGCACCACGTGCGGCGTTTCGTCCTCGTCATGTTCGTCGGCGATGTCGCCGACGATTTGCTCGACGATGTCTTCGATCGACACCAAGCCGTCGCTGCCGCCGTATTCGTCGACGACGAGCGCCAAATGAATGCGCGTCGCCTGCATGCGTGCGAGCAGATCGATCACCCGCGACGATGGCGGCACGAACAGGATCTCGCGCACGATCTTGGTCGAGGACAGCGGCATCGACAGGTTGATCGCCTTGAGGTCGAGCCCGGCCGGCAACGGTTTTTTGCGCTTGGCGTTCTTCTCCGGGTTGACTGCGGCCCTCGCGGTCATGAAGGCGATGAGGTCACGGATGTGCACCATGCCGATCGGATCGTCGAGCGTGTCGTTGTAGACTACGAGGCGCGAGTGGGCGGCGCCCTCGAAGGTCCGCACCAGATCGCCAAGCTTGATATCCTGCTGCACGGCGATGATATCGGCGCGGGGAACCATCACGTCGCCGACGCGGCGCTCGCGCAACCCGAGGATGTTCTTGAGCATCCGGCTTTCTTCCGGCGAGAAGCCGGATTCGCCGGGCGGCATGGCGTCGAGCACGTCGCGCAGATCGGCGCGCGAATCGCGGCGCCTGCCGAAGATCGCGCGGAACATGCGCGCCAGCCAGCTGTCGTTATCCTCACGCGCGACCGGCACGGGAACCGGCAGATTGCGTGGTTCGTAAGAGGCGGGATCCCTTGGACTGGACGGGTCGTTATCGGCCATGGCGGTCAGGCGTCGCTAAATTCGTGGTCGAGATGGCGGCCGAGCCATGGATCGGGCAGGTTCATGCGCATCATGATCTTGCTTTCAAGACCTTCCATCTCTTTGGCGTCGGCGTCGACCTCATGCCCGTAGCCCATGATGTGCAGGAAACCATGGATCGTGAGGTGGGCGAGATGATGCAAAAAAATCCGCCCTTCATCGTCGCACTCCCGCCTCACCGTTTCATAGGCAATCACGATATCGCCGGAGAATTTATCGGTGCTGGCGCTGGCGGCCGTGACCGCAGCCGGGAACGACAGCACGTTGGTCGGCTTGTCGATGCCGCGCCATTGGCGATTGAGCGCGCGAATCGTTTCATCGTCAGTGAGCACGATACACAATTCCTTGCTCTGTAACCCGATAGTGGCGGCAATGGCGGCGAGCGCGGTGCGCACGGTTTGCGTGGAAGCGGGTTCCGCCCGCCATGCGGACGACCTGATTTGGATGTCCTCCAGGATCTTTCCGGCGAGCGGCGTCAACTTCGGAGTCATTCCTTCGCCCCGCGCATGGGCGCGCGATCGTAGGCTGCGACAATGCGCGCCACCAATTCGTGACGGATCACGTCCTCATGGGTAAAAGCAACGTGCCCGACGCCTTCGATGCCGTCGAGCAGGCGAACAGCCTCGGCAAGGCCGGAAGTCTGGCCGCTCGGCAGATCGACCTGGCTCGGATCGCCGGTGACGATCATGCGGCTGTTCTCGCCGAGCCGCGTCAAGAACATCTTCATCTGCATCGAGGTCGTATTCTGCGCCTCGTCCAGGATGATCGCGGCATTCGACAGCGTGCGTCCGCGCATGAAGGCGAGCGGCGCGATCTCGATCTCGCCGGCTTGCAATGCGCGCTCGACGATGCGCGCATCCATCAGGTCGTAGAGCGCGTCGTAGATCGGACGCAAATAGGGATCAACCTTCTCGCGCATGTCGCCGGGCAAGAAGCCAAGCCGTTCGCCGGCTTCGACGGCCGGCCGCGACAGAATGATACGATCGACTTCCTTGCGCTCGAACATCTGCACCGCTTGCGCAACCGCAAGCCAGGTCTTGCCGGTGCCGGCGGGGCCGGTGCCGAAGACGAGATGATGGCGCTTGAGCGCGCGGATATAGGCGTCTTGCGCCGCGGTGCGCGCGCGCACCGGACGCTTTCTTAGATTGATTTCCTCGAAGGCCGCGCGCGCGTTCGCCGGGTCGTAGTCGAACAGCGACCCCTGCGCGATCGCGTGGCGGATGGCGCCTTCGACGTCGCCTTGTACAAGCTCTCGGCCGCGCTTGATGTGTTCATACAAACCTTCCAACACCCGTCGCGCTTGCTCGCACCCGCCGCGCGAGCCATCGATCGTGACATGATTGCCGCGCTGCTCGGCGACGACGCCGAGGCGCCTTTCGATAAGCGCCAGGTTTTGTCCGTATTGGCCGAACAGGATGGACGCAAGCCGGTTGTCTTCGAAGGCGAGCATGATCTGCGTGGTGGCCGTCTCTTCCGAGGCGGCGGCGGGCGGGATCGGCGGATCCGATGTACGCAAGTGGTTTCCTAGGCTCCTGCTGTGGCGAATTCCGGCGTCTGTGACCGATCGGGGATTGACCCGAACAGCGTGTTGCTTCCGATGCCAGTGATGGTGACCGGCAGCACCGACCCGATCAGTGCGCGCGGGGCCATGACCTGCACCGCCTGCAAATATGGGGTACGGCCGACCAGTTGCCCAGAGAGCTTGCCTGGCTTTTCCAGGAGCACGTCGAGGGTTTTGCCCGAAAAACCGGCGTTAAACGCGCGCCATTGCCGGGTGATGACCGCTTGCAACCGCTGCAGCCGTTCGGACTGCAGCTCCGGCGCAATCTGGTCGTCGAGTTCGGCCGCCGGCGTGCCCGGACGCGGCGAGTACATGAAGGTGTAGGCAGTGGCAAATCCGACCTCTTCGACCAGAGA
This sequence comes from Pseudolabrys sp., assembly GCA_036273755.1. Classification (GTDB taxonomy): domain Bacteria; phylum Pseudomonadota; class Alphaproteobacteria; order Rhizobiales; family Xanthobacteraceae; genus Pseudolabrys. Next base: position 11,981 of record DASUGZ010000113.1, read on the forward strand.
CAGCGTCGCGCGGAAATCGTCCTCGCTCTCGCCGGGAAAGCCGACGATGAAATCCGATGTGAAGGCAAGATCGGGTCGCGTCGCGCGCAGTCGCGCGATGACGTTGAGGTAGTGCTCGCGCGTATGCCGGCGGTTCATCGCCGCGAGGATACGGTCCGAACCGGATTGCACCGGCAGATGCACGTAAGGCATCAGCGCCGGCAGATCTCCGTGCGCGGCAATCAGCTCGTCGTCCATGTCGCACGGATGGCTCGTCGTATAGCGCAAGCGGATAATGCCGGGCACGTGCGCCAGCCGGCGCAGCAGTTTTCCGAGCGTCGCCGGCCGGCCTTCCGCAGTCTGCCCATGATAGGCATTGACGTTTTGCCCGATCAGCGTCACCTCGCGCACGCCGGCTTGGGCCAGGCGCTCGACTTCGGCGGCGATTTTCTCCACCGGTCGTGAGACTTCCGCGCCGCGCGTATAGGGCACGACGCAGAAGGTGCAAAATTTGTCGCAGCCTTCCTGCACCGTGACGAAGGCGGAAATGCCGCGTTTGCGGATCGCTTCGCCACGCGGCGCGGCCAGCGCGTCGAATTTATCGTCGATGGGGAATTCGGTGTCGATCACGCGCTCGCCGGCATCGACGCGGGCAACGAGATCGGGTAGCCGGTGATAGTTCTGCGAGCCGACGACGAGATCGACGCTGCCGGCGCGGCGGATGATCTCGGCGCCTTCGGCCTGGGCGACGCAGCCGGCGACCGCGATGGTCATGCGCCGGCCGCGCGTCGCCGCTTCCTCTTTCATGACGCGGATCCGACCAATCTCGGAATAGACTTTCTCAGCCGCCTTCTCGCGGATGTGGCAGGTGTTGAGGATGACCAAGTCGGCGTCGGCCGCCTCGGCCACCTCGGTGTAGCCCGCGGGCGCCAGGGTGTCCGCCATACGATGCGAATCGTAGACGTTCATCTGACAGCCGAAAGACTTGACGTGGACTTTGCGGGTTTCGCTCATGCCGCCGTTGGATTTGTCGCGCTTAATTTCGAACCGGTGGCAATTTAGCCTGCCCAAGCCGGCTTTGTCGCTGTCGTCCATGTATTTGATTTTGTGACGCTTTTAAGATGCGGCTGAATGGATCGGGCTCGGCTTGCCGCGCAGCGTCATCGTATTGAGCGCGCGCACCGCGGTTTCCAGTGATTTCGTCATGGTCTTGCGGTCGGTGGCGGCATGAGCAAGTGCCGGCTCGCCGTAACTGACCACGGCGTCAACCGCGCCATGGGCGATGAAATCCCGGAAGTGCGGCATGAAGTCGAGATCACCATACCACGCGACCAGCGGCCGGTACTGGCGGCCCATTGGGATGCCGTGCTGGTGAGTATAGCCGATCGACATCGGCTGGATATCGAACTTGCCGCCGCAGTCGGCGGCATCGCTCACCACGCCGACCAGCGCCGAGCGAAAAGGCAGCACGCGGTTGCCATCGCTCGAGGTGCCTTCCGCGAACAATACAACGGACGTGCCGCCGGCGAGCCGGTTGACCATTTCGGCGATCGCAGCGCCGGTCTGCTGGCGACGGGTACGGTCGACGAACACCGTGCGCTGCAGCTTCGCGGCGACGCCGACCAGCGGCCAGGTCGAGACCTCGCGCTTGGCGACGAAGGCAACCGGCATGATCGTACCGATCACCAGGATGTCGACCCAAGACACATGATTGGACACGAACAGCGTGGGTCGGACCTGCACCGGCTCGCCGGTGATGCGGATATTGATGCGCAGCAGGCGGCACAGCAGACGGTAATAGCGCGTGGCGATGAAGCCCCAGCCGGGCAGGCCGAGCCTGTCGAGCAGCCATTGCACCGCGATCAGAAGCGGCGTCATCGTGAAGAAGAACACGCCGATCATCAGCTCGCGCAGCATGGCGGCTTATTTTTTGTCGTCGTCGAGCGGAACGGCGTAGAGCTCGAGCCGGTGATCGACCAGTTTGTAGCCGAGTTTGCGGGCGACCTCGGCCTGCAGGCGGTCGATCTCCTCGGAGCGGAATTCGATCACCTCGCCGCTGCGCAAGTTGATCAGGTGATCGTGGTGCGATTCAGTCGCGGTCTCGTAGCGGGCGCGGCCCTCGCGGAAGTCGTGGCGTTCGATGATGCCCGCGTCCTCGAACAGGCGCACGGTGCGGTAGACGGTGGAGATCGAGATGCGGTCGTCGACCTTGGCGCAGCGTCGGTACAATTCCTCGACGTCGGGATGGTCGTCGGAGTCCGCCAGTACGCGCGCGATGGTGCGGCGCTGCTCGGTCATGCGCATGCCCTTGGCGGCGCAGAGCGCTTCGATATTGCGCCTGTCGGAAATCGTCTTGTCCGGAGTGGTCACGGCTGGCGTTCTCGCGGTTCTCGGGTCCGGCTCCCATAGCATAGTGAGCCCGGGCGATTAAACCAAATCGCGGCGCAAGACCAACGCGGCGGCGGCTGTGCCGTTGGCGGCCTGGTAGTAGTTGGCGCGGCGAGAAACGTGCCGGAATCCGGCGCGGTCATAAAGCCTGATCGCCGCGGCGTTATGCTCGTCGACCTCCAGGAACACTGTCCGCGCACCGAGGCCGGCGAGCCGGCGCAGATGCAGGTTGAGCATATTGCGGGCAACCCCGCGGCTGCGCTTGTTGCCGGCGACCGCGACCGAGAGAATTTCCGCTTCGTCCTCGACCACGCGCGAGAGGATGAAGCCGGCCATGCTCGCACCGAGCGTGGCACGATGGGCGATGATGTGGCGGTCGGCGAGCAGGCGGTCGACTTCGTCTTCGCTCCAGCCGCGGGCGAACGAGGCGGCGTGCAGCACGGTGATCGCTGCGGCGTCGCGGCTCGATGCCTCCGACAGCACCGGATCGGCGCGCGCGAACAGGCTCTTGAGCAAGGCGATCATCGCCGCGCCACTTGCGCCGCCGCCTGCGGCTGCGCGTCGGGCGGGCGCAGGTATAGCGGCTTGGGCGGCGCGCCGGTATCGTCCGCGGCGGCGCCGAGCCGGGCGACCCATTCGATGTCGGGGGCGCGGCGCGCATCGACGAGACTCGGCGGCTGTTCGCCGGCCGGCCAAGCGTCCGCCAACAACCTTGCGCCGGTGCCGATGACGGCCGGCGCGCCGGTTGTCGACACGCGCAATGCCTCGCGGAGGGGCGCAATGCGCGCCGGCACGATGGTGCGGCCGCCGGGGCCGAACACCTGGATGTAGACCTGATCGTGCCGCGCATCGATCGCGGCCACCACGGAGCGCCTCGCGTCGGCGGCGACCAACGGCGTGGCGTAAGCGGCGAGCGTGGTGAGGCCGATGGCCGGTTTGCCGGCGGAAAGCGCGATGCCGCGCGCGGCGGCAAGCCCGACGCGCAAGCCGGTGAAACTGCCGGGCCCGGTGGTGACGGCGATACGGTCGAGGGCTGCGAATTCGAGGCCAGAGCGCTCCATCACCCGCGCGATCAGCGGCATCAGCGCTTCGGCGTGGCCGCGCAGCATCGGCAGCGATTCATGCACCGCCGCCGCCGGCTGCTCGGTGTCGAGCACGGCGGCCGAACAGGCCTCGAGCGCGGTGTCGATGGCGAGGACGCGCATGTAGCTACTTTTACTAATGCGCGTGCAAAAGCAATGACCGGCTAGACCGGCCGCACTTCTGTGACTTCGGGGACGAAATGCCGCAGCAGATTCTGGATGCCGTGCTGCAGCGTCGCGGTCGAGGACGGGCAGCCGGAGCAGGCGCCCTTCATTGTCAGGTAGACGACGCCTTCCTTGAAGCCCTTGAAAGTGATGTCGCCACCGTCGCTGGCCACCGCCGGGCGCACGCGTGTCTCGATCAGGTCCTTGATCAGTTCGACGGTCTCGGAATCCTTCGCGTCGAAAAATTCGTCACCGTCGGCGGCTGCTTCGGCTTCGCCCGCAAGCAGCGGAGCGCCGCTGATGAAATGCTCCATGATGGCGCCGAGCACCGCCGGCTTGATCTGCTGCCAATCGCCGTCGCTCTTGGTGATGGAGATGAAGTCGGAGCCGAAGAACACACCGCCAACGTTGGGGATATCGAACAGCCGCTCGGCGAGCGGCGATTGGCGTGCGGCTTCCTTGCTCGCCATGTCGAGGGTGCCGGATTCGAGCACCGCCCGTCCGGGCAGGAACTTCAGAGTCGCCGGATTTGGCGTGGTTTCGGTCTGGATGAACATTTAATCCTCCTCGCGGGTTCAAGGCCCGTGGATGGCATTGAGTATAGCCGATAAATGGCGCTTGCGTTGACCGAGGTCAACCACCGCAAAGCGCCCGTTTTGACGCGGCGACTTAAGAACTTGCGTCGATATCGTCGTCGCTCAAATGCCCGGGCACGATGGCGACCGGAATCGGAAAGCTGCCCGCGGTCTTGATCAGGCTGGAGACCAGCGGGCCGGGGCCCTCGTTGGTCGTGCCGGCGCCCAGCACCAAGATGCCGATGTCGGTATCCTCGTCGATCAGCTTGATGATCTCCTCGGGCGGATCGCCTTCGCGGATCACGCGATCGGGCGTGATGTTGGAAATCTCCTTGGAGCGGGCGGCGTATTTGTCGAACGCTGTATTGGCGGCTTCCAGCGCCTCGGCCTTCATGATGTCCGCGACGCCGAGCCATTGCTGATTTTGTTCTTCGGTATCGATCACCCGCAGCATGACGAGCTGCGACTTGGTGCGGCCGGCGCGCTTGGCCGCCCAATAGACCGCGCGGTCGCATTCCTCGGTGTCGTCGATGACGACAAGATATTTGCGCTTGTGCCCGGCCTCGTAACTGCGGCGCTTGCTGCTCATCGTCGCTCCCGCTCCGTGCGTTCATTTGCGAGCGCACGAGCGGCCAATGGTGGCATGGCGGCGGCGGTGGCGACAAGCCGGATGGCGCCGGATAAATTCCAGGTAAAACCGGGCGTTAGCTGCGCACGAAACCGACGATATCTTTGACCGCCTTCATGGTCTCCGCGGCGATCGCCTGCGCGCGCCGCGAGCCGTCGGCCAGAATCGAGTCGATATAGACCGGGTCTTGCACCAGTTTTTTCATTTCCGCGCCGATCGGGCCGAGTTTGGCGACAGACAGATCGGCGAGGGCGCTTTTGAACGTGGAGAACTGACCGCCGCCGAATTCTTGCAACACCTCGGCCTTGCTCGAACCTTTCAGCGCCGCGTAGATGCCGACGAGGTTGTCGGCTTCGGGGCGCGGCTCCAAACCCTTCTCCTCGCTCGGCAGCGGCTCGGGATCGGTCTTCGCCTTGCGAATTTTCTGCGCGATGGTGTCGGCGTCGTCGGTCAGGTTGATGCGCGAGTAATCCGACGGCTCCGACTTCGACATTTTCTTCGAGCCGTCGCGCAGCGACATCACCCGTGTCGCCGGGCCCTGGATGATCGGCTCGGGCAACGGAAAGAATGCCTCGCCATAGCCGTGCGATTTGATCGAAGGGCCGTAGTCGTTGTTGAACTTCATGGCGATGTCGCGCGACAGCTCAAGATGCTGCTTCTGATCCTCGCCCACCGGCACATGGGTGGCGCGGTAGACGAGAATGTCGGCGGCCATCAGGTTCGGATAGGCGTAGAGGCCGACCGAGACGTTCTCGCGGTCCTTGCCGGCCTTCTCCTTGAACTGGGTCATGCGGTTGAGCCAGCCGAGGCGGGCGACACAATTGAACACCCAGGCCAACTCGGCATGTTCGGCGACCTGGCTCTGGTTGAAGACGATGTGCTTCTTGGCGTCGATGCCGCAGGCGATGAAGGCTGCCGTCACTTCCCGGGTGGCGTGCGCGAGATCGCTCGGCTCCTGCCACACCGTGATGGCGTGCATATCGACCACACAATAGATGCAGTCGTAGCGTTCCTGTAGCGCGACGAATTTGGTGATCGCGCCGAGATAATTGCCGAGGTGCAGATTGCCGGTCGGTTGCACGCCGGAAAACACGCGTTCCTTGAAGGCCATGTCCGTCCCTCACCGATAGGGCGGCCACATGGCATGATGGCGTTTGCCGTGCAACCCCCGTTGCGCGCAAACCGGGGTGCGCGTCAACACGGGATACGATATCAAAGGCGGTGCTGCGCCGTTATACGTTACAAGTGAGATGGCAGGATCGTGCGGCGCGGGCCGATCGGTGGGTGGACTAATGAGCAAGGACGAGTTGATCATCCAATTGGTGAAAGTGGCGCTCGGCATTTTTATCGCCGGTTACTTTCTCTGGTGGAGCTTGGAAGTGTTGAAAAGGCTTCCGCCGCCTCACTAGGCTAGCGGTAATATCCCGCGCCAAGACATCGACGATTGTCAGGCGCACTCGAGCCTCATGGGCGCGCGCCCGTCACGCCGGTGTCATTCATCCTGCGCTTGCCGACGCACGCTTGGCCGATATAGTGCCCCGGCGACTCGCGAGGTAACGCATGGCTCCCCACCGCTACGACGTCATCGGCATCGGCAACGCCATCGTCGACGTCATCGCCCGCGCCGAGGACGACTTCCTGTCGGCGCACGGCATGCACAAAGGCGCCATGGCGCTCATCGAAGAAGCGCGCGCCGAGAAAATCTACCAGGCGATGGGCCCGGCGGTGGAAAGCTCGGGCGGTTCGGCCGCCAACACCATCGTCGGCGTGGCGAGCTTCGGCGGCCAGGCGGCGTTCGTCGGCAAGGTCAAGGACGACGTGCTCGGCCGCGCCTTCGCCCACGATATTCGCGCCGCCCGC
>DASUGZ010000114.1:0-2838 GCA_036273755.1 Pseudolabrys sp.
GCTCGCGCGAGTCCTGTTCGGGGATCAATTGTTCCGGGTTCAGCATGGGATCTGTGAGGGAGGGGGGTGGACGATGGGCGGACCTTGTCGACATAGCTAGGCACGGCCCCCGCCGGCCGCCACCCTCCGAAAGTCGCGATCTACCGGGTTTGTTCTCGGAGCAGCCGGGCGATGGCGGCGCGCAATTCGGCTATTCCGAAGCCCTCACGCGCCGATGTGGCGAGCACGGTGGGGTAGGCGGCCGGGCGCTTGGCCAGCGCGGCCTCGACCGCGGCGATGCGCGGCGCGAGGTCGGCGGGTTTGAGCTCGTCGCATTTGGTCAGCACCACCTGATGGCTGACGGCGGCGCGGCCGAGCGCCTCGAACACCTGATCGTCGGTGTCTTTGAGGCCGTGCCGCGCGTCGATCAGCACGTAAATGCGCGCGAGGTTGGCGCGGCCGAGGAGATAAGCCTGGACCAGCTCGGTCCAGGCCGCGATCTTGCTCTTGGCGGCGGCGGCATAGCCGTAGCCCGGCATGTCAACCAGATGCAGCGCCCCGCCGGTGGAAAAGAAGATCAGCTCCTGGGTGCGCCCCGGCGTACGCGAGATGCGCGCTAGGTTCTTGCGGCCGGTGAGGGCGTTGATCAGGCTCGATTTGCCGACATTGGAGCGCCCGGCGAGCGCGATCTCGGCGCCGCTCATCCGCGGCAGCGACACCGCGGAGCCGGCGGCGGCATCGAAGTGCCAGTCGCCGGCGAACAGGGTTCGGCCGGCCTCCATCTCGTCGCGGGTGAAATCCGTCATCCGGGGACCATAAACGAAATCGCCGGGGCTTGCCCCGGCGATCGCAAGTCTCGTTCTGCGGCATGAATACGAGAAACGAGCGGCGGCTCAACCGAAATGGCCGTGCTTGGCGCGCCACTTCGGGCCGGGCCCGCGCATGTAGTACCGCTCCGGCCGATAGGTTCGTTCGTGCGGCTCCGGCCAGCATGAACAAATGGCGGCCCTCAGCGCTTGGATGAGACCCTGCCAACGGCTTGAGTGCGGTACATCCGGCATTCCGTTTTGCGAACGCATGGGCAACTCCTTGACTCTACCGATCCTCGAGCGCGCCTGTCGTGGCGAATCCGTTCGATGCGAAGGCCTCGTGGTCCTGGCGAATAAGATCGCGCGCCGTTTCCCCGAGCGCGAACGGCTCGAGTCTCGCTTCCCTCGCGGCCGTCCGCAACGCAGCGGTTTTGGGGGCCGCCGCCATCAGTGAGTCGGCGACACCGGGCACCACGACAACCGCAGCCAGCGCCATCAGCACGTAGGGCAGCACTTGCAGGACGAAGCGGGACGTCAGCTTCAGCATGGCGGAGCCCTCCAGGATCGAGCGACTTCAGGACATACGGCCATTTCAAACGACCTTTTATAATTCAAACGACCGTTTTAGGCGGAATGATGACCGCCTCGGGAACCGGCTTGATTACGGGCTAAGTTGCATTTGAGGCGGGGAAGGGTTACGAATTGAGTTCAAACAATTGTTTGAATTAGGAAATATATGGGTCGCCCCGCCGAATATACCCGCAACCAGATCGTCAAAGCTGCGGTCTCGCTGTTTGCCGAGAAGGGCTTCGAGCGCTCCAGCGTGCGCGATATCGTCACCAAGGCCCGGGTCAACCAGGCGGCGATCAATTATCATTTCAAAGGCAAGGATGGACTTTACCTTGAGGTCCTCAAGCTTGCTTTCGCGCGGCTGACCGAGGACGCCGGCGTTGACGCCGACGACCTCAAATCGCTTTCGCCCGAGCAAGCGCTCCGGCACTTCGTGCATCATCAGCTGCGGCCGCTGCTGTATCAGGATGAATTAAGCCGCTACATCCGCATGTTCGCATGGGAAAGCGCGCACCCCTCCAAGGTGTTCCGCAAGTTCATCGCCACCAATTCGACCTCGTACCTGTCGGCCGCCGTCGCCGTGGTGCGGCGTTTCCTGCCGCCGCAGACGGCGGACCGCGCGGCGATGGTCGCGGCGATCTGCCTGATGGGGCAATGCAGCGTCTTCGTGCGCAACCGCGATCTGTTCGGCCAGGATCCGTTCCGCCTGACGATCGACGAGGCGTTCGTCGATGGCCTCGCCGATCTCATCACCCGCGTGGCGATCGGCGGCCTGCCGCATGCCGGCGATGCCGGGTTACCGGCGGCCTAGCGCGGCAGCGTCTCGACGCCCTCGTTGAGTTCGCCGAGTTTTGGCTTTTCCGCTTCGGGATCGCGCGCCTCGTCCGCAGGCTGCTCCGGTTGTGGCTCCGCTGCTTTTTTGGGCGTCTTCGGTTTCTCGGCGCGCTTTTGTTTTTTCGCCGCCGGCTGCGACACCAAGAGCGGCGTCTCGGCAAATGAGATCTTGGTGTCGGCGGGCAACGCGATGCCGGCCGCTTCGCTGGCCGCCTTGATCGCGGCGACGATGGCGGCGCGCGTGCGCACCTCGTAGGTGCGCTGCGACTTGGTCCACCAGCGCACCCGGATATTGACGTTGTTGTCCTTGAACTCCCAGGGCAGGAAATCCGGCGGCGGTCCGGCGAGCACATGCTCGACGCCGAGCACCGCCTCGCGGAACACCTCGATCGCCTGGTTGAGATCGACCTCGAGGCCGACCGGCACCATGATTTCCATGCGCCGGTTGTCGTAGGCCGTGTGCACCGTCACCGAGCGCGTGTAGATGTCGCTGTTCGGGATGATGACCAGCCGTCCGCTATAGGTTTTTACCAGCGTGGCGCGGGTCTCGACCGCCTGCACGGTGCCTTCGATGTCGCCGACCTTGATCTGGTCGCCGCGCTGGAACGGCCGCCGGATCATGATGAAAAATCCGGCGATCCAGTTC
>DASUGZ010000115.1:0-29891 GCA_036273755.1 Pseudolabrys sp.
CGCCTTCCTGGTTGTCGTAGTTGAAGCTGTTGCGGATGGCGCGCACACGCACGCCCGCGCGCCCCTTCGGGCAGCGGTCGGGATGCGCGATGATGATCGCCTGCGCGCCGGCGACGACGGGCACGCAGTCGTAGCGCGTCAACGGATCGGCGACCATCGGGGCGGCAAGATACTCCTCCATGGTCAGCGGCTCGCGATAGACCGCGAACGGATTCTTCGCCGCCCAGGCGCGTTGCGCGATGGCCATGTGGCCGTAGTCGGATTTTGTCAGCCCGTATTTGTTCATCTGCCGCGTCGTCACCAGCGAATAGACGCCGTTCGGGCCGCCGTGGCCGAGCGGCGCCAGATGTTCGCGCGTCGCGATGTTGTAATTGGCTGCGATCTTGGCGTAGCCGCCAAGCCCGGTTGCATCACCGGCGACGACCAGGATGGACGAGGCCGCGCCGGTCTCGACGCCGCGCAGCGCATGGCCGAGCATGTTCATCGCCGAGGAGCCGCCATTGGTGTCCTGCAGCAGCCAGCGCAGCGACAGCCCGAGCCGCCAGGCGAGATCGATCGCCGTGTCCGGCGCGAGCGAAAACGACGTCACCGCCATGCCCTGGATGTCGCCGGCGTCGATCTGCGCGTCCGCGAGTGCGGCGACGATCGCGTCGCGAATGAAGGTGTGCGTCGTCTGTCCGGATTGCGGACGCCGCGTATAGGCCGACTGGCCGACGCCGATGATCGCCGCGTTGTTGAACATCGTCATTCCGGATGGTTGCGTCTTAAAACCGTTGTGGCGGGCGCGGCGTCACGTTAGCATTTCCGCATCGTGACGCCAGCCCTGCGCAAAGCACCGACATGATTCGCGCCGCCATCATCGGATTGGGGCGTTGGGGACGCTCGCTGGTGAATTCGGTGCACGGCACGACCGACGACATTCGCTTCGTCGCCGGCCACACCCGCACGCGCGCCAAAGCGGAAGAGTTCTGTCGTGAAAAAGACGTGCGGCTGGTCGGCGATTTTGCTGCGATCTTGACCGATCCCGCGATCGACGCCGTGGTGCTGGCGACGCCGCACAGCCAGCATGCCGCACAAATCGCGCAAGCGGCAGCGGCTGGTAAACATATCCTGGTGGAGAAGCCGATCACCCTCGACCACGCGAGCGCCAAAGTAGCGGCCGAGGCCGCGCGCAAAGCCGGTGTGACCCTCGCGGTCGGCTACTGCCGGCGCTTTCATCCTTCGTTCGTCGAGATCCGCGACCGTTTACGCGACGGCCGCCTTGGCAAAATCGTCGCCATCGTGGCGCAGCACACGACCAGCACGCAGAGCTTCATCGCCGCCGACAACTGGCGCGCCGACCCCGACGAGGCGCCGGCCGGCGCCATGACTGCAGTCGGATTGCATGCGCTCGATCTGATGATCGAATTCGCCGGCCGCGTCCGCGAACTGCAATGCATCACCGGGGTTCATGGCGAGGGCCCCGCAGACGACACCACCGCCGTTTTGATGCGCTTTGCGAGCGGCGCGACCGGCGCCATCTTCTGCTCGGTCGCGACCGCCACAAACTTCAGCTTCGCCGCCTACGGTTCCGGCGGGCTTGCGGAAGTGCGCGGCGCTTCATTGCAGACGTTCCGTTTCGTGCCGATGTCGACGCAGGCGCCGAGCGGTCCTGTGCTGGCGCCGCCCGACGAGACCGTCGAACACGCAGGCTTCAACATGCTGCGCGCCGAACTTGTCGAATTCGCCCGCTCGATCCGCGACCAACGCCCCTACCCGGTCGGGATCGACGACGTGCTGCACGGCATGGCGGTGTTCGACGCCTGCGTGCGATCTGCCAAGACCGGCCGCATCGTCGAGGTTGCCTAGGCCGTCTTACTTGTTCTTGATCTGCAAACCGGCCTTGTCGATGATTTCCTTGTACATCGGCACTTCATGGGCGATGCGGGCGCGGAACTGATCCGGCCCTTCGGCCAGCACAGGCAGGCCGAGCTTGACGTATTTCGCCTTGATGTCCGGATCGGAAAGTATCTTACCGATCTCCTTCGCGAGGCGGTCGACGATCGCCTTCGGCGTGCCCGCGGGCGCGAACAACCCTTGGAACGTGTCGGACTCCGCGCCCTTGATGCCGATTTCGTCCAGCGTCGGCACATCCGGCAGGTCGGGCCAGCGCGTCTTCGAGGTGACGGCAACCGCCCGCACCTTGCCGCTGCTCAGCAGGCCGGTGAGCGAGCCGTAGTTCGCCGTATAGAGATCGACCAGACCGGCGAGCACCGCGGTGCTGGCGGGGCCGGCTCCAGCATAGGGAATGTGAACGATATTGATGCCGGTCTTGATCTTGATGAGTTCGCCGTCGAGCTGCGGCGTGGTGCCGACGCCGGAACTCGTCCAATTCATCTTGCCCGGACTGGCCTTCGCCAGATCGATGAATTCCTTCATGCTCTTGATCTTGGATTGCGCGGGCACGACGAAGACATTGGGCGAGGCGCCGATCACCATGATCGGGACGAAGTCTTTGAAGGGATCGTACGGTACCTTGGCATAGAGGCTCGGGTTGACCACGAAGGCGCTCGAGCAGGACAGCAGCGTGTAGCCGTCCGGCGCCGCGCGCGCGACGACACCGGTGCCGACCGAGCCGCCGGCGCCGCCGCGGTTTTCGATGATCACTGGTTGACCCAACGCCGCGCCGAGCTGCACGTTGATCATGCGCACAGCGAGATCGGTGCCGCCGCCGGGCGGGAAGCAGGCAATGATGGTGATCGGGCGCTCGGGATATTCGGCCCGGGCGTTACCGGCCGATAGCACGGCGATGGCGACGACTGCGGCAAACGCGGCCAGCAGTCGCATCCTTCGAATGGCGCTCAGTGCGCCGGAAACCATGGACATGGACGTTCCTCCTGCAAGGTGTTCTCTCTCTGTTACGCCGTCTTGTGCGACGGTCTTGATCCGCATTGGCCGTTTTCCGTTATGCCGCCTCCTGTTTGGCCGTAAGACGGTTCACTTCAGCCATCTCGGCGGCGCTGAGCTGCCAGCCGAGCGCCGCCGCGTTCTGATGCACCTGCTCCGGCGCGCTCGCCCCAGCTATCACACAACCGACGAGAGGTTTTGACAACAACCAACCGAAGGCCAATTCGACCAGTGAGCGGCCGCGCTCGGCGCAGAACGCCCGCAGTTTTTCAACGATGTGAAAATTCCCGTCATTGTAGAAACGGTCGGCGTAACGCTTGTGCGTCATGCGCGAGCCAGGCGGGATCGGGGCGCCGGCCGCGTACTTTCCAGTCAGCATGCCGCTGGCCAGGGGAAAATAAGGGATCAGCGCCAGTTGTTGCGCCTGCAGCGCCGGGATGAGATCGTTTTCGATCCGCCGCGACAACAAATTGTATTGATCCTGCGCGACGACATAGCGATGCAGGCCGTTGTCGCGCGCGATGCGTTGCGATTCGGCGATCTGCGCCGGCGTCATGTTCGAGCAACCGATGGTGCGCACCTTGCCTTGCGCGATCAGCGCCTCAAGCGCACGCAGCGTTTCCTCGAGCGGCGTCGTCGGGTCTGGCCGGTGATAGTAGTAGAGATCAATCCAATCGGTCTTCAGACGCTTGAGGCTCGCTTCGACGGCACTCGCTACATAGCGTGCCGAGCCGCCCTTGAGCGTGCCCTCGTCGTCCATGGCGACGCCGAACTTGCTGACCAGGAATATGTCCTTGCGTCTTGCGCCCAGCACCTCGCCGAGCATCGTTTCCGAACCGCCGCGGAGGCCGTAGACGTCCGCCGTGTCGAAAAACGTGATGCCGGCATCGAGCGCCGCGGCGACGATGTCGCGCGCCTGCGCGAGACCCGTGCGGACGCCGAAATTATTGCAGCCAAGTCCCAGCGCGGACACGCGGATACCCGTCGTGCCGAGCAGGCGCTCAAGCATGCGCGCCCTCGCCGAGCAAGGTCTTGGCGTAGCCGCCGAGAATCAGATCGCGCGTCGCCGGATCGAACGCGGCCGCGCGCACGCGCGCGACGCAGTCGAGATTGCCCATATCGAAGGGATAATCGCTGCCGAGCAGTACACGGTCGGCGCCGGCTTCGCTGACCAGGAATTCGAGGACGGATTTTTTATGCACGATGGTGTCGTAATAGAGCCGGCCGATCGACGCCGCCGGACCGTTCGGCAGGTTCACCTTGGCTTCCGGGCGCACGTCATAAGCGTGCTGAAACCGGCCGGCCTGATACGGCACGAAACCGCCGCCGTGCGACAGGCAGATTTTCAAGCGCGGATGACGCTCAAGCACGCCGCCGAACACCAGGCTCGCCGCCGCGATCGTCGTATCGAACGGCAGCCAGACGAAGTTCTTCATGTAGTAGTTCGCAAGCCGTTCGCCGGCGAAACCGCCATGCGGATGGATGAAAATGAAGGCGCCGAGCTCTTCCGCCGCCGCCCAGAAAGGTTCGAGTGCGGGATCGTCAAGATTGCGGCCGTTAACATTGGTGCCGATCATCACGCCGCGCAGGCCGAGCCTGGTCATCACACGCCGTAATTCGGCGGCAGCCTGCTCCGGCGCCTGCAGCGGCACGCTGCCGAGACCGATGAAGCGGTCGGGTTGTCGCTTGACCGCGGCGGCAATCTCCTCGTTCTGAATCGCAGCACACGCGAGCGCGAGTTTCGGCTCCTGATGATAGAAAAAGGTGAACACCGTCGGTGACAGCACCTGGACGTCGACACCGTTGGCATCCATGTCGCGGAGCCGCGGGCTAAGGTCCCATATTTCGATGGGCATTGGGTCTTGCACCACGCGGCCGTCTATTTCCAAGATTGCCTTCGGCGTGCCCACGCCCTTGAGCACCGGCGCGACTTTCGGCGACTCCTTGGCGAGAAGCCGCATCGCCTCCTCGGTGAGGATGTGCGTGTGCGAGTCAATGGTACGGACTTTCATCGGCGCTCCAGGTTACATCGTCATGGCTGCGGCGATCTTCTCGGCCAGCATGATGGTCGGGATATTGGTGTTGCCGCGCGTGATCGCCGGCATGATCGAGGCGTCGACCACACGCAAGCCGGCGATGCCGCGCACCCGCCCCTGGTTGTCGACCACGGCATCAGGATCATCCGCCCGGCCCATGCGGCAGGTGCCGCAGACGTGGAAGGTCCCCGCCACATTGTTACGCACGTGCTCGGCGAGCGCGGCGTCGTCATTGATCAGCGTGGCCAGATCGACGCTGCGGTCGGTCAATCGGCTAAATACCGGACCGGCCAGTGCCGGCACGACGTCGAGCGCGCCGGCGACCAGCGCGGCCTTAATCGCATTGGCGCGGTTGAGCTGGTTGAGCTTGCGGATTTTATCGGTGAAGCGCACCGGAAAGATCGTGGTGAACAGCGGCCGCAGCGCGTCGCTTTGCGCCAGCGCCACCATGCGGCGGAAACCGTCCATCAGCCGCCTGAGGTCAATGTCCTCGCCGACGAAATTGAACTCGACGCGCGGCTCGCCGGCCGTGGCCGATTTGAGCGTGACGCGACCGCGCGAAGCCTGCTTGAAAATGGCCGCGTAGAAATTGGCGAGCTGTCCGCCGAGGGCGCTCCACGACGATTTGCTGTGGCCGGCGATGAACATGTCGCTCGGCACGTCGGGCGACAGGCCCGACGTGTAACGAAAGCAGGTGATGGGGTGCGGCCGCAGCGAAGCCGGCTGGCGGGCGTTTCGGCGCAGATGGCCGCCGAGGAAAACGATCGGGTGGTTCTGCAGGTTGCGGCCGACGCCGGGCAGATCGGCCACCACGTCGATGCCGAGCGCGCGGAGTTCAGCCGCCGGGCCGATGCCGGCGCGCAGCAGGACCGCCGGCGAGTGAATGGCGCCGCCGCTGACAATGACTTCGCCGGCCTTGAGGTGGCGTTGCGCGCCATCGACAGCCACCGCCACGCCGGTCACCCGCTTGCCGTCAAACAGAAGCGCGGTCACCGTGGCGCCGGTCATGATGGTGAGGTTCTTGCGCGCACGGACGCTGGCGTCGAGATAACTCATCGCCGTCGAGGCGCGCCGCGTCGGCGTATTGCTCATCGGCAGCGAGCCGTGACCGTCGCGAAAATCGGCGTTCATGTCGGCGACGTAGGGCATCTGCCCCTCGCGTGCGTAGCGGTCGATGGCGCGCGTCAGCGGCGGCCATTGCGCGCGCGGCGTGCGGCGGATCGGAAGGGGCCCACTATCGCCGTGCAGGTCGCCGTGGAAGTCGGCGTCGGTCTCGAGCTTGCGGAAAAACGGCAGGACATCGTTCCAACTCCAGCCGTCGGCCCCCTGCTCGACCCAGCCGTCGTAGTCCGCCGGGATCCCACGCAGCGCCACCATGCCCATGACGCTCGAGCCGCCGCCCATGATGCGGCCTTGGTCGAAGGCAGTCTCCGGCGAATTGTCGCGCCTGCGCCAATGGCATTTCAGCCCGGACCACATGTAGCTTTTGTTGTAGTAAGACGAAGAAAAGTTATCGAGCACGTCGGGCGGCTCCTGCCCCGGCGCGGTGTCGCGGCCGGCTTCGATCAGCAGCACCGAGTGCGCCGATTGTGCCGACAGCCGGTTGGCCAGCACGCAACCGGCCGAACCGGCGCCGACAATGATGATGTCGAAGCCGCTCACACTACTGCCGAGCGAGGCCGAGGATCTTCCGCGCTTCCTTCGGCGTGGCGACGTCGCGGCCAAGCCCCTGCGCGATCTTCACCATGCGCTCGACCAGCACTGCGTTGTTCTTCGCCAACTCGCCTGGCGCGATGTAGGGATTGTCTTCGTAACCGACGCGGACATGGCCGCCGAGCGAGACCGCAAGCGCGAGCAAATCCCACTGCTTCTGCGGGTCCATCACGCTGACGTTCCAAATGCAATTTTTCGGCAAGTGATCGACCATATAGATCAACGCCTTCTCTGTCGGTGGCGTCCAGGTGCCGCCCGGCCAGCCGAGAAACAGCGTGGTATAGGCTTTGTCCTTGAGATAGCCGCCTTTCTTGCGCACGAATTCGAGATTCCAGAAGGCACCGGTGGTGAAGCATTCGACCTCGAGCTTCACCTTGTGCTCGTCGGCAGCCTTGCAATAGGCGAGCAGTTCCTCGACCGGATGGATCGCCATCATACGCTTGGGTGGAAACTGCGGGTCGGGGTTGAAATATTCGTCGTGCGCATTGAAAGCGACCGCCATCATATCGGGGCCGAGCCCCATCAGCTTCACTTTCTCCTCAATGCGGGCGCTGGCGACGCCGAACTGCATCACCGGCTCGCTGCGCGACATGATCGCGTCGTTCAACCGCTTCCAACCCTCCTGATTCATGCGCGAGACCTGGCGGCCGTCGGCCTGCATGGTCTCTTCCAGCGTGCGGATGCCATGGATGTGCGCGATCGCCGCGCCGGCTTTGATGCCGTCGAGGTACTGCTGCGCCACGCCCTCGATGTCTTCCTGTGGCGGGCAATGATGATTGATCGGGTAGGACGTCCTCGAATCGCAGGCAACAGTAATGATCAGCTTGTCCATGGCGTGTCCGGCCTTCGTTTTCGTTGAGGTAAGACGACTACAGCAGGTGATGGGAAATGACTTCGGCGGTATGCCGTACCAGCTCCTGATGCTTGATCAGCGGCTCGAGATCGCGGCCGCTGACGCCGATGGCGCCGATCGGGCGGTTGTTGCCATCGAAGATCGGCGCGGCGACGCAATAGGAGCCGGGCGCGTGCTCGGCCCGGTCGAGGGCGTAACCGCGCTCGCGCGTTTCCTTGAGCTCGTTCGCAAAGGCGGCGGGACTGGTGATGGTGGCGGGTGTAGTCGCGACGAGCGGTTTACGCGCCAGCAGCGCGCGCACCTCCGCTTCGGACAGATACGCGAGAATCGCCTTGCCGAGCGAAGAGCAATGCGCCGGCGCGCTTTTGCCAAAGCGCGAATAGATCGTCGGCAGCGCCGGCTTCTCGACGCCAGCGACATACATTACGCGGTCGCGGTAGAGCACGCCGAGATTGGCGCGCTCGCCGGTCTGCTGCGCCAGCGACTGCAGATGCGGCAGCGCTTCTTTACGCATGCGGTTGCGGTCGAGCAGGCTCGACGCGAGCGGCAGCACCGCAAAGCCCATTGATAGCCGCCCATCGGCTGGATCTTGCATGAGATAGCCGGCCGCAACCAACGTTTGCACAAAGCGATAGGCGGTCGGCCGCGCGATACCGGAATTGATCGCCGTCTCGGCGACGGTGAGCGGCCGGTCGGCGCCGGCAACCGCATTCAAGACGGTCAGCGCCTTGCGCAAACTCTTTACGGCGGAGCGATCGGGATCCTCGGAGGAGATAGCGGCGACTGCGGCGGCGGATTTGGCGAGTGTTGAACGCGGCACTTGGTTTGTCCTCATTGTGGACAGTACGTTTGATTATCATTCGCCAGTTCTAGTTTATGGTCAAGTTGGCCAATATCATTTTAGGATGTTACCAGCGAAGGCGAGCGTTTCGCCCTGCGAGCGGCGTCCGCCGCGACAACAAAAAAAGTGGAGTGAGGGATGGAGACAAAATGCGATGCCGCAACGCTGGAGACGGGCCGGCGGCTGCAAGCCGATTTCGACGACCGCCTTGCGTTGCGCGATGCCATCGATCCGCATTTCACCAAGCTTTGGCTCGACTACGCGATCAAAGGCCTAGGCCGGCGCAACGTCCTCGACGAGCGCACGCGCTTTCTGATCCTGATCGGCCAGTTCACCATGACCCGCAACGCCGACGCGCTGGACGAAACGCTACGCGCGGCGCTGCGCGCCAAGGTGCGTCCGCGCGAGGCGCTGGAGGTGATCCTTCAATCGGTGGTCTATGGCGGCAATTCGGTCGTCGACTTCGCACTGAAGATTTTTGTGCAGATCGCGCGCGAGGTCGGCGTGCTCGACGCGTTGCGCGCCGAGCGGCCGCCGCTCGAAGACAACGACTCCAAACGCTCGATGGACGACGAACGCAAGTCCTGGCATCCGGACGACGTCGCCGATCCGCGCCGTGAGAAGATGATGACGGCGCACGATTGGCGTGGCGTGAGCACCGGCATCCGCCTGCGCCCTAAGCATCATCTCAACATGCTGTCCTATCTGCATGGCCTCGACGAGGAATTCGCCGACCTGTGGGTCAATTTCACCTACCGCGGCATTTACGGCCGCGGCGTGCTCGACGACAAGACGCGCGTTCTCTGCATCGTCGGCAATTGTTTTGCCGTAGCCGAAGGCATCCAGATCCGCTCGCACATGCGCGGCGCGATGCGCGCCGGCGCCAGCCCACGCGAGGTGTTGGAAGTGTTGTTCCAGAGCTCGGCGCATTTCGGCATGCCGACGCTGATGCGCTCGCTGGCGATCTTCGTAAAAATCATGGCCGACGATGGCCGCTTGGCCGAGATCGGCAATCCGCCGCCGCCGGTGGACTGAAGGGAGAATGACAATGCAAAAACTGTATTCACCGCCGTCGCGCCGGCAGATCATCAAAATCGCCGGAACGCTCGCGGCTGGCATCGCCGCCCCGGCGGTGCTGCGGGTCAATTCGGCGCTCGCCGCCTTTCCCGACCGGCCAGTCAGGATCATCGCCGCAGTGACGCCGGGCGGGCCGGCCGACCTGATCGCGCGCATGATGGCGGCGGCGCTACAGGAATCGACCGGCAAGACCTTCGTTGTCGAAAACAAGCCGGGCGGCGGCGGCAATGTCGGCATGAGCTACGCCGCGCATTCCGAGCCCGATGGCTACACCATCCTGCTGGCGACGACCCAGTACACCGTGAACGTCGGTTTCTTCAAGCAATTGCCCTTCGACGCGGAGAAGGACTTCGTCGGCGTCAGCGAGCTCGCGACCTCGCCCAATGCCTTCGTGGTGAAGTCCGACCTGCCGGCGAAGACGATAAAGGAGTTTGTCGCGCTGGCGCGGGCCAATCCGGAGAAGTTCAACGTCTCGACGCCGGCTCTCAACACCTCGCTCTATGTGGAAGTGCAGGTGCTCAAGCTGCGCGAGAAGCTGCCCAAAATGGAATGCGTCGTCTTCAAAGGCGGCGGCGATGCGGTGCAGGCGATCCTCGCCGGCACGGTGCAGATGTGCTCGACCGCCCTGCCCCCGGCCGCGCCGCACATCAAGGCCGGCACGCTGCGCGCGCTTGCCGTCACCGGTGACGCGCGTTGGCCCGATCTGCCGAACGTGCCGACCATGATCGAGTCGGGCTACGACAATTTCGTGTTCGGCACCGACACTTGCTTGCTCGCCCCGGCCAAGACGCCGCCCGAGGTGGTCAAATGGCTGGAGAGCGAGTCGATCAAGGTGCTGTCCAAACCGGACATCAAGGAGAAGCTCTACAAGGCCGGCTTCCTGGCGCGGCCTTTGGGCAGCGCGCATGCCTGGGCGCGTCTGATGCAAGAGATCAATATCTACAAGTCGGTAATCGATCAGGCCGGCATTCAGAAGATGTGAGTTAGCCGCCGATCGTCTGCTTGATCTCTTTCAGCCGCGCCGCCGGGTACTGGATCAGCGCCGCGCCGTCGTTCATGCAATACATCATGGTCATGCCCTGGTTGACCCAGTGCTTCATGATGCCGAGATCGAACACACCGCCAAGGCCCGAGGCCACACGCGCTTTCTTACATGAGGCGACGATGCTGTTGAGCGCGTCGACAAACTGCCTGCTCTCCCATTGACCGGGTATGCCCAACGTCATCGACAGGTCGTTGGCGCCGACGAGGACCGCGTCGAGCACGCCGGGCGCCAACAATGCGTCGAGCCGCTCCACCGCCTCCGGCGACTCCACCATGCCGACGGCGAGCGTCGTCTTGTTGCCCTGATCGCCGAGATCCTTGTGCGGGATCGGCTTGAAATCGTTGATCGCCATCGGCCCCGGCAGACTGCGCGCGCCGCGCGGCGGGAAGAACAGCTCGCGCTCGATCAGCTTGATCTGGTCGAGCGTCTCTACATGCGGAAAAACGATGCCCTGCGCGCCGTTGTCGAGATATTGCGTGCAGAGGTGATGGTCGAAGCCGCAGACGCGCACCACCGGCGTCACCCCGGCGTCGAGCGCGGCGCGGCATAGCGCCGTCCCCTCCTGCAGATTAAAAGCGCCGTGCTCGGAATCGATGAACAGGAAGTCGAAGCCCGCGTTGGCGGCGAACTTGGCGTGCTCAGGACCGGCAAAGAATCGAATGCCGTGGCCGTAGGCCGGTTCGCCGCGCTGCAACTTTTCTTTGGTGCGATTGGGATGCATGGCGATTTCAACCGGCTCTTGCCGTTTCAAGCCGAAACGCGTTCTCCACGTAGTTCGGCGGCGACGTCAAGAACGGCCCGAATAATCTTGTCGTAGCCGGTGCAGCGGCAAAGGTTGCCGGCGAGCCAGTAGCGCGTCTCGGTTTCCGTCGGATTTGGATTGCGGTCGAGAAGCGCCTTGGCCGCGATCAACACGCCGGGCGTACAGAACCCGCACTGTAGCGCCGCCTCTTCGAGAAATTTCCGCTGCAGCGGATGCAGCTCATTGCCTTGCGCCAAGCCCTCGATGGTCTCGATCTTATGACCTTCGGCCTCAACCGCGAGCATCAGACACGAGCAGACGAGGCGGCCATCGACCGTCACGCTGCAGGCGCCGCAGTCGCCCGAACTACAGCCTTCCTTACTGCCGGTCAGATGCAACTCGTCGCGCAGCACATCGAGCAGCGTGAGTTGCGGTTCGCAAAGAAACTCAGTGGGCTCGCCGTTGATGATAGTCGATACGTGGTGCTTGCTCATCGACGCTCCCTCGCGCGCTCATAGGCGATTGTCGCCGCCCGGCGTGCCAACACGCCGGCGACTTTGGTCCGGTATTCAATAGTGCCGCGTTTGTCGTCGATCGGCTTGCAGGCGCGCCGCGCCGCCTGGTCGAGCGCCGTTAACGCCGTCTCGTCGAGCTTGCGCCCGACCAAGGCTGCGGCTGCTTCCGGAACGATGACTGCGGTCGGCGCCACGGCGCCGAGCACGACCCGCGCCTCGGTACATACGCCACCGGCGTCGAGCGTCAGGTTGACCGCAACACCGACCACGGCAATATCCATCTCGGTGCGCGGAATGAAACGCAGGTAGGCATCCGCCGAACGCGGCGCCCGTTTCGGCAGATGAAACTCGACGATGAACTCGCCTGGGCCGAGCGACGTGCGGCCCGGCCCCGTGGCGATGCTTTCAACGGGGACCTCGCGCCGTCCTTTCGGGCCGGCCACCACACAGATCGCGCGCGCCGCGATCATCGCCGGCACGCTGTCGGCTGCCGGCGAAGCGTTGCAGAGGTTGCCGGCGAGCGTTGCCCGACCCTGCACCTGCGTCGAGCCGATCAGATTGGCCGCCTCGACGACGCCAGGCCAAGCCTTCTGCAAGGCTTCGCATTCGCCGAGCACAGCCCCGGACGTCGCCGCGCCGATGACAAAGCCGCCACCCTGCTCGCGGATACCGGAGATATCGGGGATCTTCTTGATATCGACGATCAGGCTTGGCTTGGCCCGGCCGGAGCGGAGCTGGACCAGCAGGTCGGTCCCGCCGGACAGCACCTTCGCATTCCCGGGTGCCGCGGCCAAAACACGGACGGCCTCCTCGACCGTCGACGGGGCGGTATAGTCGAGCATACTCTAACTGTCTCCACACAAACCGAACCGGACGCTAGTCCAGCAAATCGTGGCGGTCTAGGCCGACGCACAACGGTTGCCACCATGTGGCATACCGGCTTGCCCGCTTGCATTTGCGCGCCTGCCGCGCAACTCTCACACAAAGCCAACCCGAACGTCAGATGAGGTCGCCGTGGACGACATCACTTCGCGCGAAGCGGTCAAGCAATTCAAATATGTCGGGACCCGACCGGTCCGTCCGGATGGCGTGCCGAAAGTCACGGGGACCGCCCAGTACGGCGCGGATCTGGCGATGCCGGGCATGCTGGTCGGCCGAATCCTGCGCTCGCCGCACGCTCATGCGCGCATCCGCTCGATCGACACGGCGAAAGCTGCGGCGCTGCCCGGCGTCAAGGCGGTCGTGACTTCTGCCGACTTCCCGGAACAGAAATTCGAATATGTCGGCCCCGAGCGCGTCGCACAGAATTTCTGGCACATGACGCGCAACATCATGGCGCGCGAGAAGGTTCTGTACGAAGGCCATGCGGTCGCCGCGGTGGCTGCGGCCAGCAAGTCCATTGCCGACGAGGCGCTGGCGCTCATTAAAGTTGACTACGAAGTTTTGCCGCACGTTATCGACGTCGACGAGGCGATGAAGCCCGACGCGCCGCTGTTGTTTCCTGACATGATCACCCGCGGCGTCGAGCCGCCGCCGAAGCCGTCCAACATCACGAAGCGCGTCGAATTCAACCTCGGCGACGTGGCGGCCGGTTTTGCGGCGGCCGACGAGATCGTCGAGATGTCGTTCAAGACCGCGCCGGTGCATCAGGGCTATATCGAGCCGCAAGGCTGCGTCGCCCGATGCGACGCCGACGGGCAGGCCGAACTTTGGAGCTCGAGCCAGGGACACTTCGTCGTGCGCGCCTATACGGCGAAATTGCTCGACATGAAGCTCGGCGACCTGCGCGTCTACCCGGCGGAAATCGGCGGCGCCTTCGGCGGCAAGACGGTGATCTACGTCGAGCCGGTCGCCATCGTGCTCGCGCGCAAGTCCGGCCATCCGGTGAAGATCGTGATGAGCCGTGAGGATGTGTTCAAGGCGACCGGCCCGACCTCCGGAGCGTCGATGACCGTGAAGATCGGCGCCAAGCGCGACGGTACGATTGTCGCGGTCGACGGGCTGTTCAAGCTGCAGGCCGGCGCGTTTCCCGGCTCGCCCTTCATGAGCACCTGCATGTGCGCGTTTGCGCCCTACGACATCAAGAACGCGCGCGCCGTCGGCTATGACGTGGTGAGCAACCGCCCGAAGGTCGCGGCCTATCGCGCGCCCGGCTCGCCGATCGGCGCCTTCGCGGTGGAAAGCGTGCTCGACGTGCTGGCGCAGAAGATCGGCATGGACCCGCTCAAGTTTCGGCACAAGAACGCCGCGAGGAAGGGAACCAAGATGCTCTCGGGCGCGACGCTCGCGCACAACGGCTACGCCGAAACCATCGAGGCGATCCTCGACCATCCCGGCTACAAGGCCCCGCTCGGCAAGAACCAGGGACGCGGCGTCGCCTCCGGCTATTGGTTCAACGGCGGCGGCGAGTCGAGCGCGACCATGCACATCAACGAAGACGGCACCGTCGTCGTCGCCACCGGCAGCCCCGACATCGGCGGCTCACGCGCCTCGATGGCGATCATGGCGGCCGAGACGCTCGGCATCGATTACAACCTGGTGCGGCCGATCATCGCTGACACCGCCTCGGTCGGCTACGCGCATCTCACCGGCGGCTCGCGCGTCACCTTCGCGACCGGCATGGCCGTGGTCGACACCACCAAGAAAATCATCGACGAACTGTGCGTGCGCGCGGCCAAGATGTGGAATGTCGATCCGGAAGGCGTGGTCTGGGAAGACGGCTGCGCCAAGCCGGCGAGCAGCAACGTGGGCGACTTCAAGCCGTTGACGCTGCGGGAAATCGCCGCCAAGCGGGCGCAGACCGGCGGGCCGATTGTCGCCGCCGCCGCTGTGAATCCCGCAGCGGCCGCGCCGGGCTTTGCCACCCAATTCTGCGACGTCGAGGTCGATCCCGAGACCGGCAAGGTGAAGGTGCTGCGCTTCGTCGCCGCGCAGGACGTCGGCCGCGCCATCCACCCGAGCTACGTCGAGGGGCAAATCCAGGGCGGCGTCACGCAAGGCATCGGCTGGGCGCTCAACGAGGAATACATCTACGACGCCAAGGGACGCATGGAAAATGCGGGCTTCCTCGACTATCGCATCCCGGTCGCCTCGGACCTGCCGATGATCGAGCCGGTCATGATCGAGGTGCCAAACCCCGGCCATCCTTACGGCGCCAAGGGCGCGGCCGAGGTCAACATCTGCCCGCCGATGGCGGCCATCGCCAACGCGATCGAGCGCGCGACCGGCAAGCGGCTGACCGAATTGCCGATGTCGCCGCCGAGGGTGCTGGCCGCAATCGACACGGCCATATAGGCGCTACCGGACGCCGTATTGCTCGAAAAGGCCGGGCGCAAATTTGAGGCCGAGCCCGGGACCGGTCGGCACCGTCATCACGCCGTTGTCCGGCATTGGCGGATTGTCGAACAAGCGCCAAGTCCAGGGCATGTATTCGACAACCAGCCCGTTCGGTGCGGCGGCGATCAGATGCACGTGGATTTCCGGCAGCAGGTGGCTGGCGACCGGCTTGTTGAAAGCTTCCGCCATACCGGCCACCTTCATCCATTGCGTGACGCCGCCGACGCGAACCAGATCGATCATGACGATGTCGACGGAGTCGTACGTCATCGTTTGCCGGTGCGGTTCGATGCCGTAAAGATATTCGCCGGCGCAAACCGGCGTCGCCAAAGCATCGGCGATCTTGGCGAGACCCTGGTAGTCGTCGGCCCGCGTCGGATCTTCCAGCCACCCGAGTCCCAGGTCCTCGATGCGGCTGCCGATGGAAATTGCCTCGGCCACGCTCCAGCGCTGGTTGATGTCGACCATCAGATTGGTGTTGGGACCGACCGCGTTGCGCACAAGCTTGATGCGCTCGATTTCCTGCGCGGCGTTGAGGCCCTCGACCGCCATCTGGGTCTTGACCTGGCTGTAACCTTTCTCGACCAGCGCCGCGGCGGCCCGTTCGAGTTTGTCGGTTGGCGTGGTGCGCGTCAGCGCGCCGCTGGCATAGGCCGGCACGCGGTCGCGTGCGGCGCCGAGCAGCCGCGCCAGCGGAACGCCGAACGCCTTGCCACGGATGTCCCACAACGCGATATCGATTGCCGAGATGGCCAAGGCCGCGACGCCGCCGGGGCCGCACGGCGCCGACGCGGCGCGCAGTTTCGCCGTCACCTGTTCGGTGCGCAGCGGGTCGTCGCCCACGATGAACTCGCCGAATTCCTCCAGCGCCGCCTTCAGCGTGCGGACGATCTTGCCGCCGAACGTGGTGACGCCGATACCTTCGACGCCGTCGTCGGTCATGATCTGCACGGTGAGGAATTCGCGCAGCATGCCGGGCATCGGCGGCGCGCCGACCAAAGACTCTTCCAGCGGCAGCCGCACGAGGTTGATTTTGACCTGCTGAATTTTCATCGTGGCCTCGCTCGTCAATCGACGCGCAATTTGTCGAGAATGGCTTGGTCGGGCTCGACGCCGAGTCCGGGCCCTTGTGGCACAGTCAGGTAACCATCGACGGGGTCGTACCAGTCGCCGAACGGGCTTTCCGTCAAATCGCAATAGAGGCGCTCGATCATCGGCGCACGCGACAGCGCTGCGCTGACATGCGCGGTCGCGATCAGCCCTGCGCCGAAGTACGCGGAATGCGGCGCAACCGCAACGCCGCCCGCATTGGCCGCGGCAAAAATGTCGCGCATGATGGAAATGCCGCCGATCTTGGCGACGCTCGGTTGAACGTAATCGACGAAGCGGCCTTCAATCAGCCGCGTAAAATCACTCGGCGTCTGGACATTTTCTCCAATGGCGACCGGCGCGCCGCCGGCGCTCACCTGCTTGGCACCGGCAAAATCCTCCGGCGGCCAGACCGGCTCCTCGATCCATTTGAGTCCAAGCTCGCGCAACGGCGCCACCGCCGCCAGGGCTTCCGCCAACGTCCAGGGGGCGTTGACGTCCACCATTAGCCCGCCAGCGTTGCGCTTTTGCAGAAGTTTCGCAGCGGCGGCGATTTCGTCGCGGCCGGTCTCATGCACCTTGAGGTCGCGATAGCCGCGCCCGAGCGCTTCCTCGCAGGTGCGCACGACGACGGCCGTATCGGCATATTTGAGCAGACTGGCGTAGGCCGGGACCTTCTCGATTGCCGTGCCGCCGAGCAGTTTGTAGATCGGCCGGTTCTTCGCCTTGCCGAGAATATCCCACAACGCGGTGTCGACCCCGGACAGCGCATACATGGCCGGACCGGCGCGGCCGACGCCGTGGACGCGGTAGGTTAGGCTCTTCATTAGAGCGGCAATGTCGAGCGGATCGGCGCCGACGCAGGCCGGCGCGATCAGGTTTTCCAGCAACCATTTGACCGCCGGCCAGATCCGGTGCGGAAAGGCTTCGCCCCAGCCGACGATCCCTGCGTCGGTCTCGACCTTGACCAGCAGAGTTTCGAACGCGTTGCGGCCTTCGCCGGCGAACTTCGGCTTTGGCCCGCGGAGCTTGAGTTCCTGGCGATAGACAACGCCCGATACGCGCGTAATTTTCATTGCAATGCAGAACCCGGCCCCGGCGCGGTCCAATTGTTGGCGCGCGCGATTGAGCCTATCATGCGTCCCGGCGGGCTCCATAGGCTCCGCCCTAAACGAAAAACACGAACGCACAAAATACAAACGTATATGGGGAGACGCGCAATGTCGGAAAACAAGACCTTCATGCCGGTAACCCGGCGGCAGGCTGTCGCGACGGTGGCCGGCGGCTTAGGCGCGCTCGCGGCGCCGGCGATCGTCCGTGCGCAGACCCCGCTGACGGTGAACTTCGTGCAGCAGCGCGGCCTGCTCTATCTGCCGATCGACGAAATGGTCACCGGCGGCATCCTGCAGCAGGAAGCCACCAAGCTCGGGCTGGGCAAGGTCGAAGCCACAGCGAAGACCTTAAGCGGCCCCGCCCCTGTGATCGACGCGCTGCTGTCCGGCTCGGCCGACTACGGCACCGCAGCGCTGCCTTCGCTATTGACGCTATGGGACAAGACCCACGGCACCCCGAACGAAGTCAAGGCCGTCGGCACTGTGTCGAACGGCGCGATGGTGCTCTACACCATCAATCCGAACGTCAAGACCATCGCTGATTTCACTGAGAAGGACCGCATCGCCGTGCCATCGGTGCGCATCTCGTTCAACGCGATGATGCTGGAAATGGCGGCTGAGAAAATCTGGAACGATCCGCACAAACTTGACCATCTCACCGTTGGCCTCGCCCACCCCGATGCGGTCGCGGCGCTTGCGGCCGGCTATGGCCAGGCAACGATAACGGCGCATATCGCCGTGCAGCCTTTCACCGACCGCGGGTTGAAGATTCCAGGCGCCCACGTCATCGCCGACAGCCGCCAAATCTTCGGCGGCCCGTTGACGCAAATCACGTTGCTTGCCACCAAGAAAACCAAAGAGAAAAATCCCAAGCTGTTCCAGGCGGTGTCCAACGCGCTCGATGAATCGATCAAGGTCGCGAATAAGGACAAACGCGCCGCCGCCGAGCTTTGGAAGAAAGCGCAAAAAGCATCGGAAAGCGTCGACGAACTGGTGCACCTGCTCAGCGATCCGGGGTTCGAGTTCACCACGCAGCCGCATCGCATCGCTTACTTCGCCGCGTTTCTTAACCGCATCGGCAGCTTGAAATCGAAGGTGAACGACTGGAAAGATCTGTTCTGGGAGACGGCTTACAACAAGAAGGGCGACTGACCGCGCCAGGCTCGCGCAAGACATTCGTGTGAACGGGAGGGGCTTGAAACTCCGACCGGCTCACATGCATGTTATCGGCCTCGAGCGCGGCAAGAGTGGAAGCCGCGCTTCCACTCGCAGCCCGCGCAGCCAATTACGCCGACCCATTCCGAATAGTCATCCGCGACCTTGAGAGAGCAGCACCATGACCAAGCCGCACCTTGAATTTTTTGCCGTCGATATGAACGACGGCTGGGCATCGCCGCCGGGCTATCCGCCGGGCATTCAGCAAAAAATTCTCGCCAGCGATCTCGATGAGTCGCGCAAGATGGGAAGCCGCACACGGCTTCTGCGGTTTCAGCCCGGCGAATATACGAAAGCGCCGTTCGTCCACGATCACTGGGAGGAGGTCTATCTTCTGTCCGGCGATCTAATCGTCGGCAACGACGCGCAGGGAAACGGCGGAGAAAGTTTCACGGCCCCTACTTACGCCTGCCGACCGCCGGGGGCCGCGCACGGGCCATTCAAATCGGTTGGCGGCTGCATGCTCTATGAGCAGCACTTCTATGAGAAGAGCGTTTCACCGAAAGGCTAGCAACAAGAAACCCAGAAAATGTTAGGGAGGACCCAATGCGTACACGTCGCGAGTTTCTTGTTTCTACAGCCGCGCTGTCCGTCACCGCAGCATCCGGCGTCATGCCAACGACAGCATTCGCGGACGACTGGCCGCAGCGCACCGTCACCATCATTTGTCCGTTCGCAGCCGGCGGCAATACCGACGGCATCGCGCGCATGGCGGCGCAGCGCCTCTCCGAGACATTCGGCAAGCAATTCATCGTCGAAAACCGGCCGGGCGCGGGCGGCGCCATCGCCGCGGAGCTCGTCGCAAAAGCGGAACCCGACGGCTACACCCTGCTGATCGCGGCGTTGCCGGTCGTCGCCATTGTGCCCGCGATCAATAAGGTCCGGTACGATTCGATCAAGGATTTCGAGCCGATCACCAACATCGCCACCAATGCCTTCGTTCTTGTGGTCAAGAAGGATCTGCCGATCAAAACGCTGAAGGACTTCGTCGACTATGTGAAGGCTCGCCCGGGCAAGCTCACCTACAGCTCCGCCGGTATCGGCAGCCTCAACCACCTGTCGATGGCACTTTTCCTGAAAAAAGCCGGCCTCGACATGGTCCATGTCCCCTATAAGGGAAATGCGCCGGCGCTGGCCGACGTCGTCGGCGGCCACATCGACGGCATGTTTTCCAACTTCTCGGACGCACTTCCGCAGACCAAAGGCGGCAATGTCCGCATGATTGCTCTGTCTTCTGACAAGCGTGCGCCGCTTGCGCCGGATGTTCCGACGGTCGCGGAATCCGGCTACCCCGACTATAACGTTCTTACCTGGAACGGTCTGATGGCGCCGGCCAAGACGCCGAAGCCGGTCGTGGACAAGATCGCTTCGACGCTCGTTGCCGCGGTCAAGGACCACCAATTCGCCGAGCGTCTCTCCAAGTTCGGCGTCGATCCGCTCGGCAGCACTTCGGACGAGTTCGCCGCCAGGCTGAAACGCGACGTCGCCACCTGGAAGGAAGCCGTGCAAGTCGCCGGCATCAAGCAGTTCTGAAATGGGCATAGCGCCTGTTCTCATCGCCGGCGCGGGCCCGGTCGGGGTCATCACGGCCCTCGCGCTGGCGCAGCGCGACATACCGGTGCGCGTGTTCGAAGCCGCAGGGCGCGTCAACGACGCGCCGCGCGCCTCGACCCTGCATCCGGCGACGCTTGAGATGCTCGCCGCCGTCGGCCTGCTCGACGAAATTGTCGCGCGCGGGCTCGTCGCGCGCACCTTCCAGTTCTGGGATCGGCCGGCGCGGCGCCTGATCGCAGAGTTCGATCACGCCATCCTGAAGGACGACACGCCCTACCCGTTCGTCGTCCAATGCGAGCAGCATAAAGTGGCGAACATCGCGATTGCGCGGTTAAAGCAATTTTCGCATGCCGAGGTTTGTTTTTCGTCGCCCGTCACCGCTGTCGTTCCTGGCGACGACTGCGTCGATATCACGGTCGAAATCGACGGCAGGCCGGAAACGGTGTCCGGATCTTATCTCGTCGGTGCCGACGGCGGGCGCTCGCTTGTGCGCAAATCGCTCGACATCGCTTTCGAAGGATACACCTTCCCGGAACGATTTCTGGTCCTCACCAGCCTGTTCGATTTCGCGACCGAGCACGGCGTCGCCTACCGCGCCTATTTTTCCGATCCGGACGAATGGGCGAACCTGTTCAAGGTCGCCGGCGACGACGGCCTGGGACGATGGCGATCGGTCTTCCCGACCTTGCCGGGACAGACCGACGACGACGGCCTCAACGAGGTTGCGACCGAAGGCCGGCTGCAGAAATTCTTTCCGAATGAAAAGCCCTATGAAATTGTTCACCGCAACATTTACAGTGTGCATCAGCGCGTCGCGGCAAGCTTTCGAAAAGGCCGTGTATTTTTAGCCGGCGACTCAGCTCATGTTAACAATCCGATCGGCGGCCTCGGTCTCAACTGCGGCATCCACGACGCGGCCCACCTGGCCGCCTTGCTGTCCGCAGTATTGCGCGAAGAACGGCCGCCAAGCGATCTCGAGACGTATGACGCCGTGCGCCGGCCGATGAATATCGAATACGTTCAACAGCAGACCGTGACCAACAAGAAGCGACTCGAAGAAAGGGACCCCGCCGTCCGCCAATCGAATTTCGACAATCTGCGGCGCATGGCCGCCGATCCGGTCGCGCATCGCGCATTTCTCATGCGCACGTCGCTTTTGGAAAGCGTTCGCAAGCGGAAGGCTGCCGCATGAGTGTGTCCCGGCTCAAGATCGCAGTCCCCGACCTCATTTCCAATTCTTATTTCCCGGCGATAGCGGCGGCGGAACTTGGCATGTTCAAGGCGCAGGGCTTTGACGCCAGCGTCGAATTGATCTTTCCGGTCAACAAATCGTACGCGGCTTTGCGCGACGGCACGATCGATTGCGTGGCGGGATCGGCTCATTCCGCGCTGGCGGCATTTCCCGAGTGGCAGGGCGTCAAGCTCGTCTGCGCGCAGGGCCAGGGCATGTATTGGTTCCTGGTCATGCGCTCCGACATCCCATGCACGCGCGGCGATGCGAGCGCGGTCAAAGGCCGGCGGATCGGCGCGGCGCCGTGGGTCGATATCGGTTTGAAGCAGCTTCTCGTCGCCGCCGGCATCGACGAGGCGCGTGACAGCGTCACCATCGCCCCCGTCCCCAACACAGGAAGCCCCAGTTCGAACTTTGGCCTGATGGCGGCGAAGGCGCTTGAGCAAGGGCTGATCGACGGCTTTTGGGCCAACGGCATGGGCACGGAAGTCGCCGTGCGCAGCGGCGTCGGTAACGTCGTGCTCGATATCAGGAGAGGCGATGGGCCAGCCGAATGCTTCAACTACACAATGGCGTCGCTAGCCGTGAGCGATGCCTTCATTGCGCAACGGCCGCAAGATGCCGCCCGCATGGTTGCCGCGATGAAGGACACGCATGCGGCTCTTAAGAAGGAGCCCGCTTTGGCAGCGGCGGTGGGCCGCAAGGTTTTTCCGGAGCGGGAGGCGGCGCTCATCCAAACCTTGGTCGAGCGCGACCTGCCTTATTACACGACCGAGATATCGCCCCGGTTTGTGGCGGGCATGAACGAGTTCGCAAGGAAAAGGGGCATCCTGAAGGGAAGCCCCGCTTACGAAAGCGTCGTCGCATTTCCGAGTGAATAGCCGGTGCGTGGTGGGCCCGGGAGGACTCGAACCTCCAACCAGACCGTTATGAGCGGTCGGCTCTAACCATTGAGCTACGGGCCCCCGGCGCATCTTCTATCAATGCGGGTGGCTCAAGCGCAACGTCGCCCCCTCCTCCCCAGCCGCCGATTGGGCTAGTTTCGGCCGTCGCCTCCGTCGGAGATCAAGTCGCATGCATGTTTTCAGCCTCGAACGCGAGCAAGAGTGGAATCCGAAACACCATGTGGAGAAGATCCTCGGCAAGGAAGCGGCTGGCGATTTCACCGTCGCCTGCTGGGAGCCGGGGCAATGCAGCCCCTACCACTGCCACCCGGACGCCACCGAAATCTATTTCTGCTTTTCCGGCGGCGGCACCATGCGCACGCCGACCGAGACCATCGCGGTCGTGCCCGGTGCTTTCGTCGTGCATCCGCCCGGCGAAGTGCATGAATACGAGAACGGCACCGGCCGCACGCTGCTGTTTCGCGTGCGCTACGGCACCGACATGCGCGCGCATCATTGCGCCTGGCGCGGCAACGCGGATTGGAAGCAGTCTGCGGCGGACGCGGAGTATTACCGCGCCCACCCGGTCCGCTAGCTACATCTTCAAGAGCCGCTTGGCGTTGCCGCTCAGTATTTTCGCCTTGTCTTCATCGCAGAGCGGCACGTCCTTCATCCATTCCACGCCGGGCGGGTTCTCGACGAAGGGCCAGTCGATGGCGAACAGGATGTGATCGACGCCCATCTCCATGACGCAGCACAGCAGTGCCGGATTGGAGAAGAAGCCCGAGGTGGTGAGGTAGAAGTTCTTGCAGAAGATGTCGCGGAAGCTCATCGGCTTCTGCCCCGGCCGCTTGAGCGACGAGTCGATGCGCCAGACCAGGAAGGGCAGCGTCTCGCCGAAGTGTCCGAGAATGATCTTCAGGTTCGGATGCTTCTCGAACACGCCGGACAGCACCAGGCGGATCGCCTGCGTCGCCGTCTCCACCGTGTAGCCCCAGGCCGGGCGCACCACCAACGGGAAGTCCTTCGCGTAGTCCTGCAAATAGATTTCCGTCACCTTCGCGTTGGGCAAAGACGGATGGAAATAGATCGGCACGTCTAGCTTCTCGGCGCGCTCGTAGATCGGCCAGTATTTCTTCAGGTCGAGAAATTCGCCGTTGCTCATGCCGTGGATCATGGCGCCCTTGAAGCCGAACTGGGTCACCGAGCGCTCCAGCTCGTCGGCTGCGGCTTCGGGAACGGCGGTCGGCAACGCGGCAAAGGCGGCGAAGCGCTTGGGGTTGCTGGCGCAGAACTTGGCCAGCCGGTCGTTGACGCCGCGGGTTACCTCGGCGGCGATATCAGCCGGCAGCTTCTGCGCCGACGGCGCGCCATGCGACAGCACCTGGATGTCGATGCCGGCCTCGTCCATCTCCTTCAGCCGCAGGCTGCCGAGATCGTAGAGTTTGGCGTCGGTCTCGTTGCCGCGGCCAGCTTCGGGGCCGCTGAAATGCTTGGCCAGCTCCCGGTCCCAATAGTGCTCTTCGATAGCAATGACCGGGACGTTGGGTTTTTTGAACATGATGATTTCCCCCGCGAATTTTCGTTGGCCCTGTCCTAGCAATCCGCTTAGGCCCTGTCACGGCCCGCCGTCATGCGGGTGTCACGGACTCGTCATGCGTGCGGCCAGCCGGGGACCGGACGCGCAGAGCGCTTTGGCGTTACCGCCGACTCAGTTAAGCATCGGCGATGCTGCCGATTCTTCGAATCCTCCCTGTAGGCGGCGTATTCCTCGCCATTGTGCTTCTGGTCCTGGCGCTCGACGCGCCGGGGCAGATGCGCTTGCCCTTCACGCCGCATTTGTCGCCCATGCGCGGCCCCTTGATCGCCCTCGACGAGCATCCCGAACGGCGGCAATTCGTCATTCAGGCGGCGCTCCGCCGCGCCGACGAACTCAACCGGCTGCGCGATCTGCCCGAAACGCCGGTCCGCGGCGCCCACGCGCTGCAAATCGCCAGATTGCCGGCCGAGCGGATCGATGCCGATCCGGATCCCGAGGACGTGACCGGTTCGATCGTCCAGCCGCGACCCGCAACCATTCCAATCGACATCGGCGAGGCCTCATCGATCGAATTGCCGGTGGTCATCCCCGAGGAACGACCGCCGGCGATCACGCCGGCCCGTCTGAAATCCGGCCAGCAAAGCCGCGGTCACGGCGTCACGCACAGGCACCGGGCCCGGCTGACCAAGCCGCAGCCGCCCGCCCCGTTCGATCTGTTCAAGGCGATGTTCGGCGATCAGAAATCGTGGCAGGCGGCGGGCGCAAGCGCCGCTTCGCGCTGACGCCGCGCGGTCACGGTCATTTCCCGTCGAGCCGGGCGCCGAAACGATCGGAGGCCGGCGACATCGCGGCTTTGTTCGGCTGGCCGCCAGCCGAGGCGAATGAGGCCAACGCGGTGGATTCTTTGCGCGCGCCGCCCATGCGCTTGGCGGCATAATAGTAGCCGGCGGCGTAGTAGTGCACGGCGCGATCCGGATTGCCGCCAGCGACATGATAGGCGCCAGCGAGATATTTCGCCGCATAATTCATATTGGTTTCGGCATCGAGCAGGCCGGCGGCGGAGCCGGAGTAGCCCATCGAGCGGGCGGTCGCGAGCTTGATCTGCATCAGGCCGTAGTTGCCCCGCGACACCACGCGGGCATTGCCGCCGCTCTCGCGCTTGATGATCCGGCGCAGCAGCGCCTCGGGCAGATTGTTGGCGGCGGCATATTTGGCGATCAGCCCGTCGAGATTACCGTTGGCGTCAAGCTGCGTCACACGCAAGCTCTTGGCGGAGGCGCCCGATGCTGCGAACGCGACGACAACAGCGGCAAAGACGATTTTGCGAATCATGTCGGCTCCGTTTTTGGGGGAACTCCGCTTTTGCTGGGGAACTCTGGCAAGTTTGTGACGCAATCGATTCACCGCCTGTTGGTTCCATCACAATTTGAGTCGCGGGGTTGCAGGCGTGTAAGGTCCTCGCCGCCCATCCGGAGCAGAGGACATTATTTCATGAGCGAGACGCTTGAGGACCGCCTGCGCGCGGTCGAAGATAAACTTGCAATCTTTCATCTGATCGCCAGCCACCCGCCCGCCGCCGACACCGGCAACGACGGCTACTACCGCGACGCCTTTGCCACCGACGCTGTCGTCGATCTCGGCACCAAGACTGCGACCGGCAACGAAGCGATCGCTTCGGTCGTCAAAACGCCGGAGCACCGGGGCGCGATTGCCGTCGGCCTGTGCCATTTCGCCGGACTGCCGCGGGTCGAGCTCGACGGCGACACGGCTGTGGCGATTTCGTACCTGCAAGTGCTGACGCCGAACAAAGTTGCCAAGCCGCAGGAGTTGTCCGGGCACGGCGCCTCGAGCGGCTATCGTATCCACCGGCTTGGCGCCAACCGCTGGGATCTCAAGCGCACACCGGGCGGCTGGAAAGTGGTGCGGCGCGCCTATCGCATGCTCGATGGCATCGACGGCGCGCCTGCGATGTTGCGGGAAGCGACCGGCGCCGGTTAGCGCCAGGACAGCCGCTTGTGCGCGGCGTTCGCCTGCCGGCCTGCTTCGGCGATGATGCCGGCCATCGACGCGAACACGGCAGCGATGCGCGCCAGCGCCGGCCGCGCAATTTGCACATTCGGCAGGGCCTGAGCGCGCAGCGGAAAAGTTGTCATGTCTTTTGGTCTCCAGAAATTGCGATGGTGAATGTAGACGCCGCTTAGCAGTGCGGCCCCGACAGGAAGCGGCGTTCGATCTCGCGCTCGCTTTCGTCGGTGAATTTGTTGCCGCAGCTGGCGAGGTAGCGGCCGATTTCGCGTTCGGCGGCGCGCTGGCGCGACACCGCGAGCGCGGCGAGGAAATTCAAGAAGAAGCTCTTACGCGTGGGCGACGCAGGAACGTCGATGTGCTGAAGCGTGAGCGCGAGTGGTGCATAAGCCATGGGTCATCTCCTTCAAAAAGCCCTGACGATCCCTGGCATTCCCAGTTGCTTTTCTGAGTCTTATTGCAATGCAATATATACTTCGCGGCGCAGCCAGGTAGTCTCTGTGCCGCATGTGTTCCATGCGTGTTCCACATGCGCTGCGTTGCACCATTGTCGCATTGGCATGGATGCGAGTCGAAAAGCGCCGGCGCTGTGAACAAAGAAGACGCTGCCGCACCTGCCGGGCGCGCTACCCCGCTTTTCCGCCGCGAAGAAATTAGGGAAGTCTTAACCGCGCGCCGCGGTCGGCACCCTTCCCCTGCGATTGCATTGCAGGCCTGCGTTCTCTATATACGTGCGGTTCCGATTTTGCCTGCCTTGCAGTTTCGCCCGCCAATGGGCTTTCCCCAAGACCACGCCAAATCCGGATATGAGGCCCATGCGAATGGTTCGGATGGGGCATAACGCGGTTTCGCGTTTTCCAAAGGAGGCCATGATGGCCACAGGTACCGTTAAGTTTTTCAACGCCCAAAAGGGCTTCGGCTTCATCGTGCAGGACGGCGGCGGGCCGGATGTGTTCGTTCACATCTCCGCGGTCGAGCGCGCCGGCATGAGCAATCTCAACGAGGGCCAGAAGCTCTCGTTCGACATCGTCGCCGACCGCAAGAACGGCAAATCGGCCGCCGACAATCTGCAGGCGGTTTAAGTTTAACTTGTTCGACGGGAAGCGCCGGCGTAAGACGCCGGCGTTTTCTTATTTGCGACGAAAAACCATGGCCAAAAGACCGGGAACCAACCCCAAGAACAGCTACGTGTTCTTCGACGTCATTTATGAGGACGGCTCGCAGCGCTCGAACCGGCGCGTGCCGGCCGAGCTCGTCGGCGGCCACGACAAGGACAAGCCGGCGCTCGGCTTCCTCATCGAGCAGGACCGCGACATCGCCGAGAAATCCGGCCGCGCGCCGCTCAAGATCGTCAAGCTCGGCCGCACCGGCGGCCGACCCGACAAGATGACCGTGGTGCGGTAGCGGGCGCGCTTCCCCCGCCCGCTAATGCGGCTCGTCGGTGCGCGCCATGGCTTCGTGCGGTTTCGGGCCGATAAGCCAATAGAGCAGCCCGAAGGCCAGCGCGATGCCGCTGATGCCGAGGAAGGTCTCGAAGGTCGCGGTGGCGAAGTCGAGCAGGATGACCTTGCGCGCGATGACGAGGATCGCGATCAGCACGATGGTGCGCGCCTGCAGGATGCCCGACCGCTTCGCCAGCGCGAAGGCGATCGAATGATTGAACTCAACCAGGATGAGGATGGTGAGGATGGAGCCGAACACGTCCTTGAGCACGCCGGCGTCCATGAAGGCGACGCCGAGCCTGAAATGGTCGGCGAGTTGGATCGCCACCAGGACCAGCGAATAGACGATCACCACCGAGATGAACAGCATGACGACGCGCGAAACGATCTGCTCGAAGCGCTCGTAGGACGTCAGATCCTTCCACTGCCGCTTTAGGCTCGCGATATCCAGCATCGCTGTTTTTCCACGAGTGAGACGCGCGCCACGTCCGGTCAATAGCAGCGGATGATATTGACCGTCTGCTTGCCGCCGCCGCTGCGGGCCACTGTCTGGTGCTGCTCGTGACAGCCCTGCGCGAATTCATAGGTCCGCAGAGCGGGCGGGTAGCGATGCACCGCGTCCCACGGCACGTCGTAGGTGTAGGTCACGTGCTCGGTCAGCGCGCCGCTGGCGGCGGGTTCGACAGCCGGCGTCTGCGGGGCGCCGTAAACCATCGGCCCGTAGCCCCACAGCCCCCAACCGGCGTTGCGGAAGCCGCGCGACGCGGCGATGACGTGACGCGCCGCGTGCCCGACGCCGGGATGGCCGGCGCCGTGATGCGCCGAGGTTGCGCCGCCATGCATACCCGCCGGTGCGGCGAACGAAGGGCTTGCTGCCGTGGCGAGCATCGCCACCGCTGCCGCGATCAGCACCGCGCGCAAGTTACGTGTCGGATTATTTGTCATGGCCCACCGCCTCCAAGGTTACGCAACGCGTGAGGTCCGCCAGGGCATGATTGCGCAAATACAAATGCGTGTACAGGGACCCGGCTCATTCCCGCGCAAGCGGGAATCCAGAGTGCGTCACTCCCCGATCTTCTGCGCCATCAGCACCAGCGTCTTGCGATAGACCTCGGCGCGGTTCCACTCGCGCATGACCTGGAAATTCTCGGTACCCTCGCCGAACGGCTGACCGGCCTTCCAGCCGTTGACCTTCAAGAGATTGGCGGTCGAGGCCAGAACGTCGGCCACCGAATGGCGCAGGTCGACATGGCCGTTGCCGTCGAAGTCGACGCCGTATTTGATGTAAGACGACGGCAGGAACTGGGTCTGCCCGATCTCGCCGGCATAGGCGCCTTTGAGGTCGGCGAGCGGCAGGTCGCCGCGCTGCACGATCTTCAACGCCGCGATAAGCTCGCCCTGGAACAGTTCGCTGCGGCGGCAGTCGTGCGCCAGCGTCGCCAATGTGCGGATCACCGGCAGCTTGCCGATGTCGCCCGAGCCATTGTCGCTCTCCATGGTCCAGATCGCCATGATCAGCGTGGCGGGCACGCCAAATTGCCGCTCGATGCGCGCGAGCAGCGCGGCGTGGGTGTGCATCAGCTTCTTGGCGCGGTTGATGCGCGGCGCGATGACGCGGGTCGAGGCGTAACGCTCGAAGCTCATGCGGAAGGTGCCGTGCTGGCGGCGGTCGAAGGCAAGCACGGCCGGATCGGGCGAAACGCCGGCGAAAGCCGTCTCGATGGTGCGCTGGGTGATGCCGGCGGCACGGGCGTCGGCCGCCATGGCGCCCAGGAAGGTACGGAAATCGCCGCCGCATTGCGCGGCGTGAGCGGGGAGAGCGAGAAGCAGCAACGGCAGGACCAGCAGGATTCGTTTGTTCATCGGTACAGCATCTCCACCCGTTCGTTCCCGCGCAAGCGGGAATCCAGAAAAGTGTCATCGCCCGCGCAGGCGGGCGATCCAGCGCTGTCTTCCGTAGGTAAGAGCTGGATCCCCGCTTTCGCGGGGATGACCGGTGGGAGGCTTTCGCCGTCCCCCGTTCCTGCGCTAACACTCTGCGCACCACCAGGGAGAAACGCAAAATGCCCAAGGCCTATTGGATCACCTGCTATCGCCAGATCAAGGACCCCGCCAAACTCGCCGCCTACGCCAAGCTCGCGGGGCCGGCGCTGGAACCGTTCGGCGCCAAGTATCTCTGCCGCGGCACCGCCAACGAGACCTTCGAGGCCGGGCAGAAGGAGCGCGTCGTGGTCACCGAATGGCCGAGCGTCGCCAAGGCGGTCGAGGCGCACAATGCGCCGGCCTACCAGGAGGCCCTCAAGGCTCTGGGCGACGGCGCGGTGCGCGACATTCGCATCATCGAGGGCCTGGCGTAAGGCGCTCAATCGAACAGCGCCACCGCCCGCGTCCAGCCACCGGAGGCAGCCTTCACCTTGGCCGGGAAGCAGGCGACGGTGAAGCCGTGCGCGGGGAGTTGCTCGAGATTGGCGAGCTTCTCCATGTGGCAATAGGGAATGTCGCGCCCGGCCTTGTGGCCCTCCCAGATGATTTTAGGATCGCGCGTCTTCTCCCAGCGCTTGAGCGTGTGCACGAAGGGCGCGTCCCAGCCCCAGGCGTCGATGCCGGTGACGCGCACGCCGCGCGAGGTGAGATAGAGCGTCGCCTCGCGGCCCATGCCGATGCCGGCGCTCATGTAGTCGTCCTTGCCGATGCACGAGCCGGCGCGCGTGTTGACCAGCACGATGTCGAACGGCTGGAGCTCGTGGCCGATGCG
>DASUGZ010000116.1:0-27200 GCA_036273755.1 Pseudolabrys sp.
CTTGTGGCTGGAACGTGTGACGCGCACCTATCCGGCGGCGGTGTGGCTCAACCCGGTGCCTGAAAAGGAATGGGATTTCACCTACTCGATCAAGATGGTGCAGCAGCTGATGGGCGGACGGATGTATC
This sequence comes from Pseudolabrys sp., assembly GCA_036273755.1. GTDB lineage: Bacteria > Pseudomonadota > Alphaproteobacteria > Rhizobiales > Xanthobacteraceae > Pseudolabrys. Next base: position 129 of record DASUGZ010000116.1, read on the forward strand.
CGCTGACGCTGGACGGGCTCGACCGCGCGATGCGGGAGCTGGTGAGGTGAATGCCCTTCCGAATCGCCTGAGCTGCCCTATAGTGGGGCCACCGTTAACAACCGAAAGGAGGTGATCCAGTGTCTCATTGTCTATCGCCGCGGTCGCCGGCATCCGTGAACTGGATCCTCAGCCTCTGCGAGGTCCACGCCTAGCTGACCTAATCCGTCAGCGAGCCACGCGCGCAGGACAGGAGATCGTCCGCGCAACCGGACCACGGCCTGACAATGGAAGGGCCGCCCGTCAAGGGCGGCCCTTCTTTGTTGTCCGCGTCGAAATCGCCGCTAGTCGTCCTCGAGCGTATCGGCGATCGGAATTTCGTCGACTTTCTTGCCATGCTCGTCGACGACCTTGACGAACCAGCCGGCCCATTTCCAGCCCGGCATTTTCTCGTGACGCAGATCGCGGGCGAGGTTCGCGGCATCCTCGCGCGCGGCGGCATTGCCGGGCAGATCGACGCCCTTGTGATTATTGAGGACGGTCTTGCCGTCGGTGAGGTGGAAAAAATAGCGCGGCATGTAGCGGGCTCGATCGCGATACGGGATTCAATGCGGGTCGGCGGCGTCGATCTCGTGCATGAGGTCTTCGATCTGGTCGTGCAAGCGGTCTTTGCGGCGCTTGAGATCGGCCATTTTCGACAAGCCGGCCGGCTTGTCGTGCAAGTTGAGCAGGGCCTCGTCGATTTCACCTTCCAGCCGGACGAGGTCGGCGATAGTGGCCGGAATTGTCATTTGTCCCTGCTCCTTGCCAGGCATGGACCAAGTCAAAAGAACGGAAAAAGTTTCAAAGCCGCCGGAATGTCGGTGGAGTTCCGCCGCGCCGGAATGCTCAGCGCAAGTCAGTTCGCTTGGACGTGGCAAAATAACATCGCCGGACCCAACGGGCCCGGCGATACGTCAATCCCGGTCTGTAAAATCCTATGCGGCGTTGGCGGCGCGCCGCGGCGCCGGATCGGCCGGATTGCGCTGCAGCGTCATCACCTCGCGCATCGCCTTGGAATAGTCCCTTCGGGCGGCTTCCAGCGCGCCTTCGGCTACCGCGCGCGCCATCTTCTCCCGGCGCAGCGAGGCGTCGAGTTCCTCGATCTTCTGCTCGGACGTCTGCTTTTCCGACGCGCGCGCTTCTTCGAGCGCGCGGACGCGGTCAATCAGTGCGACATTGGCCTCTTCGGCTTGCTTGAGTGCGGCATCCTTCGCGGTGAAGGCGCGCGCCAACGTTTCGTTGCGCTCCATATAGGCCGAGCGGGTCATGTCGGCCTCTTTGAACTGGGACTGCGATTCGATCAGCGAGGCCTGCAGGCCGGAGACGCGCTCCTGCAAGGAATTGCGCTCGGTCGTGATGTCGGCCATGCGCCGGTCGTATTCGCGGATCTGCTCGGCGCGGGCGAGCAGCAATTCGCGGGCATCGGCGACCACCTTTTCCAGCGTCGCCGCGCGCGCCTGCAGCGAGTCGAACCGCATCTTCTGGCCGCTGCGCTCGCGTTCGTGCCGTTCGTTGATTTCGTCGATGGTGGTGACCAGCCGGGCGCGCTCGATACTCGCTTCGTTGAGCGTCGCCTCGGCGTGACGCAGGCGGCCCTGCACGGCGTTGAAACTCGCCTCCATCTCGGTCAGCTTGCGCTGCAAGCGCGCATTCTCGGTGCCAGCGCTGTCGAGCTGCGACTGTTGCGTCCGTTTTTCGTCTTCCGCGACCAGCAGGCGCTGACGCGCGGCGGCAAGATCGGATTCGATGGCGATAGCGCGCTTCTCGGCGCCGACCAGCCGTTCGTCGAAGCGGCGATTTTCCTCGCGCAGGGCGAGGCATTCGCCGGTGCGCTGCGCCAGATTCGTTTCCAGTTCGGCGATTTGCGCGCGGGCGGCCGCGATGTCGATGGAGAAATCGGTCTTGGTCGACTCCAGGGTGTTCAGCAGGCTCTGCGCGGCGGCGAGATCCTGACGCAGCGTCTGGCCTTCGCGGTCGGCGGCGGCGAGCTTCTGTTCAAGGTCGCCGACCTCGTTGCGCAATTTGCCGTAGGCGGTGCGGGTATTGTTGAGGACCGTCTGCAGGCCGGCCTTTTCGGTCTTCTCGGCCTCGAACTCGCGCAACGCCTTGCTGACCGGATCGACCAACTTGCCGACCGCGGCCTTGATGGTATCGAGTTCGCTGATCTTGTTGTTGGCGTCGAGCAGCAGATAGCGCAGCGCCTCGTTCTCGCCGCCGAGCTGGGCGCCCGCCATGGAAAACAGCTCTTCGTCGAGTTCGAGCGGGTTGTCGCCAGCTTTGGTCGGCTCGACCGGCTTTTCTTCGTCGCCCGGTTTCCGGGTGAGAAAGCCAAATCTGCTCATAGCGGCGACCCCATCAATGCGCCGATCCGCCCGGCCGTAGCGACTCCGAATCGATTACTACGAGGGATACTAGCGGAATGAAAACCCCGCCGCGACCGCAATCCGGACTTTAACCACCTGTAATAGCGACCGAAAAATGCCTGCCGCCGGGGGGTTACGTTGCTTTTGGTGCTGGTGGCGCCGACGGTGTCGCCCTACGCCCTTGCGGCGACGAACAGGCCTTCGCTCAAGCGGAAAGTAAGGTCGGGGCCGGCGCCCTTGGGTTCCAAGAACTCTTTCGTCGCCGGCGCGAGCTCGGTCAGCATGGCGCGCAGGAAAGCCTGCATATTGGCGTCGTGGCGCGCCGCCCAGCTCTTGAACTCCATCTGCTTATAGAGCTGCTCCTCGTGGGCGATCTTGAAACCGGCTTTGGCAATCGCCTCGCGCCACTCTTGCACGGTCCAGGCGCGCAGGTGGCTCGGATCGCGGAAGCGCTCGAACGCATTGACGTAGTCGCCGACGCTGCCGGCCGGAACCACGTTGTCGACGACGGCAAGCGTGCCGGTTGGCTTGAGCACGCGGTGCACTTCGCCGAGGAAGGCCGGGATCGACTCGAAGTGGTGCGGCGCGATCCGGCAAGTGACGAGATCGAAGCTTGCGTCCTCGAACGGCAGGTCCTCGGCCTTGGCGTAGGTGGTGCGCACATTGGCGAGGCCGCGCTTTTGCGCTTCGCCCTTCACCATGTCGAGCATTTCCTGGGTGATATCGGTCGCCCACATGCGCTCGACGTGCGGCGCGAAAGCATAGGCGACGTGGCCGCCGCCGGTCGCGACGTCGAGCGCGTGCCAGGCCTTCTGCGGCTTCGTCAGCTCGACGAGGCGTTCGAGGCTGGCGCCTTTGGCGTGCGGGGCCGAGGTGAGGTAGCTCGCTGCGGTCTTGCCGAATTGTTCTTGGACGAGGGTCTTGGTCACGAGATTATCCGGGTGGCTTGAGTGAGCGGCTTTATAGACCCGGCTGCGCAAAAAAGGCTCTGCATCTTTCGATGCAGAGCCTTGCTGTTTTGACGTCCCTGATGGGGCGCTATTTCACGATCATGCCGGTAAAGACGTAGGCTTGCAGCATGACCAGGACGCCCACCAGGCAGGCGAGGGTGATCGAGTGCTTGAACACAAAGCGCAGGATCGAGCCCTCGTGACCGAACCAGTTGGTCGCGGTCGAGGCGACGACGATCGACTGGGCGTCGATCATCTTGCCCATGACGCCGCCCGATGAGTTGGCAGCGCTCATCAGGATCGGCGAGATGCCGAGTTGGGTGGACGTGATCTTCTGCAAGTTACCGAACAGGATGTTCGACGCCGTGTCGGACCCGGTCAGCGCCACGCCCAACCAGCCGAGCAGGGTGCCGAAGAAGGGATAGAGCACGCCGGTCGCCGCGAAGGCTAGGCCGAGCGTTGCGTCGATCCCCGACAACCGCGTCAAGGTGCCGATGCCCAACATCGCGGAGATGGTAATGAGCGAGTAGGCGCAGATCTTGATGGTGCGGCCGTAGGCGGCGACCAATCCGACGGGCGAGTAACCCATCACCAGACCGGAAATTACCGCGGCGATCAACATGCCGGTGCCGGTATACGACAGCCACGTGAAGCCAAATACGGCGCCTTCCTTGGTCGGCGTCGCCACGATCGGCGCGACTTTGTTGATCATGTTGTGCAGGTCGGGAACCGCGTAGTTCCAGGTCGCCCATGGATTGACGTGGCCCTTGAACCAGTTGGTGCCCCACAGCAGCAGGATCGCGCAGACGATGATCCAAGGCAGCAGCGACATCCACACTTGCGCGGTGGTCGGCTTGGCGCCGGACGCCTTCGGCGCCGGCCGTCCTTCCATCGAGGTATCGGCGCTGCGCAACGCCGCCGAGGTCCAGATCACCTTAGGCTGCCAGACCTTGAGGAACAGAACCAAGCAGGCCATCGAGATCAGCGACGCGCCGATATCGACGATCCATGGATTGACGAAATTCGAGATGAGGAATTGCGGCACCGCGAACGTCACGCCGGTGACCAGGATCGCGGGCCAGATGTCCTTCATGCCTTTCCAGCCGGCGAAGGCCCAAATCAGCCAGAACGGCACGATCAGCGAGAAGAACGGCAGTTGCCGTCCGACCATGGCGCCGAGCAGGAACGGATCGAGTCCGGTGACGCTGGCAAGACCGGCGATCGGCGTGCCGAGCGCGCCGTAGGCAACCGGCGCGGTATTTGCGATCAGCGACAGGCCGGACGCCGCGAGCGGCGAGAAGCCGAGACCGATCAAGATCGCGCCGGTCACGGCAACAGGCGTGCCGAAGCCGGAGGCGCCTTCGAAGAACGCGCCGAACGAGAACGCGATCAGCAGCAATTGCAGACGCCTGTCGGTGGTGACGCCGCCGATCGTGTTCTGCAACGTCTCGAACGCGCCTTTCTCGACCGTCAGCCGGTAGAGAAAGATGACGTTGAGCACGATCCAGCCGATCGGGAAAAAGCCTGTGACGATGCCGAGCAGGCTCGCGCGGATCGACATGCCCGCGGGCATTGTGAAGATGACGATGGCGACGAGATTGGCGACGATCAATGCAATGATTGCAGCGATATGCACTTTCACTTTGTTGGATGCGATAAGCACCAGCAACGTGACCACAGGCAACGCGGCCGCGCAGGTCGACAGCGCCGAATTGCCGAGCGGGTTATAGATTTGATTCCACATAGCGTCTCCCCCAGCCACCGGGCGTGGCTTTTCAGTCATCGTTGTCCGGAAACCGGCGCCGCCCCCGCGCCGCGCCGGGGAGCTAAACACGTCCCCTGGCAAAGTGGCAATTGGGCGCCAAATACAATCGACAGAAATCGACCTTCTCGCTGCGCTGCGGCGACGGTCGACTACTTCGGCCCGCCATCGATGTCGTCGTAGCCGTGGCGGCTCGAATAGAACACCAGCCCCATCAACCCGCCGCCGACCAGCAGCGAGGCTAGGACGCCGCCGGCAATGGCGATGTAGCCGTAGGCCGGCATGGGTCCGCCGCCGAGCCGCTCCCATGCGGTGACCGCGAACCAGACCGCCGCGCCCAACAGGGCAAACAGCGCCACTACGATGAGAGTGCGCATGAATGCGATATAGGCGCCACGCGCCGGGTTGTCACCCGCAGCGCGGGAGCCAAGAGCGCAGCCGGACGGGCGCTCGCGCTACGCGGATTCCGCGCTTTTGCCCGCCGCCTTGGCTCTGACCGAGGCTTCGTCGTTCGCCGCTTCGTCAGGCGCGACCGGCGCGTCGTCGAGCGCCATGCCGCGCCGCAAGATGGAGCGTAGCGAGGCGACTTCGCTCTGCAACCGCGCATTGTCCTTGCGCGTTGCTTCCAGCGCGCCTTCGATCATCGCGTGTTCCATCCGTTCGCGCTGCAGCGCCGAGTTGAGCTCCTCGACGCGCTTTTCGATGCTGGTGCGGATGACCTGCACGTCGGCTTCAAGGTGGCCATTGCGTTCGGTGAGGGTGGCGATCTTCTCCTCCGCGCGCACCAGCGCGGCCTCGCGCGCCTTGAGCGTCTTCGTCATCGCATTGGTGCGTTCGGCAAGCGCGGCGCGCGCCTTCTCGACGTCCTTGATGTGGCTCTCGCGCATCTCGTGCATGCCCTCGACCTGGGCAAGGCGTTTTTCCGAGTTGTTGCGCGCGATGCTCGCTTCCACCGCCTTGCGATCGAAGGCGCGGACTTCTTCGGTACGCACGATCAGGTTTTGGCGGGTCTCGGACAGCAGTCGCTCGGCGGTGGCCGCGCGAGACTGCAAGCCTTCGAGCCGCATGTTCAGGCTGTTCTGTTCGGCCTGACGCTGCTCGCGGACCTCATCGAGCGCCACGGCCAGGCGGCTGCGTTCGGCGTAGGTTTCGGCGAAGTTGGCCTCGACTTTGCTGAGCTGTCCGCGCGTCTCGGCCAGGGTATTTTCGCTCTCGGTGAGCGCGCGGGAAAGGCGGGCGGTCTCGTCGAAGGCCTTGTCGACGGCGGCTTGCAGCGAACGTTTGTCATCGTCGAGCAGCGCCAGCTTCTCGCGCACATCGGCAATGTCGCCTTGCAGTTCGATGTTTTGCCGCTCGGCGGCCTCGTACTGAGCCTGCAGGGCACGATAATTTTCGTTGAGCGTACGGTGCGCCGCCGTCTCATGCGCCAACTGATGCTCGATATCGCTGGCCTGGGCGCGGCGGTCGGAAATTTCGTTGCTGAGTTCGACGATGGTGGCTTCGAGCGCGCGGTTCGTTTCGCGCGCCAGCTCGAGTTCGATCCGCAACTTCTCGGCATCCGCCGCCGTCGCGGTTGCCTGCTTGTCGATGCGGTAGAATTCGGTGCGCAGCGTCTCGTAGGCGTTGCGCGATTCATCGAGCATCGCAGTAAGCGCGAGCGCCTGCGACTTTTCCTGCTCGAGCGCGCGCAGCACATTGTTGAACGGGGCGACGATCTTGCCGAAGGAGTCCTTGAGCTCGTCGAGTTCGCCGATCTTGCGGGCGGTATCGCCCAACAGGTTGCGCAGCGCCTCGTTTTCCTCGCCGATCCGCGAGCCGAGGTCTGAGACAGTCTCGGCGGCCGGGGGCTCGTGCATGCGGAGATCGCCGATCTCCTCATTTTTGCGCCCGAACAAATTCGACAATTTCGCCATGACAAGGACCCCCAACTCAAAACGCCACACACGCCCAGATCAGGGTATTCTATCGCCCGGCCTATTGAAACAGATGGTTGCACAAAGTGCGTCACTACCGCAGTGCATCAAGGTGCTGGCCACTTTGATGAATAGTGCTGGAAATGGCGGGTAAAACGAGCCTGACGCCGTCTTTGCCGCGGAGCCGCCCGCAATGAGCCCCGATCGCGGGGGCCCCCAAACGCCGCTTGCCGAAGCGCACCCTGCCTACGTCTTTCGGCCGTCTTTGGTGGCGCGCCTTGGGATCCCACCTTTGTCGGCTCCTTTTTGGCGCTATTTCTCTGGCAAGACGGGAACTTCTTGCGCCGCAACCGGCCCGGCCGCTACCGGACGGAGGCGCTCCCGCCCGAGCTGATGCCGATGGGCTGATGCGGCGGATTCCCCGGGCCTCAGCCCTTCATATTGCGCACCACCAGCACCGAGCATTTGGCGTAGCGCACCACGTGTCCGGCGTTGGAACCGAGAAAATAGGTGCGCATGGCCGGGCGATGCGAGCTCATGACGATAAGGTCGGCGTTGATCGCTTTGGCCTCCTCCAGCACCTCGTGATAGATGCCGCCTTGCCGCACCGTGCCTGAAATATGCCCGGCATCGAGCCCGCTTTCGCCGGCGATGATGGCCATCGCTTCCTCGGCCGATTTGCGCTGCTGGACGTCGAAATCCGGCGGCACGTATTCCGCCAACATGACCGGCGTCATCGGCATCACATTGACTAGCCGCACATGCCCGCCGGACGAGCGGGCGAGCGTCACCGCCGCCTCGATCGCCGGCTTCGCCAGATCGGTATCGGCAAGGTCGATCGGGACCAGAATCTGCTTGTACATGACAGCGCCCCTCTTTTCCGCTGCGGGGAGGGGATCATGGCATGTTTCGGCAGGCGCGTTGAGGGAGCGTTTGGCGCAATCGGGACAGATCAGGTGGCCGCGGCTTCCAGCGTTTTGGGGCTGACGAAGCGCTCCAGCCGGCCGGACTGAGGGTGCAGCTTGCCCCAGTTGTCGAAGGCGAAGTCGACGATCACCAGGCCCGAGGTCGGCAGCTTCTCGCGCAACCGCTCACGCGCGTCGATATCGCCGGAGGCGATCAGCATCAGCGCGAGTTCGTGCAGGCCCGGATTGTGGCCGACCATCATCAGCGTATGGACGGAGGCCGGCGTATCCTTGATCGCGCCGAATATGGTATGCGGCGTCGCGTCATAGATACGTTCCGCCGACATGGCCGCCGGCGCTGGTTGGAACGCGGCGGCGGCGTATTTCCAGGTCTCCTGGGTGCGCGCGGCCGGCGACAGGACGACCCGGTCGGGAATGAGCGCATGGGCCGCCATGTAGGCGCCGATCTTGGCGGCGTCCTTGCGGCCGCGGTCGATCAGCACGCGGGCAAAGTCCTTGGTCCCTGGCTCCGACCGTTCGGCCTTGGCATGGCGTAGCAACAAGAGGCGGCGCATGGTGTATCAGGGTGTGGTGAGGGCCGCGGCCCGAATCTGCGGCAGTTTCGCGTCCGCGCATAGACCGGGCTGGCTATAGAGACAAGTGGTGGCGATGAGCGACGACGGCAATATGGCGGGGGGCTGGTACGAGGCGACGCGGGTTGCGAGCCCGGAGCGTCCGCAGCTCACCTTCGAACTCGATGCCGACGTCTGCGTGATCGGCGGCGGCCTCGCCGGGCTGACGGTGGCGCGCGAGGTCGCGCGCCGCGGCTGGTCGGTGGCGGTTCTGGAAGGCGGGCGCATCGCCTCCGCCGCGTCGGGGCGCAACACCGGCTTTGTGCTGCCCGGCTTCGGCGAGCATTTCGAGAACATGGTCGAGCGCATCGGTCTCGACCACACCAAGCAGCTCTGGGCCCTCTCGGAGCGCGGCATCGACTACGTGTGGGGCGCGATCATCCAGACGGCTATGCCTGGCGTCGAGCCGGTGCCCGGCTGGCTGCACGTCTCGAAAATCGCCAACACCGACGGGATCGCGCGCGAGGTCGAGCGCCTGCGCTGGATCGGCGTCAACGTCGAAGCCTGGCCGACCGAGCGCGTGCGCGAGGTGCTGCCGAACGACCGCTATTTCGGCGCCGTGCATTTTCCCGGCGCGCTGCACATCCATCCGCTCAATTACGCGCTCGGCCTTGCGGCGGATGCGGAAAAATTCGGTGCGCGCATTTTCGAGTCGAGCCGCGCCATCGAGATCGATCCGGCCGGCGTGCGCAAGCGCATCAAGACGGCGCAGGGGCGCGTGCGCGCGACGCATGTCGTGCTCGCCGGCAACGTGCAGCTTGGCGCACTGATGCCGCGGCTCGCCGCGACGCTGCTGCCGATCACGACCTACGTCATCGTCACCGAGCCGATTGCGAATTTGACCGATGTCGTGCGCTTTCGCGGCGCGGTCAGCGATACGAACCGCGCCGACAACCACTACCGCATTGTCGGCGGCGACCGGCTGATGTGGTCCGGGCGGATGCGCGCCTGGCAAGCCGACCCGCCGTGGATCGGCCGCGCGCTGATCGGCGACATCCGCCGCAATTTCCCGGCGCTCGGCGAGGTGAAAATCGCGCATCAGTGGCGCGGCACACTCGGCCGCGCCATCCACCGCATGCCGCAGCTCGGCGAGATCGAAAGCGGGCTATGGGTCGCGAGCGGCTTCGGCGGCCACGGCCTCAACACCACGGCGATGGGCGGCGAATTGATCGCGAAGGGCATCGTCGAGAGCGACCAGACCTGGCGGCTGTTCGCGCCCTACGAACTGGTCTGGGCCGGCGGCGCGCTCGGCCGCGTTGTGGCGCAGGGCATCTACTGGGGCTCGCGGCCGATCGCGCGGATCGGGCAGGGGCTGTCGCGCTATCGCGAGCAATCGCGCGCGCGCAAGCAGACGCGGCTGGCATCCCGGCCCGTGCAAGGGCCGCCCGACGCCCCGCCCGCCTGAGTCATCCCCGTTTTTCCTCTCCCTATGGTAAGTTCCTGCGCATGAGAGCTTTGCGGACGTCCATCTTTCTCCTCGGCCTTGCTGCGCTCGGCGGCTGCGCCACGGGCGGCGGCATGTTTGGCGACACGTCGGTCAAGCCGAAGACCATTGTGGTGACCGACTTCGCTGCCGCGCCTGAGGTCGACGCGATCGACCGCGGCTTCAGCGCGCGCATGGACCGCAACGGCAGCACCTATCCGATCCTGGAACGCAAGCGACGCACGCTGGCGCGCGTCAATGATGAGATCGTCGCCACGATTGTCGTCACCTTGCGCGAGGCGGGGCTCGAAGCGGAGCCCGGCAGCGAGGAGGGCCTGACGCTGAACGACAAGGCCGCCGTGGTGAGCGGACGGCTGCGTGGCGGCGAGGGCGGCAGTGCAAAGAAGCCCTTCGGCTTCGGTCCCGCCCACATCGATGCGGTCGCCGACATGACGGTGTCCTATGCCTCGGGCGGCAGCCGCAAACAGCTGACCGCGTTCACGGTAGCAGCCAAGGAAGCGGGCAAGCTTGCGGGCGGCAAGAAGGAGGCGGTGGCGCGCAACGCGGAGATCGCCGCTGTGCTCGCGGCGGAAAAAGCCGCCCCGGAGAGGCTTTCGCCCGACGTGGAGGCGCAAGCGCGCCGGCTCGGCCGCGCGGTGGGCGAGAAGGTCGCGGCCTATGCCAAGGAGCAAGGCTGGATCGAGGCGCCTGCGGCCGCGGAAGCGCCCGAAGAACCGGTCAAGCCGCCGCAGGCCAAGCCGGCGCAAAAACCGCAGCCGAAAGCGGACAAGCCGGCGACGTGATCACCGATCTTCGCGGTCCCAGGGGCCGCTCGATGGCCGCTCGATGACGATGACGCGGCTGCGCTCCATGCCACGGTCGTCCTCGTCATCCGCATCGCCCTCGTCGGCGTCGATCGGCCTGGCGCGCCGCACGACAACATCGCGGTCGGGCTCGTCGTCCCGCGTCCGATAGGTCGCTTGGCGGCGCGGCTCGGCGCGCGGCTGCGATGCAGCCGCCCGCCCCGTCGTCGCAGGCGGATTTTCACAAATTCGCCGCGGCCCTTCGAAGGGCTGATAGGTGCAATCGGAGACGCGGAACGACTGATAGGCACTGGAGCAGGCCCGAACGTCGCAGCGGTTCGGCGCTGCCGCAACAGTGTGCGTTTGCGCGACTGGCGGAACGGGGGCGGCGGTCGGAGCGACGGCTGCGGCAGGAGCAGGCGCGGGTTCCGCGTAGGCCAGAGTAACGGTGTGAGCCAAAGCACGACCGGCAGTCGATCCGTCGGCCCGTTGCACCGGCGGCGCGGCATCTGTCGTTGCGGCCGGTTGTTGCTGCACCGGTGCTGGGTCGACGGCGGGCGGTTGCGGTGCAGCCTGCGGCTTCGTAGCTGCCTCGTGGGCTGCCTGCTCAGATTGCGGCGCATCCTGTTTTTTTGGGACAGGCTGCGGGATATCCGGGTTTTTCGGGTTGGCTGCGGTGAGATCGGCGTTTTTGTTTTTGGCGTTTGGCTGCGGCGTCGGCGCGGCGGTCCTGGTCGCAACTTGCACCGGCGACCTGGTGTCCGATTTCGGTTTGGTCAGCCAGTCAAGCTCGAGAAGAATGCCGACGATCGAGACGAGCACAATCGCAGTGTAAACAAAGAATGCCATTGTTGTATCCGCACGACCCTATGCCTCTCCGCCAACGCGTGGGTCGTTGGACTGGTTCCGGTTCCATTCCACCGGCACGCAATCATGCGGCACTTATCTGAGTGCCGGTTCCCGCGTCGGCGATCAGCGCCCTTCACGGCGCGTCATGAAGGCGAGGCGCTCGAACAGATGAACGTCTTGCTCGTTCTTGAGCAGCGCACCGTGCAAAGGCGGGATCAGCTTTTTGGGATCGCGCTCGCGTAAGGTTTCCGGGCCGATGTCCTCGACCATCAAGAGCTTCAGCCAGTCGAGCAACTCCGAAGTCGACGGCTTCTTCTTCATGCCGGGCACTTCGCGGATTTCGTAGAACAGCTTCAGCGCTTCGTTGACCAGGCGCTGCTTGATACCCGGGAAGTGCACCTCGATGATCGCCGTCATGGTGTCGGGATCCGGGAAGCGGATGTAGTGAAAGAAGCAGCGGCGCAAAAATGCGTCCGGCAATTCCTTCTCGTTGTTCGACGTGATGATCACCACAGGCCGGCGGCGCGCCTTCACTGTCTCACCGGTTTCGTAGACGAAAAATTCCATGCGATCGAGCTCAAGCAGGAGATCGTTGGGGAACTCGATGTCGGCTTTATCGATCTCGTCGATCAAGAGCACCGGTCGCTCGTCGGCGACGAAGGCGTCCCACAATTTGCCGCGCTTGATGTAGTTGCGGATGTCCTTGACGCGCTCGTCGCCGAGTTGGCTGTCGCGCAGGCGCGACACCGCGTCGTATTCGTAAAGCCCCTGCAGCGCCTTGGTCGTCGATTTGATGTGCCACTCGATCAGCGGCGCGCCGATTGATTTGGCGATTTCCAGCGCCAGCACGGTCTTGCCGGTGCCCGGCTCGCCCTTGACCAGAAGCGGCCGTTCCAGGGCGATCGCCGCATTGACCGCGACCTTGAGGTCATCGGTCGCCACATAGGCGTCGGTGCCTTCAAAATGCATGTAATTCCTCGCTTTTTCGCGACACTAGGCAGGTGGCTGCGGCAGGGCAAGACGATAAGGACTCTGGTTTTGCGCATGGCCCGGTCCGAAAACCAGTAACCACTTTTCGGGGCCATGCGCGCTCGCACAAGCGTGATGGCGAGTGATGGCAAGTTGAATGGCTATTATGCGCCAAGCGTATATGTCAGGGCGCGGAAACGAATTCGGGAGGAAACGGATGCGCCGCCTTTTTCTCGGCCTGTTCCTGACGCTTGCGGCTCTCGGCCTGGCAAGCGCTGCCGAGATGGCGCCGCTGCCCAAGCCCGGTCCGGGGCAGGCGGTGGCGACGTTTGCCGGCGGCTGCTTCTGGTGCACGGAATCCGATTTCGACCACGTCAAGGGCGTAGTCTCGACCACCTCCGGTTACACCGGCGGCACCGTCGCCAACCCAACCTACGAGCAGGTCTCGGCCGGCGGCACCGGACATGCCGAGTCGGTGCAGGTGATCTACGACCCGAAGGTCGTCACTTACCAGCAACTGCTCACCTACTACTGGCACCACGTCGATCCGACGGTGAAGGACCGCCAGTTCTGCGACTACGGCAATCAGTACCGCACCGCGATTTTCGTCCACAACGACGAGGAGCGGAAGCTCGCGGAAGCGTCGAAGAAGAAAGTCGAAGAGGAACTGAAAAAGCCGATCTACACCGAGATCGCAGACGCCGGCGCGTTCTATCCGGCCGAGGAATACCACCAGAATTTCTATTTGAAGAACCCGACGAAGTACAAATTCTACCGCTGGAACTGCGGACGCGACCAGCGGCTGGAGCAACTTTGGGGCAAAGCGAAGGGAGACAGCTGACATGATCGACCGACGGGCTTTGTTGACGGCCACGGTGGCGCTGGGCGCGCTGATGGCCACGGGCAAATACAGCGAGGCAGAAACAATGACGATGACGACCGATACCGTCGACTGGAAGAAGGTCAGCGATGCGGACTGGCGCAAGCGCCTGTCCCCGCAGGCCTACGACGTGCTGCGCAAGCACGGCACCGAGCGCGCCGGCAGCAGCCCGCTCAACCACGAGAAGCGCAAGGGCAAATTCGCCTGCGCCGGCTGTGACCTGCCGCTGTTTGCGTCCGACACCAAATTCGAGAGCGGCACCGGCTGGCCGAGCTTTTACCAGCCGCTACCGAATGCGATCGGCACGACGACCGACCGCTCCTTCTTCATGACGCGCACCGAAGTGCATTGCAGCCGCTGCGAAGGCCACCTCGGCCACGTGTTCGACGATGGCCCGCCGCCGACCGGGTTGCGCTACTGCATGAACGGCCTCTCATTGAAGTTCGAGCCGCAGACGCCCGGTCAGTCGTAACCGCATCGGACACACAACGTGTTGCCGCCCGGCTGGGGATACCCGCCGGGCGGCCGGATTTTGCGCGGCTCCCGGCAAAATCTGCCGCTTGAGGCAGAAACTGCGCCGCGTCCAGTCTCGGCGTCCACACTAAGCTATTGAGAAATAAAGATATTTAACCTGGCACGGCGATTGCGTTGTGCCGTTCGCGGGATTGTCCGCGCGCAGCCTGTGGGCTGCCGAGTTGCGAACGTGGAGATGAAGTCATGGGTTTGTTTGACGCTCTTACAAACGCGGTCAGCGGTTTGCAGTCGCAGGCTTACGCGATGCAGAACATTTCCGGCAATATCGCGAACTCGCAGACGATATCCTACAAAGGCCTCAACACGAATTTCCAGGATCTGATCCCGGATTCGAACTCGGTGGCCTCGCAGCAGGTCGGCAGCGGCGTTTACGCCAGTTCGCTGGCAACGGTCACCGTACAGGGCGCCATCCAGGCGACGCAGTCGGGAACCAACATCGCCGTCAATGGCGACGGCTTTTTTACCGTGCAGAACCCGACGAGTTTCACCGGGACCACGCCGAACTTCAATGGCGTCGTCAGCTACACGCGGCGCGGCGACTTCGAGCTGAACGCGAACGGTTATATGGTCAATGGCGGCGGCTATTATCTCGAAGGCATTCCGATCGATCAGACGACCGGCGCGCCGAGCGGCAACGTGCCTTCGCCCCTGCAATTCAACAATAATCTATTGCCGGCGAGCCCGACCACGCAGATCGACTACGGCATCAACCTTCCGTCGACGCCGGCGACGCAGGCGTACAATCCCGCAATCCCCAATTCCGAGCTGCTCAATCTGGCGGGCTTTACGCAGAATCCGACGCTCAATGCCGGGTCCAACACGCACGCGATCGCGACCGGCACGAGCGCACTTGGCACCATCAATCTGACCGCCCAGGGCGCGACCTCCGCCAGCATCACCGAAGGCGCGTTCACGACCGTCGACGTCAGCGGCGGCGGCGATGCGGTCAACTTCACCCTGAACGTCGACGGTACCGCCCACGCCGTCAGCATCACGGCTGCCAACGTCACAGCCTACAATACGGCGAATTCGACCGCCCTTAGCGCTGCTGCGCTTTCGGCGCAGGACGTTGCCAATATCATCAACTTTCAAGTCGGCAGCAACGTCACGACCGTCAGCGGCGGCAATCTCGTGTTCACGTCGCCGACGACGGGAGCCGCCAGCAGTTTGACGATCACCGCCGCGAGTGAAACCACCACCAGCGGTTCGACCGGTGTTGCGAACCACGCGATCGTTAACGGCGCCAACGCCACCAACCTTACGTTCAACGTCAACGGTCAGACGGTCACGTTGGCCGGCGGCAGCAGTTACAACCCGACGGCCATCAAAAACGCCATCAATGCGCAGGTCGGCGTTTCTGCCCAGGTGAATGCGACGATCAACAGCGCCGGCGACCTGGTGTTGACAAGCACCAACACTGCCGGCGCTACCGATACCGTTACGGTCAATACCTTCAGCAGCGGCGATGCGACCCAGCTCGGCTTTGCCGGGGCAACTGTGTCGGTCAACGGCGCCAACGGCCTGCCCTCGACCGGGCAAGTGATCGGCACCGACGCGCCGAACTTCATCAACGAGTCGATCGACGGCGGCTCGGCCACCGTCTACGACGCCGCCGGCACGCCGGCCAACCTTCAGCTCCGTTGGACGAAAGTCGACAGCGTCGCGGCTGGCGGCGCCAATACCTGGGAGCTGTTCTACCAGACGGACCCGAACGCGGTCGGCAACCAGGTCGCCTGGCAGAACGCCGGTACCGATTTCACCTTCAATTCCGCCGGACAACTCGTTGCCGGCTCCGCCAGCATCACGTTGAACAACGTGACCGTCGGCAGCACCAATCTCGGCAACCTCACGCTGATCACCCCGGTCGGCAGCATCACACAGTTCGCCAACACCAGCGGGCAGCCGACCATCAACCAGATTCAGGCGAACGGTTTCCCGGCCGGTCAGCTGCAATCGGTGTCGGTCGGCAGCAACGGTCTGATCAGCGGCATCTTCTCCAACGGGCGCAACGTCAACCTCGCGCAAATTCCGCTGGTGCATTTCAACGCGGAGAACCAACTGCAAAGCCTGACCGGCGGCGCCTACCAGGCGACGACG
The DNA here is from genome assembly GCA_036273755.1 of Pseudolabrys sp. GTDB lineage: Bacteria > Pseudomonadota > Alphaproteobacteria > Rhizobiales > Xanthobacteraceae > Pseudolabrys. The sequence continues at coordinate 16,230 of DASUGZ010000116.1, forward strand.
GATTCAGGGCAAGCAATTGCAGGTGCGTCGGGCAAAATCGTCGGGCAATCGCTGGAAAGCTCCAACGTCGATATCGCGACGGAATTCACTAAGCTGATCGTGACGCAGCAAGCCTATTCGGCGAACACGAAGGTGATCACGACAGCCAACCAGATGTCGCAAGACCTGCTGAACGTCATTCGCTAGCCCTCAACGAGCGTGAGTTGGCGAAGCGCGTAACCGAGGCTGCCCCATGGGTCTAGAGCAAACGCTCGCGACGACATTGTCCGGCCTGCGGGCGACCCAGACCGGCCTGTCGATCGTCGCCGGTAACGTCGCCAACGCGCAGACGGCGGGTTACGTCGCGAAACAGGCGACCCAGGTCGAGACAGCGACCGGCGAAGGCGGCAATGCGGTTCAGGTCACGTCGATCAACCGGCTGCTGGACACGTTCGTGCAGAAACAGCTATGGACTGAAAATGCCGGCGGCGGCTACGCCGACATTCGCGGCACGTTGTATCAGCAGCTGGAGCAAGTTTACGGCCAGCCGGGCTCCGCCACGTCGCTCGATTCGGTGTTCAACAGCTTCACGTCCGCCGTCCAGACTTTGTCATCAAGCCCGAATTCCTACACGGCACAGACCCAGGCGCTCAGCACCGCTCAGACCTTCGCGCAGGAACTCAATAGCGCATCGTCCCAGGTCCAGACGCTTCGCAGCCAGGCCGATCAGGGCATCGCCAACGATGTGCAACAGGTCAACGACGCCTTGGCGCAGATCGCAAGCATCAATAAGCAGCTGGTTAGCGGCGTGCTCAACGACAGCACCAAGGTCACGCTCGACGATCAACGCGATCAAAGTATCAATCAGCTTTCGCGATTGATGGACATCCGTATCACGCGGGGAAGCAACGACCAGATCACAGTCACAACCAGCACCGGCGCCCAGCTCGTCGGCAACGACGCGTCGGTGCTTAGGTTCAATGCATCGGGCACTTTGACGCCGACGCAACTGTGGAATGCCGACCCGACAAAAAGCGGGCTCAGCACGATTACCCTCGTCGATCCATCCGGCGGCACGAGAGATCTGGTCGCCACCGGCGGCATACAGTCCGGCGAAATCGCCGGCTACCTCAACATGCGCGACAACGTGCTGGTGCAGGCGCAGACCCAGCTCGATCAGATCGCCGCGCAAATGTCGAGCGCGCTGTCCGATACCACGACGCCCGCCACCGCCGTCACGGTCGGGCCGCAGACGGGCTTCGATGCCGATATCAGCGGCATGTCGAACGGCAGCACGATCAAGCTCAGCTACACTGACGCGATCAACGTTCAGCACAACATTACGATCGTGCGGGTCGACGACCCATCCGGCTTGCCGCTTTCGAATTCAGATACGTCGGACCCGAACGATACCGTCATCGGTATCGATTTCTCCGGCGGCGCGGCGGCGGCGGCGAGCGCACTCAACGCCGCGCTGGGGCCGGCCGGGCTGCAATTTTCCAATCCGTCGGGCACCACGCTGGAAATGCTCAACGGCAGCCCCGCGATCACGCTGAGCTCTGCCTCGACGACGACGAGCGCGACCTCGCTGACAGGCGGCTCGGCCACGCTGCCGCTGTTTACGGACGGGTCGACGCCGTACACCGGCGCCTTTGGCGGCTCCGGATCGCAGGCCAATGGCTATGCTGCGCGGATTACGGTCAACAGCGCCCTTCTCGCGGACCCCTCCAAGCTCGTGACCTACCAGACGGCGCCGCCGACGCCGGTCGGCGACGCGACCAGGCCGAACTTCATCTACAATCAGCTGGTGAACGCGAAGCTGCAATACTCTCCGGCGTCCGGGATCGGTGGCGTCAGCGCTCCTTTCCAAGGAACGTTGTCGGACTACATGGGCCAGGTTGTCATGACGCAGAGCACCGCGAGCAATGCCGCGGCCAGCTTACAATCGGGTCAGGATGTCGTCGTCAACGCGCTGCAATCGCGGTTCGACTCGACTTCGGCGGTGAACATCGACACCGAAATGGCGAACCTGTTGACGCTGCAGAATTCTTATGGGGCGAATGCGCGCGTGATGTCCACGGTGAAGGCGATGCTTGACGCGTTGATACAAGCGGCTTGATGTGAGGTTTTCATGACGGTTTCGGGTGTATCATCCAGTGTTCTGCCGCTGATTCAGTCGGCGCTCGACATCAACAAGCAGCTCGACGACCTCAATCGACAGCTCGGCACCGGGATAAAATCCGATAGTTATGCGGGGCTTGGGGGTCAAGGCGGCATCGCCATCGCCTTGAACGCGCAGTTGGCGGCGCTCGATAGTTACGACAATACGATATCGAACGTTGGCGCGACGCTCGGCATACAGCAACAGGTGCTGCAGCAAATCGGAACTATCGGCACTTCGGTGCAGCAGGCCGCCTCGCAACCCAATTACACTCTCGGCAATAGCGGGCAGACCGCCACGCAAAATACCGCCGTCGACCAACTTGATCAGCTCGTGGGTCTGCTGAACACGCAAGGCGCCAATGGCTATTTGTTCTCGGGGCTTGGCTTCAATCAGACTGCTGTCGACACCACCGATCATATTCTCAATGGCAATGGCGCCGCCGCCGGCCTCAAGCAGCTGATTGCGCAGCGGCTACAGGCCGACCAAGGCGCCGACGGCCTTTGCCGCCTGGTCATTCCGGCGCCTGGCGGAACGACGGTATCGGTGAGCGAGGACGTCGCCAATTCTCCCTTTGGCCTCAAGCTTGCCTCGGTCAGTTCGACGCTGACCGGCGCAACCGTCGCTGGGCCCACCGGATCGCCGCCGGGCATTACCGTGAACCTCGGGGCGACCAACCCCAATGACGGCGAAACCGTAACATTCAATTTCAATCTGCCGGACGGCACCACCCAGAGCGTCCAGCTGCAAGCCACGACGTCGGTGACGCCAAAGGCCGGCCAATTCATGATCGGCGGCACCACGGCGCTGACCGCGGCCAACCTTCAGACCGCCCTCGCCGCGGCCGTGACCCAAATCGGCGTCACGACAATGCCGGCAGCTTCGGCCGTCGCCGCCTCGAACAACTTCTTTGATGATCCGCCGATGCGCGTGAATGGCACCCTGACGTCGAACAACCAGACCAATTACACGGCCGATGAGTCCGGCGCCGGCAATCTGACGATCAATGACGGCAATGGCCACACCGCCGCCGTCACGTTTGCCGCCACCGACAACACGCTCGCCAAGAAGATCATCGCCATCAATGCGGCGCTGACAACCGCGGGATCGACGGTCTCCGCCACGCAAGATGCCTCCGGCAACCTCGAATTCGTCAACGCCTCGGGCATGCAGGTCGACCTCACCGGCAGCACCGGCACGGTCGCCGCCGATCTGGGCTTTGGCGCCGGCAATGCCACGGCGAACGGCGCCTGGGCGGCGACCAAGCTGGTTGCCGGCACGCCGGCCAATACGGTGTTCTGGTACACCGGCGACAACAGCGCGGCATCGGCCCGTTCGACCGCGACCGCACGCGTCGATGCGAACACCACGATCTCCTACGGGACGCAGGCCAACGAGCAGGGCATTCGCATGATCGTGCAGAATGTGGCGACGCTCGCTGCGACTACCTATTCCGCGAGCGATCCCAATGCGCAGGCGAGCTATCTGGCGCTCAATAACAGGATCTACAGCGGCCTTGGACCCACGCCAGGTATCCAGAACATCACGGATATCGAGACGAGCCTGACCAATTCGCAGGCCACCGTCAATTCGCTCCAAGACCAGCATCAGCAGACCTCCGCTATGCTGAACAATATGCTGCAGTCGATCCAGGGCGTGAATCCGACGCAAGTCGGCGCTGAAATCCTGGCGCTGCAGACCAGGCTGTCGGCCTCGCTATCGGCGACAGCCAGACTGTCGCAGCTCACCTTGGTCAGCTACCTGTCGCCGGTGAACGGCTAGCAGGCGCGGCGCCGTTTCGCACCCTCCTCGCACAATAGAAAAGACCGCGGCCCGGCCGCGGTCTTTTTTTATTGCGTTGCGGGCGTTCGTTCAGGCGCGGCCGAGCAGTCCCGCCGCCACTTCGCGATTGATGTTGATGAGCGACCCGAGGTTTTGCGGCTTCGGATCGGCCAGGATCGCCAGCGTCTGCTTGCAGACGAACAGGCCGAGATTGGCGACGTTCTGGCGGATCTCGGTGGGCAAGGGGTTCTCCTCGTTGGTCACCGCCGACAAGAAAAACGTCCAGAGCTTACGATTGAAATGTAGCGCGGAGCTGAGCTTGTCGCCGCGCTGCTCCCAGGAGTCATGCACGGATTGCAGCCGACACGCGGCGTCCAGCAGAAGATTGGCTTCCAATTCACGCGGGTTGGAGATCTTGTTTGCCACTTTCGCGTAGGTGTTTGCGGCCGATTTCATTGCTCAGCAACTCCCGTTCGTACTCGATTAGCTGTTTAACCTGCTTGAGCGCCTTATACATGTTCCCTGTTAAGATTTGATTATTGATAATCTCAATATGCATCAACGTGCTGGGCGCGGCGCGGACGAGATCCTGCACCAGTGAAAAATACGTCGGATAATGCTCGCGCGGGTCGCGCGACGTATACATCAGCAGGACCGCCAGGTAGATGCGTTTGGCCGGCGTGTCGGCCTGCTCCGCGGTCAGGATATCCTTCTCGCGCAGAATCGGCACCTTTTTGCCGTCGATCACAAAGCGCGTACGCTGACCGGAATTGGTGATGACGCACTCGCCGATCAGGATACGCTCACCCGGCTTCAATTCGACTTTGAGGGCCATTGGCTGTCTCCCAGGGACCGATCCTCAGCCCCGCATACTTAAGGGATCGTTAACCGGCCGCCCGCACGGCGGCGGCAAAGAAAAACGGCGGGGCTTGAGGCCCCGCCGTCTTATTTGAAGCGATATGCTTTCGCTTACTGGAACAGGCGCAACACGGCTTGGTCGGCCTGCGAAGCCATCGACAGCGCGGTGGTGGACAGCGACTGACGAGTCTGCAGGGCGAGCAGGTTGGCGCCTTCCTGGTTCGGATCGGCGAGGACCAGGTTGGACGCGCCGGTCTGCAGGGTGTTGACCATGTTCTTGGTGAAGTCCTGGCGGGTCTGCACGACCGACAGCGACGACGAGATCGAGGTCGACTGGGTCTGCAGGGTCGTCAGGGCGGCGGTGAGGCCCGCGGTCAGCGCGTCGAGGTTCGTATTGGAACCGAAATTCGTCGTGGTTCCAGTGACGATCCCGAGGTTGGTGGAATTGACCGAGAAGGCGTTGCCGTTGTTGTCCAGCGCCTGAATGTCGATCGTGCTCGTGCCGTTCTCGTTGAACGTCACGGTGAGCTTGTCGCCATTCAACAGGTTGGTGCCGTTGAAGCCAGAGTCCAGCGCCAGCTTGTCGACCTGCGTGCGCAGGCTGTTGTACTGGTTCATCAAGCTGGTGCGGACCGAGCTCATGCCGCCGCCGGTGCCGGCTGCGAGCGTGATGCTGTCGGTCAACACGCCGGTGACCGCGGCTGCGGTGGCGCCGGTGACCGTGATCGCCGAGGCAGTCAGGTTCTGCAGCGACAACTTGCCGCCGACATTGGCCGCCAGGACCTGGCCGGTCAGCGCCGCGCTGCCGTTCACCGCCGACACGATCTGGTCGACTGTGAGCGGGGTGCCGACGACGCCGTCGGTCGAAGATTGACCGCTGGTGAAGCCGATGCGTGCCGCGGTACCGTTGGCGTTTCCGACCGCGTCAGAGACCGTGACCTGGTCGCCCTGGTCGTTGATCAGCTTGATCTGGCCGCCGACGATCGCGGCCTGCAGATGGCTGCCGTTGGTCGGGTCGGCAGTGGTGATGGCGCTGTTGATCTTGGTCACATCGCCCGCAAGCGTGTCACCTTTGGCGAGCGCCACGGTTACAGCCGCGCCACCGTTGATGTTGGCGCTTTGAATCGTGATGCTGCCGGCCTGGGTGGTAGTGGCGATCGTCGCACCGGCAACGCCCGTCAGGGTCGCGGACACGGTGCCCGGATCGGTGTTGATCGCGACCGACACGCCGTTGGCGACGTTCAGCGTCAGCGTATGGTTGAGCGAGGTCGAGTTGTTCGCGGCCGACGACAGAACGGTTGCCGCACCCGGGGTCACCGAGCCGGCCGTGGTATCGGCGCGGGCCTGGCTGACCACCGACTGGAGCTGCTGCACCAGGTTGGTGATCGAGGTGATGCCGGTGTTGGCCGCCTGAATGGTCTGAATGCCGTTCGACATCGCGTCGAGCAGGCCGTTCAGCGAATTCGCGCGGTTGTTCAACGACTGCGAGGTGAAGAAGTTCAGCGGGTTATCGAGAGCGGAGTTGACCTTCTTGCCGGTGGCAAGGTTGGTCTGGGTCTTCTGCATCAGCTCGGCAGTGTTCTGCAGAGAGAGCAGGTTCGCCCGTACGCCGGCGGAGAGAGCAATTTGCGACATAGTCATAACCTTTCTGGTTGTGTCGTGCTGGCACGAGGCGCCGGTGTCCGGTCCTTGACCAACGCGTGATGCGGCAAACTATCCAATGCCGCGTAACGCAGCGTAAAAGAACATGGTTAAAAAATGCTGGCTGTGCCGGGCCAGTGAATTGATTTGTTAAGACTTTTCCGCCGCCGGGAAGTAGCCGGGCAGGGCAAATTCAATCGAAAGATCAGCGGCTAATCATAGGCCGACAAGAAGGAGCGTCGCCAACACGTTAACAACTTCTTATACATCGGGTTAAAGCGTTCGGCAGACCGCTATCGGTTGATTCGCTTTGGTTCCAGGCAAATTGGTGCGGCCGGAGGCGCCGTAGGTCGAAGGCGCGCGTTTGCGGGCGAGTTCGCCGGAAACGCCGCGGATGATGCCTTCGGATACCGCATGGGCGGTCGCCAGCACCGTCATATTGGTCTGCAGCAGCGCCTGGAAATCGTTATGGCGCTCGCGCAAGGCGGCGTAGGCCTCGGGCTGGCTGCGCGCAATCAGCACGCGGTTGGCCATTAGGCGCGAGCTTTCCGCGGCATAGCGGTGGGCAAGTTCGGCTTTGAGTTCGCCGAGATCGGCGGCCTCGCGCAGCCGGCCGGCGCGCACGTGCCGGGTTTCCTGCTCGATCGTCTCGACTAGCCGATCGGTAATCGCATTCAGGGTCTCGATCGTCTGTTCGACCTCGCCGGCGTCGACGACGAGGTTTTGCGGCAACGTCGCGCTCACGAATGCACCTCCTGATGGGCGATCAGACTCTGGTAGACGTGATCGGCGATGCCGATGCCGCCGGCTTTGGCGATCGACTTGGCATATTGGTCGGTGAGCACCGAGCGCCACATGCCGGTGGCGCCCTTGCCGCCGAACGGGCCTTCGCCGTCAATGCCGGTAAACATGTGCTGGAACATGGAGTTGAGGAACACGGCCTCGAAATCCTGCGCCGCCTTGTGGGCTTTCGCCTGGCCGGCGGCGCCGAGCTTGCCGGGGACCGCCGGCTGTGTGAGTTTGAAGAGATCGAGCGCGCCGAGACCGGGCGAGGAGATGGGCAGGGTGCTCGCCATCACATCACCTCGATGTCGGCTTGGATCGCGCCCGCCGCCTTGATCGCCTGCAGGATTGTGATCAGGTCGCGCGGGCCGATGCCCATTGCATTGAGGCCGTCGACCACCTGCTGCAACGAAATGCCTTCCTTCACCACGAACATTTTCTTGCCGTCTTCGTGCACGCCGATATCGGTGCGTGGCACGACTCTCGTGGTACCGCCACGCGTGAACGGCAAAGGCTGGCTCACTTGCGGTGCCTCGGTGACCGTGACGGTTAGATTGCCTTGCGCCACCGCCACCATTGACACGCGGACGTCGCGGCCGATCACGACGACGCCAGAGCGTTCGTCGATGACGATCTTGGCGCCGATGTCTGGCTCGACCTGCAACTGCTCGATCTCGGTGAGCAGCGAGATGACGTTGCCCTGGTATTGCTGCGGGATGGTGATCCCGACGGTACCCGGGTCGAGCGGTTCGGCGGTCGGTTTGCCGATGAAGTCATTGACCGCCGCGGCGATGCGCTTGGCAGTGGTGAAATCGGGATTGCGCAGTGCCAAGCGCAACTGGTTCACCTTGTTCAGGTTGAATTCGATTTCGCGCTCGATCAGTGCGCCGTTGGAGATGCGGCCGACAGTCGGTACACCGCGGGTAATTTTTGCAGCCTCACCTTCGGCTGAGAATCCGCCGATAGCGAGCGAGCCTTGCGCCACAGCATAAACGTTGCCGTCGGCGCCGAGCAGCGGTGTCACCAGCAGTGTGCCACCCATCAGATTTTTGGCATCGCCGAGCGAGGACACGGTGATGTCGATGCGCGTCCCTTGCGTCGCGAAGGCTGGCAGATTGGCCGTCACCATCACGGCGGCGACGTTGCCGGTGCGCAGTGTCTGGCCACGGATGTTGATGCCAAGGCGCTCGAGCATCGCCTGCAGCGACTGCTTGGTGAAGGGAATGTTGTTGAGGGTATCGCCGGTGCCGTTGAGGCCGACCACCAGGCCGTAGCCGATCAACTGGTTCTGCCGCACGCCCTCGATATTGGCGAGGTCCTTGATGCGCGACGTCGCGCCCGCGTTCGGCGTGGCGAACGCGACAAATAGCAACGCCGTCAGAACAGCCCGCAACATCCTCGTCATCACTGCTCCCCAATGTGACGTTTGGCTCGTCTTCATTATGCGAACGCCGTGCCAAGCGGTGTTCGCGACTCAAGACATTGAGGGGCTTGCGCTTTTTGGCTCGGCGCGACAAACGGCGCGTCTTTGCGGGGCGGCAGGAAAGGTCCCAGACGGCAAATTTTGCCGGCGTATTAACTGACCATTAACCATAAACGCAGAGGCTTGGAACAATTCGGGGCCGGCACGTCCGGATGGGATTTTTCAGCCATGCGCGTCTATGGACCGAACGGGAGTGCGCTTGCTGCGGCGCCCACCGCCGCGCGCCGCAGCGCCGCCGGCACGTTCACCGTCAGCGAAGAGGAAATGCCGCGCAATACCTCCGCGGCGGGCTCGTTGCGCACGGTGTCGACCGTCGACGCGCTGATCGCCCTGCAAGGCGTCGAGGATCCGCGCGAACGCAAGAAGCGGGCGGTCAACCGCGGCCGCAAGGCGCTCGACGTGCTCGACACGCTCAAGCTCGCGGTGCTCGACGGCAGCGTCGATCCCTCAACGCTGATGCGGCTCAAGGTTGCGGCCGAAGGGCTTACCGAGGAGACCGGCGATCCGGGCCTCGACGGCGTGCTCGGCGAGATCGACTTGCGCGTCGCCGTTGAGCTCGCCAAGGCCGGCATCCGCTAGTCAAGACGGCGATACCTTTTCGCCATATCCAAAAACGGCGGTCAGACGCAGACTTTTCACCTGCGCCGACCCAAGTCATTGAGATGTCATAATAAATCATCATAAGCCGCGACCATACTCGGATATTGTCGGCCGCTCGGCGGGCGTATATAAGCCTGCCGCACCGGGAGGGCGGGTTTCGTACCCAAGAACCAAAAAAAGACAGGGAGTGCAGCGGCATGTTGGCCAAGACCAAAACCTATCGGCCATCCGACAAGGAGCCGTTCATGAACGAGCGCCAGCGCGACTACTTTCGCGCCAAGCTGCTCGCATGGCGGGAAGACATTCTCAAAGAGGCCAAGGAGACGCTCCTCCATCTGCAGGAGGAGAACCAGAACCACCCCGACCTCGCTGACCGGGCATCGTCGGAGACCGATCGCGCCATCGAGTTGCGTGCGCGCGACCGGCAGCGCAAGCTGATCGCCAAAATCGATGAGGCGCTGGCGCGCATCGACGACGGTAACTACGGCTATTGCGAGGAGACTGGGGAGCCGATCGCGTTGCGCCGACTGGAAGCGCGGCCGATCGCGACGCTGTCGGTCGAGGCGCAGGAGCGCCACGAGCGCCGCGAGCGGGTTTATCGGGACGATTGAACCACGAGCCCGACGTCGAAGCCTATCTGACCGGCATTGAGCCGGTCGACATCATCCGTTTGCTGAATGACACGGTCGGTCCGTTCGTCGCCGACGGCGCGACCGACGACGGCCTGCGGGTTTTCACCGGCGGCACCAGCAAGCTTGTGATCACGCCGAACATACAAGACGGCTTCGTCAGCGTCTGGCTGCGCGGCGAGCCGCGCTGGCGCTCGGACGTCGATTTTGCCCGGTTCCTCGCCGTGGCCCTCCAGTGCCGCGCGCGTTGCGATCCAGGAGCGGACTACCCGCAAGTCGACCCCCGCTCCGACGTCTTCGTCGACATCAAAGACGGGAGCGAGACGCTCATCGTCTGGCGCTGAGCGCCGCCCGCCGCGACAAATTCACCCGCAGTCATTGCCGCAACGATCTGCCCGCCGTTAGGCGTTGTGCGCCAGAATACGATAGATTAAGGCCGAGAGAATCATTTAGAGCCGGCGCGGCAAAATTGAGATGAGAGGCCTGCCTTGAAAGGTCTGCCAGCATCAGGCCCGCCGCCGCGGCCAAACAAGTCGAACACCGTCCAGGAAAAGCTGTCGCGCGCGGTTTCTCTGCATCAGCAGGGCAACCTGATCGAAGCCGGACGGCTTTACGGGGAAATCCTTAAGAGCAACAAGACGCATGTCGATGCGTTGCAGTTGCTCGGGCTGATTCATCATCAAGCGAACAATTCTGTGGAAGCGGAGCGGCTGCTGGCAAAAGCCATCCGTCTCGATCCCAAGATTGCCGCCTTTCATTACAACTACGGCATGATCCTGCATCGGCTTGGCCGCTTCCACGAGGCCGTCCAAAGCTACAATCGCGCCGTCGCGCTCAAGGCCGACTACGCCGAGGCTTATTTGAACCGCAGCCTGACGCTGCGCGAGCTCGGGCAATTCGACGAGGCGCTGAACAGCTGCGACCGAGCGATCGCACTTAGCCCCAATTTCGCCGAGGCACATTCCGCCCGCGGCTCGACGCTGCAGCAGCTCACGCGTCTGGACGAGGCCGTGGCGAGCTTCGATCATGCGATCGCGCTGAGCCCCGACTATGTG
>DASUGZ010000117.1:0-4608 GCA_036273755.1 Pseudolabrys sp.
GATCCGTCTGCGTTTCGACGTCGACACCGACGCGCCACAGGACAAACTCGATCAATTGCTCAAGCTTACCGAGCGCTATTGCGTGGTCTATCAGACCATCAAGGCCGGGCCGCCGGTTGAGGTGAAGCTGGCGAGGGTCTAGACACTGTCATGGCCGGGCTTGTCCCGGCCATCTCGCTTAGGGAGGCACAGCTTTGCCAAACTGATCGGGATCGCCGGGACAAGCCCGGCGATGACAACGGAATGGCAATGTCTCCCGACCTCTACTTCGCCCTCACGCTTATCGTCAAAATGGCCGTTACCGCAGCGTTCCTGCTGCTGGCGACGGTCACCGCCGAACGCGCCGGCCCGCTTATCGGCGGGCTGGTGGCAACGCTGCCGATCAGCGCCGGGCCGGTCTACATTTTCCTCGCGCTCGATCACGATGCGCATTTCATCGCGCAGAGCGCGCTCGGCAGCCTGGTGACCAAGTCGTTCAACGTCGTTTTCGCGCTGACCTATGCGATGCTGGCGCAGAAGCGCGGGCTCTTGCTCAGCCTCGGCGGCGCATTCGCCGTCTGGACCGCGCTGACCTGGATGGGCAGTTTCGTGACGTGGACTCTGGCCAGCGCGATCCTGCTCAACATCGTCATTGTCGCCGGCGCATTCTGGCTGTCCGCGCCGCTGCGTCACGCGCCGATGCCGCGTGTGCGCACGCGCTGGTACGATCTGGTGCTGCGCGCCACAATGGTGGCGCTTCTGGTCGGCGTCGTCGTGACATTGAGCTTCCACATCGGGCCGCGCGCCAGCGGCAACCTCGCCGTGTTCCCGATCGTGCTCTCCAGCATCATGATCATTCTGCACCGCCGCGTCGGCGGGCCGGCGACCGCCGCGGTGATGGCCAATGCGGTGATCGGGCTCGGCGGCTTCGCCATCGCCGTCGTCGTCCTCAATCTCACCGCCGACCGTCTCGGCTCGGCGCTGGCGCTCACATTGACGCTCGGCGTTTCCCTCGTGTGCAATCTTTTGCTTTTTCTGGCGCGCCAGCGCGCCGTGGCGAAATCACCATGACAATATTTCTTGTCGAACTGCTGCTGAAGATCGCGATGACCGCGTCCATCGTGGTGGCGGCCTCCGTCGTGGTCGAGCGTTCCGGGCCGTTCATCGGCGCGCTGATCGCGTCGCTGCCGACCGCGGGCGGCGCCGCCATGATCATCCTCGCCTGGGAGCATCCACCGGCCTTCATTGCGCAGAGCGCGGTCGGCAGCATGGTGGCGAACGCCGTGGTCGCCTGCTTTGCGCTGACGTATGCGGCGCTGGCGCAGAAGCGCTCGCTCATCGTCAGCATTGGCGCGGCTTTCCTGGTCTGGCTTTCCGCCGCTTTCGCCTCGCGGCTGGTGGATTGGACCGCGACAAGCGCGACGCTGCTCAACGCCGTCGTCTATCCAATCGCCATTTTCGCCGGTAGCCGCTTTCGCGCCGCGGGCGTGGTCAAGCGCGTGACGCTGACCGCGCGCGATCTCATCTGGCGCGCCGGCGTGGTGACGCTGTCCGTCGTCATCGTCACGGCCGCATCCAGCTCCATCGGGTCGTATTTCTCCGGCGTGTTTGCCTTCTTTCCGGTGGCGATGGGGTCGTTCTTCGTCATCTTGCATCCACGCATCGGCGGTCCGGCGGCGGCGAGCGTCGCCGGCCATGTGCTGGCGCCGCTGGTCGGGCTGGGCCTCGGCCTGCTGGTCGTGCATCTCCTGGCCGAATCCATCGGCGTGTGGTGGTCCTACGCGGTGGGCATGAGCATTTGCATCAGCTGGAACGCGATGCTGTGGCTGTCGCGCCGGCTGGCCGGTTGAATCAATGGTGATCGCCGAAGGACGCTACTCTTTTGCCGTCGCCGTCAGCTTCTGCTTCAGCACATAGAGCGCTTCCATCGCCTCGCGTGGCGACATTTCGTCCGGATTGAGCGCGCCGATGGCGGCGATCATGCGATCGAGCGCGCTATCGGACGCTTCTGCCGGCGGCTTATAGGGCACCGCGAACAGCGGCAGGTCCTCGAAGCCTTTCGGCTTGGCGCGGTCCTCCTGCTCCAGTTTGGCCAGCACCAGCTTGGCGCGCTCGATCACGCTTGCCGGCAGGCCCGCGAGTTTAGCCACCTGGATGCCGTAGGAGTGGTCCGCCGAGCCTGCAATGACTTCGTGCAGGAACACCACGTCGCCGTTCCATTCCTTCACTTTCACCGTCGCGTTGTGCAGGCGCTCAAGCCGCGCCGACAGCGCGGTCAGTTCGTGAAAATGCGTGGCAAACAGCGCGCGGCATTTGTTGACGTCGTGCAGATGCTCGACCGTCGCCCAAGCGATCGACAGGCCGTCGAAAGTCGCGGTGCCGCGGCCGATCTCGTCGAGGATCACCAGGGCACCGCTGCCGGCCTGATTGAGGATCGCCGCGGTCTCCACCATCTCGACCATGAAAGTCGAACGCCCGCGCGCCAGATCGTCGGCGGCGCCGACGCGCGAAAACAATCTGTCGACGACACCAATATGTGCAGCCTTCGCCGGCACGAACGAGCCCATCTGCGCGAGGATCGCGATCAGCGCGTTCTGGCGCAGGACCGTCGATTTGCCGGCCATGTTGGGCCCGGTGATCAGCCAGATACGGCCGGCCTCGGCCTCTTGCGGCGGCGAAAGGTCGCAGCTGTTGGCGACAAAGGGCGTGCCGTCGCGCGCCAGCGCCTGTTCGACCACCGGATGGCGGCCGCCTTCGATGACGAAGGCGTGGCTGTCGTCGACCTGTGGCCGCGCGTAGTCGCGCTCGGCGGCAAGAGCGCTGAGCGCGCTTGAAACGTCCAAGCTGGCAAGTGCCTCGGCGCATTCCTTGATCTGCGCGCTTTGCGCGATCACGCCGGCGGCAAGCCGCTCAAAAATGTCGAGTTCCAGCCCGAGCGCGCGGTCGGCCGAGCTGGCAATCTTGGCTTCCAGTTCGCCCAATTCCGTGGTGGTGAAGCGCACTTGGCCGGCGAGAGTCTGGCGATGGATGAAGGCTGCATTGAGCGGCGGCGCCATCAGTGTGTCGCCGTGTTGCGCTGTGACCTCGACGAAATAGCCGAGCACATTGTTGTGGCGGATCTTCAGCCCTCGCACGCCCGTTTCGTCGGCGTAGCGCGCCTGCAATGCGGCGACGACGCGGCGCGATTCGTCGCGCAGCGCGCGGGTCTCGTCGAGCGCGGCGTCGTAGCCCTCGCGCACGAAGCCGCCGTCGCGTTTGAAGCCGGGCAGTTCGGCGGCGAGCGCGGCGGCAAATTCGGCGGCGAGCATGCCGTCGGGGCGGCGGCAGGAGGCCAGAGCGCCGGCAATCTCCGCTGGCGTCTCTTTAAGGGAGCCCAAAGCGCGGGCGAGATCGGCGGCGGCCAGGATGCCGTCGCGGATGGCGGCGAGGTCGCGCGGGCCGCCGCGGCCGACCGCCAAACGCGCCAGTGCGCGAGCGAGATCGGGCGCCGCCGCTAAACGCGAGCGCGTGTCGGCGCGCGCCGCAACGTCCTCGACGAAACTTGCCACGGCGTCGAGCCGGCGATTGATCGCCTTGGGATCTGTGAGCGGCGCCGACAGCCGTTGCGCCAAGAGCCGCGAGCCCGCCGACGTGACGGTGCGGTCGATCGCCTCCAAGAGCGAGCCGCGCCGCTCGCCGCCGAGCGTGCGCATCAACTCGAGATTGCCGCGCGTCGCCTGGTCGATCGCCATGGTTGCGCCGGCGTTTTCGTGGAGCGGCGGCGACAGCGGCGGCCGTTTGCCGATCTGCGTGCGCTCGACATAAGTGACGCAAGCCGCGGCGGCAGTCAGCTCCAGCCGTGTCAGCGTGCCGAAGGCCTCGCTGGTGGCGACGGCGAAGAACGACGTCAGCCGCCGCTCGGCTGTGGCCGAATCGAACACGTCGCGGGTGAGCGGCGTTACGGCGCTGAGTTCACGCCAATAAGGCGCCAACTCGGCGTCGGCGTAGAGCGCGTCGGAGACGATGATCTCGCTCGGCTCCAGCCGCGCGATCTCGGCTGACAACGACAGTCTGTCGCATTCGGTGATGCGGAACTCGCCGGTGGAAATATCGATCCAGGCGAGCGCGAAGCGCGCCTCTTCGCCGGCCGAGGATAGCCGCGCGCGCGCGACGGCGAGCAGGTAATTGTTGCGCTTGGCGTCGAGCAGAGTGTCTTCGGTCAATGTGCCTGGCGTCACCAGCCGCACCACGTCGCGGCGTACCACGCTCTTCGAGCCGCGTTTGCGCGCTTCGGCGGGATCCTCGAGCTGCTCGCACACGGCGACGCGGTGGCCAAGCGCGATCAGCCGGTGCAGATACTCGTCGGCGCGGATCACCGGCACGCCGCACATCGGGATATCCTGGCCATGGTGCTTGCCGCGCTTGGTCAGCACGATACTGAGCGCGCGCGAGGCGGTTTCGGCGTCCTCGAAGAACAATTCGTAGAAATCGCCCATGCGGTAGAACAGCAGCAGCCCCGGATGCGCGGCCTTGATCTCCAGGTATTGTTCCATCATCGGCGTGACGCGCGCATTCGCTGCCTCTGCCGCCGTAGTTTCGGGCGGGGCGGGCGGAACAGAGATCGGCTGCTGAACGGTCATGGGCGGCGCA
>DASUGZ010000118.1:0-10084 GCA_036273755.1 Pseudolabrys sp.
GGGGCATTGCGCGACCAGGGGTGTCGGCATGTAGGAGTGATCGTCGATGGCGATGTCGTAGCCGCCGATCACGCGCGGCAAGTCATCGCGCGCGAATGAGGCTCGGTTGACGTCGATCGGCGGATCGTCGGGGCGGATGATGCGCGCCCACACCGGGGCCAACTGGTCGTTGCAATCGAGGAAGATCGTTTTCATTCGGAACCCGGTCGCGGCGTCAAGAGTTCAACCTGCCTTCCCCACAAGGAACGAGGCAGACACGGAGCCGCCGTTGACGCCCCGGTAACCGCAGAATACATGCAGCGCGGCTGTTTCGGAAATTCGTATGAAACTTGCAAGTTTCAAGGTGCGCGGGCGGGAGAGTTTCGGCGCCGTGGTGGGCCAGGGTGCGAGCGAGGGCGTCGTCGATCTCAAGACGCGGCTGGCGCCGCAATTTGAAAGCGTGCTCGATCTGCTGCGCGACGGCGGCCTCGACACCGCGCGCGCGGTTGTGCAAGGCGTGCGCGCCGATTTCCCGTTGCGCGAACTGGAATTCCTGCCGCCGGTGCTGCAACCTGAAAAAATCCTCTGCGTCGGCATCAATTATGCCAACCGTAACGCCGACTACGGCGAGGCGGAAGCGCCGCAATATCCGAGCCTGTTCTATCGCGCGCCCGGCTCGCTGGTCGGGCATCTGCAGCCGTTGATGCGGCCGCACGAGTCCGAGCAACTCGACTACGAAGGCGAAATCGCGCTGGTGATCGGCCGCGCCGGCCGTCGCATCGCGCGCGAATACGCGCTCGAATACGTCGCCGGCGCGACGCTGTGTAACGAAGGCAGCATCCGCGACTGGATGCGGCACGGCAAATTCAACGTCACGCAGGGCAAGAACTGGGACGGCAGCGGCAGCATCGGGCCGTGGATGGTCACCGCCGACGAGATCGATTTGGCGGCGCCTCTGCGTATCGTCACGCGGCTCAACGGCGAGGTGACGCAGGACGACACCACGGCCAGCATGATCAAGTCCTTTACCGACATCCTGGTCTATGTCAGCACGTTCATGACATTGAAGCCCGGCGACGTGATCGCTACCGGAACGCCGGTTAAGCTTAAGACCGGCGCCGAACCGCGCTGGCTCGGGCCTGACGACGTGGTAGAAGTTGACGTGCCGCAAATCGGCGTGCTGCGAAACAAGGTAGTGGCGGACGTATGAGTGAAGAGCAAAAAGGTGTCTGCATCATCGCTTGGCCGGCGGGTCATTCGCGCTCGCCGCTGATCCACAACTACTGGATCAAGCAGCATGGTCTCAATGCCGAATACCGGCGCGAGGCCGTGCCGCCGGAGCAGCTCACCGAGTTCATCACGCATTTCCGCGAGCGCGGCTATATCGGCGGCAACGTCACGGTGCCCCACAAGCAGGCCGTCATGGCGTTGAGCGAGCCCGACGAACGCGCCAAGGCGGTCGGCGCCGCCAATTGCCTATGGTACGAAGCCGAAAAGCTGCGCTCTACCAACACCGATGTCGACGGCTTCCTCTCCAATCTCGATGCGGTTACGCCCGGCTGGGACCGCGGGCTGGAGACCGCCGTGGTGCTCGGCGCCGGCGGCGGTTCGCGCGCGGTGATCTATGGGCTGATCCAGCGCAATGTCGGACGCATCTATGTCATCAACCGCACGGCGGAGCGGGCGGAAGCCTTGAGGAAAAAGTTCGGCGCGCGCGTGCACGTCGCCAAATGGGAAGAGAGGAGCGGACTGCTCGGCGGCGCCGGGCTTCTGGTCAACACCACCATCTTGGGCATGGTCGGGCAGCCGTCTTTGGAGATCAATCTGCGCTGCCCTGCCTCGCTGGTGGTGGCGGATCTCGTTTACGCGCCGCTGGAAACCGGCTTGTTGAAGCTTGCGCGCGAACGGGGCTTACGCACCGCCGACGGGCTCGGCATGCTGCTGCATCAGGCGGTACGCGGCTTCGAACGCTGGTTCGGCATCAAACCGGAGGTGACACCGGAGCTGCGCGCACTGGTCGAGGCCGACCTTGGCGCGAGCAAACCTGCGGCGCCTGCGGCCGTTCAAGAAAAGGTGAAGCCACGGGCCAAGCGGGCGCGCGGGAATAAGGACGGCGGCTAGGGGTTCTCTGCCTGATGGCGCGGCGCAACGACGCCGCCCGCAGGGAGGGCGATAATGACGAACACTCTTATGGCGCGGCGCGCCGTGGGCGCAGCGGTTCTGCTTTTAAGTCTGGCGGCAAGCGCGGCCTTGGCGCAGCAGCCCGGCCGCATCCGCGGCGAGATCGAAAAAATCGACGGCGGCACGCTGGTGCTCAAGACGCGCGAGGGCGCCACGTTAAACGCGAAGGTCGACGACAAGACGCGCGTGTCGGCGCTGGTCAAAGCCACGCTCGCCGACATCAAGACCGACAGTTTCATCGGCATCGCCGGCATGCCGCAGCCGGACGGCAGCATCCAGGCGTTCTCGATTCATTTGTTTCTGCCGGCGCAGCGCGGCGTGGTGCCGGACCGGCACGGGCCTTGGGATGCGCGCCCCGGCAGCACCATGACCAATGCTTATGTCGAGAGCATGGTTGCGGCCAAAGATGGCGAAACGCTAATGGTGAAATACAAAGACGGTGAGAAGAAGGTTATCGTCACGCCGACGACGATGATTGCTGCTGCGGCTCCCGGCAGCAAGGACGAGCTCAAGCCCGGCGCACACATCATCATTTTTGGGTCGGAAAAACAGGCGGACGGCACGGTTTTGATCAAGACCATGTATCTCGGCCGCGGCCTGACTCCGGCGATGTGAGGCAATCGTCATGATCAATCGAATGGCGCTCGCGGCGGCGGTTGCACTCACTGCCGGCGGCGCGTTCGCGCAGCAGCCGCCGACCGTTCGAGTCGCCGGCACCGTCGAGAGTTTCGACGGCCAGGTGCTGACGATCAAATCCGAAAAGCTCGGCGAGGTGAAAGTCGCTCTCACCGGCAAAGTCGTGGTGTTCGGCGTTAGCAAGGCGGCCGTTGCCGACATCAAGCCTGGCTCCTACATCGGCGTCGGCGCCATGCCGCAGGCCGACGGCAGCCAGCGCGCCATCCAGGTAACGGTGATGGCCGAGTCGCAGCGCGGGTTGAGCGAGGGCCACCGCCCGTGGGATGCGCGGCCGAATAGCACCATGACCAACGGCGCCGTCGACAAGACCGTGGCAAGCGTCGACGGGCCGGTGCTGACGGTCAAATACAAGGGCGGCGAGCAAAAGATCGTGGTGCCGCCCGACGCCAAGATCCTCGCCTATTCGGCCAGCGATACCAGCGAGCTCAAGCCCGGCGCGCATGTCGCGGTGTTGCGCGCGGTAAAGAGGCCGGACGGTTCGCTGGAGGGCAACCGCGTCAATGTCGGGCGCGGCGACGTGGTGCCGCAGTAGCGCATGATCCCGAAAATTGAGAGCCGGTTTTCGGGTAAGATCAATTGATCAAACCACCCGCCGCGTCGGTGCGTGCGCCGAGCCGGGAGCGGGGACGTCGAGATCGGCGATCAACTCCGGCATCTCACGCAGCCGCCGCAGCAGACGGTTGCGGCCGCCGAGCGTGCGGATCTCGCGCTGATCCTCGACAGGGCGGCGCACCTCGTCGGCGCGCGCGAGACCGTCGATGTCGGTGTCCTGATCGGCGAGCCGCGCCAGGAGAAACGTGAGGTCCTCGAGCCGGTCTGCCACCACGTGGATGACGCCGGCTTCCTCCTGCACGAGGCCGGAAACCGCGACGTAGCGCGCGCCGAGCACGACGGGGCGCACGCGCTCGAACACCTTCGGCCAGACGATGACGTTGGCGACCGCGCTTTCGTCCTCGATGGTCATGAACACCACGCCGTTGGCCGAACCCGGCCGCTGCCGGCAGGTGACGAGACCGGAGACGGTGACGCGCGTGTTATTGGCGAGCCCGCGCAAAGCCGCATTGCGCTTGATGCCGCGCGTGGCGAGATCGCCACGCAGGAATTGCGCCGGATGCGCGCGCAGCGATAGACGCAGGAAGCGGTAGTCGTTCACGACCTCCTCGCCCAGCGGCATGGGGGGCAACGCCACATCGGGTTCGCGCGATACGGTATGCGCCCCCGCATCGTCCTTGCCATTGATGAACAGCGGCAAGTCATCATCGCGGTCGCCGACGCGGCCGAGCGCCTTCGCCGCCCATAGCGCCTCGCGTCGGGTCAGTCCGAGCGAGGCAAAGGCATCGGCATCGGCGAGCCGCTCCAGCACGCGCGGCGGCAGCCCCGTGCGCAGCCAGACGTCGCGGATGGAATCGTAGCCGGAACCGCACTTTGCCGCGATGAGGTTGGCGTCTTCCTCGCTCATCGACTTGATCTCGCGCAGGCCGAGCCGCACCGCGTGCGTCGTCAGCACGTCGTCCGCCATGTCGCGATGCAGGTCGTGCAGCCGCGCGGCGGCGCTCAGGCCCGGCTCCAAGGTCGAATCCCACTGCGAATGGTTGACATCGGGTCCGCGCACCTCGACGCCATGCTCGCGCACGTCGCGCACGTCGCGCACGATCTGCGCCGACGAATAGAAGCCCATCGGCTGCGCGTTGAGCAGGGCAGCGCAGAAGACATCCGGATAATGGCACTTGAGCCAGGCCGAAGCGTAGACTAGGAGCGCGAAGCTCGCGGCATGGCTTTCCGGGAAACCGTATTCGCCGAAGCCCTCGATCTGTCCGAAGCAACGCTCGGCGAAGTCGCGCTCGTAGCCGTTCTTGAGCATGCCGTTGATCATCTTGTCGCGGAACGTGCCGATGGTGCCAGTTCGCTTGAAGGTCGCCATGGCGCGCCGCAGCTTGTCGGCTTCGCCTGGCGTGAAGCCGCCGGCGACGATGGCGATCTTCATCGCCTGTTCCTGGAACAGCGGCACGCCTTTGGTCTTGGCCAGGATCGCTTCCAACTCCTTCGATGGGAAGGTGACTTTCTCCTTGCCGCTGCGCCGCCGCAGATAAGGATGCACCATGTCGCCCTGGATCGGGCCGGGGCGCACGATCGCGACCTCGATGACGAGGTCGTAGAATTCCTTGGGCTGGAGCCGCGGCAGCATGCTCATCTGCGCCCGGCTTTCGACCTGGAAAACGCCGAGCGAGTCGGCGCGACCCAGCATGCGATAAAGCGCAGGGTCTTCCTTGGGCAGCGTCGACAACGTGCGGCGCTCGCCGTAATGCCGAGCAAGCAGGTCGAAGCCCTTGCGGAGGCAGGACAGCATGCCGAGCCCGAGCACGTCGATCTTCAGAATGCCGAGCGCGTCGAGATCGTCCTTGTCCCATTCGACGAAGGTGCGGTCCGGCATGGCGCCGCTGCCGATCGGCATCACCTCGTCAAGCCGGCTGCGCGTGATGACGAAGCCGCCGACGTGCTGCGAGAGATGGCGCGGGAAACCGTTGATCTCCGCGGCGAGCGCCAGGATCTGACGCATGCGCCGGCTCCGCGGATTAAGGCCGGTGTGCGTCACGGCGTCCTTCGATACCGCGCCGCCGCCGCCGCCCCAGATCGAGGACGACAGCGCGCCGATGGCGTCCTCGGAGAGACCGAACGCCTTGCCGACCTCGCGGATGGCCGAGCGCCCACGATAGGAGATCACGGTGGCGGCGATACCGGCACGGTCGCGGCTGTATTTGCCGTAGATATATTGAATGACTTCCTCGCGCCGCTCGTGCTCGAAATCGACGTCGATGTCGGGCGGCTCGTCCCGCTCGGTGGAGATGAAACGCTCGAACAGTAGATCGTGCTTGCTGGGGTCAACCTCGGTGATGCCCAGGCAATAACAGACCGTCGAGTTCGCCGCCGAACCGCGGCCCTGGCAGAGAATGCCTTGCTCGCGCGCATAGCGGACGATGTCGTAAACCGTGAGAAAATAAGGCGCGTATTGGCGTTGCGCGATGAGCTTGAGTTCGTGCGCGATGGTGGTACGGACCTTGTCGGGAATGCCGCCGGGATAGCGAGTCTTGGCGCCTTCATCAGCGAGGTGCGCAAGAGCATCCTGCGGCGTAGCAAATCCGGCGACGCTTTCGTCGGGGTATTCGTATTTCAGTTCATCGAGCGAGAAAGTGAGTTGCGCGCTCAAGCGTAGCGTTTCCTCGATGGCTTCCGGCGCGTCGCGGAACAGCCGTATCATTTCCTCTGGCGGCTTGAGAAAACGCTCGGCATTGGCGGCGAGCTTGCGCCCAGCGCGGTCGATCACAGTCTTCTCGCGGATGCATGTGAGCACGTCGGCGAGCGGGCGGCGATCGGGATGATGGAACTGTACGTCGTTGACCGCGATCAGC
This sequence comes from Pseudolabrys sp., assembly GCA_036273755.1. Lineage (GTDB taxonomy): Bacteria > Pseudomonadota > Alphaproteobacteria > Rhizobiales > Xanthobacteraceae > Pseudolabrys. Next base: position 6,264 of record DASUGZ010000118.1, read on the forward strand.
GGCACCCTCGCGTCGCGCGCGAGCGACGCGGTGCGCGCCAGCCGCGTGCGGTCGTTGCCGCGATAGAGCATGGAGGCGGCAAGCCGCACGCGTCCTGGCGCGGCAGCACGCATGCGTGACAGCAATTGGATGTCGCCACCCATCGCGATCAGTTCGAGACCAAAGATATGCGCGAGAAGATCGTCGAGATGCAGGATGCACTCGCCCTTTTCCGCGCGTAGGTTACCTATCGTGAGCAGCCGCGTGAGCCGGCCCCAGCCGGCGCGGTCTCGCGGATAGACGAGGATGTCGGGCGTGCCGTCGGCGAAGACTAGCCGTGCGCCGGGGTGATATTTGAGCGTCAGATTCTGCTCGCGCTTGGCGAGATGCGCGCGCACCACGCCGGCGGCCGAATTGCGGTCGCAGAGGCCGAGGCCGGCGAGCCCGATCGAGGCCGCCTGCATCATTAGCTCTTCCGGATGCGACGCCCCGCGCAGGAAGGAGAAGTTAGAAGCGCAGGCGAATTCGAGATAACGCATCACGCATACTCAACATCACGCAAACATCCCGTGCAGAAACCAGCTTGGCGCGGCGGCACCGGGTGCAAGATTGCGGTAGAGGCCGGCGCGGAACAGCCAGAAGCGCAGGCCCGATTTGTCCTCGACACGGAAGTAGTCGCGCGCAAGATTTCCTGAAGGTTGGTTGCTACCGTGCTCGCTCCACCAGGCGCCTTCGATACGCTCGGGGCCTTCGGCGGCGATCACCTCGTGCAGCGCGCGCCGCCACCTGAAGCGCAACGGCGGGCCGTCCGGCACTTCGGCGAGCGTCTCGATCGGCTCCGGTTGCGCCAGGAGACGCAGCGGTCGTGGCGCGAGTTCCGCCGCGGCGGCATCCTGACGGTAGACCGGCCAGCCATTGTCGGTGCCGGTCATCTGCGCCGGCATGGCGGTGCCGGCGATCTCCGGGATGTGACTATCCTGTGCAATGAGACGGCGCACGCGGCGCGCGCCCAATCGCGCGCTCAGGCGGTCGACCAGGCGATCGACTTCGGCGGTATCCTCGCTGTTGCCGATGCCGATCTGTTCGGGCGATGCCGGTTCAGCCACGAGCACCGACAGCCGCGCCATGTCGAAGCCGAAGCCGGGATCGACCTCGTCAGCAAGCGCGGCGAGCCGTTCGACGAACAGGGCGCGAATTTGCGCCGGATCGCGCAGCGGCCTCGAGCAGCCCACAGCGATGCGGCGGACGTCACCGTCGGTGCGAAACAGTGTGAACTCGATGCGGCGCGCGCCGTCGCCGCGCCGCTCCAGCGCGAATTGTAGCCGCGCCGCCAGCCGCGCGATGACGGCGAGGACGTCCTCCTCGCGCGCGATCGGCTCGGCGAAACGCTGCTCGGCGGCGTAAGGCGCGACCGGCAGCTGCGGGTTGAGCGGTTCGTATTCGGCGCCCAGCGCGCGGTCGAGTTGACGCAGCACATCCGTACCGAAGCGGGCGGTGAGGGGGCTGCGCGGCAGGTCGACGATGTCGCCGATGCGTTTGAGACCGACGCGCGTCAGCGCGGCGACGGTCTCCGGCACAAGCCGTAGCGCGGCAAGCGGCAGCGGCGCCAGCAGGTCGCGCTCCGCACCACAGGCGTAGCGCCCGGGCTCGCTAAAATGCGCGGCGGCCCAAGCGGCGCCGATGGTGCCGGCGATGGCGATCGAGAAGGCGAAGCCGGCCCGCTCCAGCCGCGCGGCGAGATCGGCGGTGAGCGTGTCCTCGCCGCCGTAAAGATGCGCGCAGCCGGAAATATCGAGCTTGAGGCCGTCGGGCGCATCGACCGCCACCAGCGGCGTATAGCGCAGGCACCAGTCGGCGATTTTTTCCAAGAGCTGCGCGTCGGCCCCGGCGTCTTCTTCGATGGCTTCGATCGCCAGATGCATGGCGCGTGCCTGTGCCAGCGCGAGGCCGGCATGCAGGCCGAGCCGCTCCGCCGCCGCGTCGACGGCGACGAGCAGTTCGGCATTGCCGCGCTTGCCGGTGACGACGCGCGGCGCGGAGGCCTCACGCGACCTTTCGATACGGTCGGTCGAGAGCCGGCGCAGCCACAGGCTGAGCATGCGCGAGGATGAAACGCTCATCGCTGTCACTCCATTGCAGAATCCAAGAGCCGGTCGGGCCGCGGCGGTTGCGCATGAGCTGTGCGGCGAGGCCACCGTTCGGCGCAGCGCCGACGATCCAGCGCGTCGCCGCGGCGGAGGCGTCGTCGGCTGGCGCGGCGCGCAACAGCAAAGCGAGTGCGCCGCTTTCGGCGGCGGCGAGCGACAGCCGGCGCAGTGCCACCATGTCGATTGCGCCATGGCGCCATTCGCCGATCGCCACGCCGACCGCGCGGCAGCGCAGCGCTTCCTCCGTCGCCCACAGCAGGTCGCGGACGTGCGCGACGTTCACGGTCAGCAGGCGCTCGGGCGCCAGGCCGAAAGCGTCGAGGCCGGGACCGTAAGGCGCGCCGCTTTCGGCGAGCGCCATGTCCTCGGCGATCCAGCAGACGCGGGCCCGCGCCGGCGCCGCCAGCCCCAGCGCAAACCCCGTCGCCGCGGGAAGATGGGCCTCGCTCGCCGCGGCGATCTCGTGCAGCGCGCCGCGCGCAAGGCCACCGCCGAGCGTGTCGTCGATCGCGGCGATGCCGAGCGGCAGGACGCCTGGATCGTCCTCGATCCCAGCCGGCTTCTCCAAAGCGCGCAGCTGTTGACGCAATTGCTCCAGCATACCCAAGCCTTTGGTGGCACGAAGGAATCCTGCCAATGTGGCAGGTTCGGCCGTGCTTGTGTTCACTATTTGTTCTAATGTGACTCCAGCGCCCCGGCACGTCAAGCCGCAAGGATTAGGGGAGGGCGAGAGCGATGCGGCACCACGGCTAGGCCATTCCCCGTTCATTCCCGCGCACGCGGAAATCCAGGGCCACGAACACGAGTCGTTATTTGTCGCCCTGGGTCTCCGCTTTCGCGGGACGCGGGGGGGACCACCGGGTTATCGTCAGTCCTGCTTGAGCAGCTTGCGCCCGCGCGGGGTGAGCACGAGCCGCGCGCCCTGCATGCCGGCGCCGTTCTGGAAGCGCACCAGACCGTCGGAAATGGCGTCTTCCCAGATCGACAGATGCGGGCAGCTGCGCCGCCAGGCGTCGGCGTCGGCATAAGAGCGCGGCGCTTCCTCGACCCAGGCGAGGAATTGCTGCGTCAGCGCGGGCGCGGCGGGGTGCATGGCGGGCCTGCATATACACCCAGGCTTTTGATCCGTCACCCTGAGGTGTGAGTGGGGCATAGAGGCGCATCGGCCGAACTGGTTTTCAATAGCCGATGTGCGCGAGGGCTTTATCGACCATGGTGCAGAATTGCATCCGATCGTGGCCGCTGAGGTCGGTCCGCGCCCACCACGTATCGATGGCTTGCATGATCCTTTGCCGTTCCTGCTCGCGGCGCGCGCCGTAGGCGGCGAGCAGGGACTCCTCGATCGCTTCCCCTCGTTCCTTCCTGTAGACCGCCGTCCGCGCGTCCAGATGACAGACACCGGCGCCGTGAATGATGAGCACGGTGTTGAGCGCGACCGCCTCGCGCGCGGCGCGCTCGCCCGGCCGCGTCCGCGCCGCCGGACCCAGCGCCTCGATCAGGTCCCCGAAGTGGTCCTTGGGCGCGGCGGCCGCCGGCACGGCCCACATCAGGAACAGCGTCAATAAAGTCCGCATGGCTGCTTAAAATGTAGCGCGGAAGGGCCGCGGATTCCACGGCCGCGCCGAGGGGCACAAAGACAAGCGGCGTATTTTGGCGCAAGATTTGCTTGCCTTGAGGCGTCAACACATTCGTCCA
>DASUGZ010000119.1:0-31800 GCA_036273755.1 Pseudolabrys sp.
GTTGAGCTGCTCCGGCTTGATGATATTGCGCGCAAAGATATGCGGGCGCGCCTGGTAGCCGATCTTCAAGGCGTCGCGGAAGCCGCGCGTGATGACCAGCAGCGTGCGGTCGCCCTTGCGCTCGAGCAGCGCGTTGGTGGCGACGGTGGTGCCCATCTTCACCGCGCCGACCATGCCCGGCGGGATCGGCTCGCCCGCTTTGAGGCCCAAGAGATCGCGGATGCCCTGCACCGCGGCGTCGGCATAGGCTTCCGGATTCTCGGAGAGCAGCTTGTGCGCAACCAGCGAGCCGTCCGGCCGCCGTCCGACCACGTCGGTGAAGGTGCCGCCGCGGTCGATCCAGAAATCCCAGAGTTTCGCTGACGTTTGGGCGGGCATAGTGGCCGGTCGTGGAAACGAGACCCGCACTATGTCCAGCCTGTCGGGAATAAAACAAGCCTGCTATCGTTGTAACTTAGGCCTGTTAGACTTGGATCGTGGGGCGTTCACAAAAAGGCCACCGGGAGAGATGCCATGACATTGCGCCGCCGCCGATTCCTGCAACTTGCCGCGACCGCCGTAGCGCTGCCGGCCGTCTCGCGCATCGCGCGGGCCGACACCTATCCGAGCCGGCCGGTTCGCATCGTCGTCGGCTTCCCGCCGGGCTCGGCGACCGACATCGACATGCGGCTGATCGCGGCGCCGCTCGGCAAGAAATTCGGCCAGGAAGTCCTCGTCGACAACAAGCCGGGCGCCGGCAGCAATCTTGCCGCCGAGCTGGTCTCGCGCGCCGCGCCCGACGGCTACACGCTTCTGGCGATGACGGTGACCAACGCGGTCAACGCCACGCTCTACCAGAATCTCTCCTTCGACATTCAGAAGGACATCGCGCCGGTCAGCACCACGTTCACTTCGCCCAACTTGCTGGTGGTCAATCCGTCGGTTCCGGCCAAGACGTTTCCCGAATTCATCGCCTATGCCAAGGCCAATCCGGGCAAGATCAACTACGTCTCGTTCGGCGTCGGCAGCGCGCCCAACATGAACGGCGAGCTTTTGAAATTGACGGCCGGCATCGACATGGTGCACGTGCCCTACCGCCAGAGCCCGGTGCCCGATCTGCTCAGCGGCCAGGTGCAGGCGTTCTTCGGCCCCATGCCGATCACGCTGGCGATGGTGAAGAACGGAAAATTGCGCGCCCTCGCGGTGTCGAGCGCCAAGCGGTCGGATGCTTTGCCGGACGTGCCGGCGGTTGCCGAGTTCTATCCGGGATTCGACGCCGGCGTCTGGCACGGCATCGGCGCGCCCAAGGGCACGCCGAAGGACATCATCGCCACGCTCAACAAGGAGATCAACGTCATTCTCGACGCGCCGGACACCAAGGACAAGTTCGCCAAGATCGGCGGCTCGTCGCTCGGCGGCTCGGCGGACGGCTACGGCAAGTTCATCGCCAGCGAAGTCGACAAATGGGGCAAGGTCATCAAAGCGGCGCACATCACGCCGGTCGCCGAGCATTAATGGCCCATCTCAAGGTGCTGAGCGGCAACGGGCCGCGCGCGGCGGTGCGCGCGTTGTGCGCCGAGTTCGCGCACGCAACCGGCAATACCGTCGCCGTCGCCGTCGACGTCAATCCCGAGGTGGTGCGGCGGGGCAAGGCGGGTGAAGCCTTCGACGTCGCCGTCGGCAATCCGTCGACCGTCGAACAGTTGATTGCGGCGGGCAGGGTAGCCGCCGGCTCGCTCGCTCACATCGGCAGCGCGGGGCTTGCCATCGGCGTGCGCGCCGGCGCACCCAAACCGGATCTCTCTTCGGTCGACGCCTTCAGGCACGCGCTGCTCCTGGCCAACGCGGTTGCGTTTCCGGCGCACGGCGCCAGCGGGCTGTATTTCGTCGGCCTGGTCGATCACATGGGCATCGGAAGCGAGATGAAAAACAAGCTCCGGCCGATGCCGGCCGAAGATTGCGTCGAGGTGGTGGCGCGCGGTGAGGCCGACCTCGTCGTGGTGGTGGCGACGCGCATGGTCGGTGTCGCCGGCATCGACGTCGCGGGGCCGATCCCTGACGCCCTGCAGACCAGCATCGGTTTTGCCGCGGGCTTGAGCGCGTCGACCAAAGAGCCGGATTTCGCCAAGGCGCTGATCGCCTTCCTCAGCGCGCCGTCGGCCGCCGCGACACTCAGAGCGAACGGCGTCACGCCCGCGCGTTGAGCCGCCTTGGCCTCGGTGATGCCGGCGACTTGGCGGACCGGCGCGAAACGACGGCGGCTTCGTCAGAGCCTGCCCATCAAGAGCAGAATCAACAGGATGATGATGACGAGGCCGAGCCCGCCGCCGCCGTAATAGCCGGTGCCGTAGAATCGGCCGCCGCCGATACCGCTAAAGCCGCCCAGCAGGGCGATGATGAGAATAATGAGGATGATGGTTCCGATCGACACGGTGCAGTCTCCCTAGGATGCGGTGCCGGCGGTCTCAGTCTCATGCCCCAAGGCAGTCGCCGCGCCCGCGTTGTCGAGGCTGGTCAACGGCCCGATGGCCGGGAAGTTCCCTATGCGGAACACTGCCGAACGCCGTATAAAGCAGATGATCAATCTGGGAGGCTGCCTTGAAACTCATTGCAACTGTTGTCGTGGCGTTTCTCGCAATTTCGCCTTGCGCCCAGGCGCAGGATTTTCCCAACCGCAATATCGTTCTGGTGGCGCCGTTCCCGCCCGGTGGGCCGTCCGACACCACCGCGCGCATGATCATCGGTCCGATGTCGCAGGCGCTCGGCCAGCAGATCATCGTCGAGAACGTCACCGGCGCCGGCGGTGTCATCGGCACCAACAAGGTCGCGAAGGCCGCGCCTGACGGCTACACCATCATGGTGTCCGGCTCGGGCACGCACGCCGCCGCCGAATTTCTCAACAAGCAATTGCCCTACCGCTCCGGCGACTTCGAGCAGATCGGCCTGATCAACGTGTCGCCCGTGGTGCTGGTGGCGCGCGAAGGCGTGCCGGCAAATAATCTGAAAGACTTCGTCGCCTATCTCAAAGCCAACGAGAAGAAGGTGACCGAAGCCGACGCCGGCGTCGGCTCGCTGTCCAACCTCGCCTGCTCGGTGTTCCATTCGGTCGCCGACGTGCATCCGACGGTCGCGTCCTATCGCGGCACGCCGCAGGCGACCATGGACCTCGTCGCCGGCACCGTCGACTTCGGCTGCAACCAGATCGTCAACATCGTGCCGCACATCAAGACCGGCAAGGTCAAAGCCTTCGCCGTCACCGGCGACAAACGCTCGCCGATGCTGCCGGACGTGCCGACCACCAAGGAAGCCGGCATGCCGCAATTCAATCTCACCGTCTGGTTCGGATTGTCCGCGCCCAAGGGCACGCCGGCCCCCGTCATCGACAAGCTCAACAAGGCGCTTGGCGTCGCGCTCAACGATCCGAACGTCGTCAAGCGCTTTGCCGATCTGGGCTACGACGTGGTGCCGCCGGAGCACCGCAGCGCCGCTTACTTCGACAAATTCTACAAGGATGAGGTCGCGCTCTGGGCCAAGGTGCTCGGCGGTCTCGGCATGGGCAAATAGGGACGCCGTGACCGAGACCTGGCAGCCGTCGCGCGCGATCGAGATCATCGCCGGCACGCCGCCTGGCGGCGGCCTCGACCGCGTGGCGCGGGCGCTGGTCAAGGCGATCGACGCGGGCAAACTGGTCGACGTTCCGGTCGAGGTCGTCAACGTTCCGGGTGGCGGCGCGCGCAAGGCGTGGACGACGGTGATCGACAAGCGCGCCGGCGACGGCCACGTGGTGGCGATTTCCTCGCCCAACCTCACCACCGATTATCTGGTCGGCGTTGCCGACTTCGAGCACAGCAAGTACACGCCGATCTCTACGCTCGTGACCGAATACATTGCCTTCGCCGTGCGCTCAGACTCCGGACTGCGCAGCGGCGGCGACCTGCTGGTGCATTTGGCGCAAGACGCGGCCAACGTCACCGTCGCGTTGTCGACCGCGCTCGGCAATCCCAACCACATCGCGCTGGCGAAACTGGTCAAGCAGGCCGGCGGCGACGTCAACGCGCCGGTCGTCCGCGTCTTCGACAGCGCGCTCGATTGCGTCGCCGACGTCATCGCCGGCGAGGCGGATGTCTGCGCCGTCACCGCCGCCAGCGTGATCGCCGGATTGGACGCCGGCCAGTTGCGCGTCATCGCCGTCAGCGCGCCGGCGCGACTTTCGTCTCCTTTTGCGCAGGTGCCGACCTGGGGCGAGCAGGGCGCCGACTGCGTGATCGGCGCCTGGCGCGGCGTCAGCGGCCCGAGCGGACTGTCCGACGCGCAAGTCGAATTCTGGGAAGATGTCATCTTCGCCGCGACCCAGCAGTCGTGCTGGACGCAAGATCTGGCGCGGCTGAACTGGACGCCGCAGGTGGCGACCGGCGCGCCGCTGCGCGACCGCCTCGCCCGCGAACGCGCCGAGTTCGTTACGATGCTTGGCGAACTCGGCCTGCTCAAACGTTGATTGCGGCGGTCTCGCCGCTCGAGAATGTCTTCGCCCTTGCGCGATGCGGAGCAACGCCGAACATCGACGTGGAGAAAATCGAGAAGAAGTAGATGTTCAGCATGCGCGTCCCGCATGCTTCGCCCCGCCGCAGCCATGCGAAAATGCCGCGCTTGACGCTTATTTTGGCGACCGTTTCACGCGCATGCGCTGGCCGACGACGACCACCGCGACCACCGCCGCGGCATAGAGCAGGGTCGACGGCTCCAACCGCTCGCCGTTCACCGGCACTGCGAGCGCGACGATGACGAAGGGCTGCAGCAGCATCAACTGGCCGATCCGGGCGACGCCGCCGAGCGCCATGCCGGCGTTGAACAGGAAAAAAGCCGAGAACTGGCTCACCAGGCTGACATAGGCGAGCCCGGCCCAGGCCGGCGTCGTGACCGCGGCGAACGAGGCCGGCCATAGCGCCCACGTGGCGGCCAGCGACAGCGGCAGGAACATCGCGACCTGCCAGGAGATCACCTCCCAGCCGGGCCGCTGCAGGCTGAGGCGGCCGGACAGCGCGTAGCCGAAGGCGCCGGAAATCACGGTGCCGAGCAGATAGAGATCGCCGAGCTCGATGGTGTGGGCGCCGCTGTGGCGGACCATGAAGACAAAAACGATGGCCGCGCCGGCTAGACTCGCCAGCCAGAAGGCGAGGCTCGGCCGCTCGTGCGTGACCAGCGCCGCCGCCGCGACGGTGGCAAGCGGAATGATGCCGAGCACGACGCCGCCATGCGCGGCGGGCACATGCGCCATGGCCAGCGCCATGAACACCGGAAAGCCGATAATGGTGCACAGGCCGGTGAGCGCCAGATCGCGCCACAACGCCCAGGACGGCCATGATCGGCGCAGGACGAGAAGCAGCAGCACGCCGCAACAGCCGGCGATGCTGGCGCGCGCTGCCGACAGAAACAGCGGATCGAACGCGGCGACGGCGACGCGGGTTGCCGGCAGCGTGCCGCCGAACGCCAGCACGCCGGCAAAGCCGAGCGCGAGGCCGAGTTTTTCGCGGGGGGTCGACGTCATGCGAGACGGCCAAGCTAGCGGCTGCGCGCCGATCCGGCCAGCAAAAGCATTTGATCGCCGCGATCGCGTCGCGCGATAGCCAAAAATTGGCGGGGGCCCGGCGGTTTTTTCCGCCGAGCCCCCTTACAACGTATCAGCCGGCCTGTAAGCCGGGTTCTGGATGGCCTGCGGGTCTCGACCCACAAACGTGACGGCCATTCCTCTGGTACGCCGGTTGCCCGGCGCATCAAGCAACCTACCCGAATGACTGGCCCGGACCGGCCGAAGCTTGCGCTTCGCGTCATTCCTATTCGGTCTTGCTCCCGGTGGGGTTTGCCGTGCCACCCTCGTTGCCGAAGGCGCGGTGGGCTCTTACCCCACCGTTTCACCCTTACCGCGGCCAAAACGCTACGCAGCCGTGGCGGTCTGTTCTCTGTGGCACTGTCCCTGGAGCCGCAACCCGTGAAGGTTTGACCCCGCCGGACGTTATCCGGCACCGTTTGTCCATGGAGCCCGGACTTTCCTCCCCGGCCGCCTTTCGGCATTGGCGCGGAGCGGCCGTCCGGCCGACTGACGGGGTTACACATGGCCCCGGGCGCGGCTTTGGTCAACCAAAGAGGCCGGCGGCGGTTAATGCTTTGGTGGGAGCGCTGATTGTGACGCGAAAGGATAACGCGATGTCCGATGCCGCAGGTTTTTTCTCCGCGTTGCGCAGCGCCGGTCCGGCCGCCGACCGCGCGGACCGAATGGGTCTTTACGCCTTCCTCGTCGGAGACTGGGTGTTCGACGCCACCGTGCACAAGGACGACGGAACGACGCACACGGGTAAGGGTGAGATCCACGCCGTTTGGGCGCTCGACGGCCGCGCCATTGTCGATGTCTGGATCCTGCCCGGTATGTTCTACGGCACCACGCTGCGAATTTACGATCCGGCGCTCGATGCCTGGCACATCCACTGGCACGACCCGCTCAAGCAATATTACCCGCGCCAGATCGGCCGCGCGCGCGGGCGCGACATCGTGCAGGACGGCAAGACCGAAGACGGCACGCCGGTGCGCTGGAGCTTCACAGAGATAACGTCGACCTCATTCCGCTGGCGCGGCGAGCGCTCCCTCGACGGCGGCGCGTCGTGGCAATTGCAGGAGGTGCTCGTGGCTAAGCGGGCGTGAGGTTGTGGCAAATGTCCGAATTGCACGCAGGGCTTGCGAATGGCAAAGATTCGCACGAAGATCGTGCCGGATCGGGCGGCGGCAATGCGAAGGATATTGGTCTTAGGATTTTTGCTCGTGGCGCCTTGGGGTTCGGCTCAGGCGCGCTGTGAAGCCGCCGGGTGGCAAAGCAAATGGGGCATTGAGACGTCTACCCGCGCGGTCACGAATGGCGCCGCGTGCAGCTGGTCCAACTTGCATATGGGGGGCACCAGCGAAGTTCATTCAATCAGATTGGCATCTCCGCCAAGGCATGGAAGCGCGACCGCCTCTATGGCGGCTATTGTTTACCGGCCGCGGCCCGGCTTCAAAGGCGAGGACGAGTTCGTGTTCGCGCTGACCGGCAACAAGGATGGACGCCCACAGCACGCAACGATCCGCGTTTACGTGACCGTGCGATAGCGGTCACGCCGCAATCCGCGGAATTCCCTCGCCGTTTTATGAGCCCACGCTCTTGACGAGCGGCGCCGGCCGCGTCTCCAGCAGCGCGCGCAGCGTCAGTAGCGTCGACGCGTCGGCGATGCCGTCGACGCGGGCCGGACGAAAATGGCGCTGGAAGGCGGCGATCACCAGCCGCGTCTCGTCGTCGTAGTGGCCGCTCTCCTGGATGCCGTAGCCGTAGCCGCGCAACGCGCGCTGCAATCGCATCACCGCCTCGCCCTGGTCGTTGGGCTTCAGCGACGGGCCCTCGATATTGGCAGCGGCCGGGCGCACCCAATGGCCGATGCCGGATTCGCTCAGCAACTCCCAGGGAAATTTCTCGCCTGGATCCTGCTTGCGCGACGGCGCGACGTCGGAATGGCCGAGGACGCGGTCGGGCGCGAATGGCCCGCGCCGCGTGACGATCGAGCGGCACAGCGAGATCACCGCCGCGGTCTGCCGCAGCGGAAAATCCGGATAGCCGAAGTCGTGGCCGGGATTGACGATTTCGATGCCGATCGAGCACGAGTTGATGTCGCTTTCGCCGCCCCAGAACGACATCCCGGCATGCCAGGCGCGCATGTCCTCCGGCACGCACTGCACGATGCGGCCGTCCTCGAATACCACATAGTGCGCCGATACCTTGCCGTGGGGGTCGCACAGGCGCTCGAGCGCCGCCTCGCCGGTCTGCATGCCGGTGTAATGCAGCAGGATCATATCGGGCACACGGCCATCTTTGCGCGCCTCGACATTGGGCGAGGGCACCACATCGGCGGCAATGAAGGAATCCGGCGGGAAGGCCGACATTGGCCCTTTACTCAATGTGTGGGGCATGAGGCGGCATCATTCACCGTGCCCGCGTAAAAAGGCAATATACGGGTCGGTACGACAAAATTGCGGCCCGGGAAAATCCCGGGCCGTTTTGGCTTGGCTCTTAACGTTGGCGACTTTAACGCCCTGGAGGCGCCCCGCCCGACGGCTTCATGCCGCCGCCCGACAGGCTGTTGAGACCGCCCGGCGCGCCCGAACCGGTGGTGGTCGGGTGTGGCCGCGAGTACGGCGTGAAGTCCTGCGCCATCTTGAGCTCTTCCTGCTTGAGCGAGATCTTGAGGATATCGGCATTGCCGTTCTTGCCGGGGATGACTTCGAATGAAGTCGGCGCGAGCGCAATGTCTTTCGCGCCCATGCCGAGGAAGCCGCCGACGGCGACGACGTAGGCTTCGATCTTGCCGTCCTTGTCGAACAGGATGTCGCTGACGGTGCCGATTTTCTGACTGTCGGCGTCCATCACCGTGGTGCCTTTGAACTTGGACGCCAGCCACTGGTCGGGCTTCTGCGTCGCCACGAAGTCCGGCTTGGTTGCCGGCTTGGCTGCGGGCTGGGCGGCCGCGGGCGGTGCGGGATTTGCGGCCGGCGGGGTGCTTGGCGCTTGCGCCAGTGCACCTGTGGCGATCAGCGCGCCAATGGCGGCGCCGATCATCGGTTTTGTCATCATGATTTGCCTCCTTGGTCGCGCGCGGGGAAATCCGGGCGCTCACGTCCCTTGGGCGGCCAATTGCCGCTGCGGGACGGCAACCGCCGCCGTGGGGGGCCGGTTCCGGGAACTGTGCGGTTATGCCGGCCGGCGTGCGGAATTTGCATGGCCGGCCGGGGATTGCAGGAGCGAAGCCATGCGCGCAAAGCGTCGCGCCGGCAATAAATCCTTAAGTTTAAGCGCTGTTAATGAGATTCGGAGGGTCCGGCTTCGACGTCCGTCCGGGCGGCGGCAGGCCATCAATCGCATTGATGCCCATAACGTCCCATGATCGACTTGTCGGATGGCGGAACCCATTGGGGCAACGCGATAATTTCGTCCTCGCCAAGGCGGATCGGGCGCGGCGCCCGGTTCCATGGATCGAGGTCCGCCGTGCGCGGAGCATGGGAATAAGCATGGGTGGGTCCGTTCCCCATATTCCCGTCCTCGGCGCTCAGGCCGTCGACTTCCTCAATGTTCATGATGGCGGCGTCTATCTCGACGGCACCTTCGGTGCCGGCGGCTATACGCGCGCGATCCTGGCAGCGGCGAATTGCCAGGTGGTCGGGAGCGACCGCGACCGCAATGCCATCGCGCTCGGTGCGGACACGATGCAGGCGGCACAAGGCCGGCTGACGCTGGTCGCGGACAAATTCTCGCGCCTCGATGCCGTGGCGCGCGCCGCCGGCCACGACGCGGTCGACGGCGTCGTGCTCGACCTCGGCGTTTCCTCCATGCAACTCGACACCGCCGCGCGCGGCTTTTCCTTCCGCCTCGATGGGCCGCTCGACATGCGCATGAGCGGAGAGGGCACGAGCGCCGCCGATATCGTCAACGCAGCCAGCGAGCGCGACCTCGCCAATATCATTTTCATTCTCGGCGAGGAGCGCCATTCGCGCGCCGTCGCCCGCGCCATCGTCAGGGCGCGTGCCGCCGTGCCGATCAGGACGACCCGCGCGCTTGCCGATGTCGTCGCTTCCGTCGTGCGCGCGCGGCCGGGCGACATCCATCCGGCGACGCGGACGTTCCAGGCGCTGCGCATCTACGTCAACGACGAACTCGGCGAACTCGCCGCGGCCTTGCAGGCCGCCGAGCGCATCCTCAGGCCGCAAGGCCGGCTGGTCGTGGTGTCGTTCCATTCGCTCGAGGACCGCATCGTCAAATCGTTTCTCGTCGCTCGCGGCGAGGCGCGCGCCGGATCTCGTCACGCGCCGGAGCTCCAACGCGCCGCGCCGACGTTCCGCGCGCTGACCAAGCGCCCGGTAGTTGCCGCCGACGATGAGGTCGGCCGCAATCCGCGCGCCCGTTCGGCCAAACTGCGCGCCGCCGAACGTTGCGATACGTCGGCGCGCGACGACGACACATCCGATCTGTTGCCGCGCCTGCCGGCGCTCGCCGACGTGTTGAAGGGACGCTGAGCCATGCGGCTCCTGAACATCTTCGTCATCGGCGCGCTGATCCTGGCGGCATCCTTCGTCTACAAGATCAAGTTCGATTCGACGTTGCAGGCCGAGCGCGTGTCCAAGCTCGCTGGCCAATTGCGCCGCGAGCGCGACGCCATCGCGAGCTTGCGCGCTGAATGGGGCAAGCTCGATACCCCCGGCCGCGTCCAGGGCTTGGCCGAGCGCCACCTCGCGTTGAAGCCGATGCTGCCGACGCAATTCGACAACCTCGACCGGCTGCCCGAACGGCCGCCCGCGGTCGCGCCGGCCGAAGACGCGATCGGCGCCATGCTGGCGTCGCCTCCCGAAACCACCGGCAGCGTGCCGGCGCCCGCGGTGGCCCAATGAGCCAAGCGAAACCGCCGCAAACCCGCTGGCAGCGCTGGCTGATCTCGTTGCTGTACGGCCGCGACGTCGACCGCAACGTCAAAGCGAGAGCGCGGCTCGGCCTCGCCATCGTGGCCTTCGCCGCCGTCTATGCCGTCATTGCGCTGCGGCTCGTCATGTTCGCCGAGCAGGCCGACGGCCACGGCACGCGGCGCAGCGTTGGCCAGGACGCCATCGCCACCGCGCGGCCGGACATCCTCGATCGCAACGGGGCGATTCTTGCTACCGACGTCAAGGCGCCGTCGCTATTCGCCGAGCCGCGCAAGCTGATCGACGTCGACGAAGCCGAGGAGTTGCTCACCGCGGTGCTGCCGGATCTCGACAACAAGGAAACGCGCGAGCGGCTGTCGTCGAAGAAGGGCTTCGTCTGGCTCAAGCGCGAAATCACGCCGAAGCAGCAGACGGAAATTCACCGGCTCGGCATTCCCGGCGTCGGCTTCCTCACCGAGAATAAGCGCGTCTATCCCAACGGCGCGGTGGTCAGTCACGAGATCGGCCACGTCAACATCGACAACCAGGGCATCGCCGGCATCGAGAAATGGCTGGACGGGCAGGGGCTCGCCGCGCTGCACATGGCGGGGCTCGCCACCGACAGGCTGCAGCGTCCGGTGCAACTCGCGCTCGATCTGCGTGTGCAGTTTGCGCTGCGCGATGAACTCGTCGCCGCGCGCGAGAAATTCAAGGCCAAGGCCGCGTCCGGCATCGTGCTCAACGTCAACACCGGCGAGATCGTCGCCATGGTCTCGGAGCCCGACTACGATCCCAACAATCCGCGCGAAGCCAACGACCCGACCCGCATCAACCGTCTTACGACGGGCGTCTATGAAATGGGCTCGACCTTCAAGGTGCTCACCGTGGCGATGGCGCTCGATGCCGGCAAGGCGACGCTGGCCTCGACGTTCGACGCCAGCCATCCGCTGCAATACGGCCGCTTCGCCATCCACGACTACGAGCCGATGCACCGCGCGCTGTCGGTGCCGGAGATCTTCACCTACTCCTCGAACATCGGCGCCGCGCGCATGGCGCTCGCCGTCGGCGTGCAGGGGCACCAGGCGTTCCTCAAGAAGATGGGCCAGCTCGACCGCCTGCGCACCGAGTTGCCGGAAAGCGCCGAGCCGATCGTTCCCAAGCACTGGGGCGAGCTCAACACCGTCACCATTGCCTTCGGCCACGGCCTGTCGGTGGCGCCGCTGCAGGCAGTGATGGGGATTGCGGCGACGCTCAACGGCGGGCTGCTCATTCCGCCGACGTTCCTGAAACGCGACGAAGCTCAAGCCAAGGCGCTGGCCAAGCAGGTGATCAAGCCCGAGACCAGCCGCCTGATGCGCTACCTGATGCGGCTCAATGCCGAGAAGGGCACCGGCACCAAGGCCAACGTCAACGGCTACTACATCGGCGGCAAGACCGGCACCGCCGAGAAGGTCATCAACGGCCACTATGCCAAGCACAGGCTCTTGACCGATTTCATGGCAGTGCTGCCGGCCGACAAGCCGAAATACCTGATGATGATCATGCTCGACGAGCCGCAGCCGGTGGAGGGTACCCATGGTTTTGCCACCGCCGGCTGGAACGCCGCGCCGACGGCCGCCAAGGTGATTTCGCGCATTGCGCCGCTGCTCGACCTTGAGCCGCGCTTCGACCTGCCCAAGGCCGATCAGCTCATCCTGGCGAAGGCGTCCGCGAGCCAGTAACGGCTTTAGCCCGAGGGCGGTCGAAATTCCGCCTCGCTTACAACTCAGCGTGCGGTTAGAAACACGCCGATGAATCTCGCCGACCTGCCGCTGGACAGTGCCCGCTTCGAGCCGCGCTTTGCCGGTCTCGACGTCGCCGGCATTGTCGCCGACAGCCGCAAGGTCAAGCCGGGCTCCCTGTTCTTCGCCATCGCCGGCGCCAAGGCCGACGGCGCGCATTTCGCCAGGCAGGCGGTCGCGGCGGGCGCCGTGGCGGTTGCCGCCGAGCAGCGTCCGGAGGGATTGCCTGACACCGTCGCCTTCGTGCAGGTCGCCAATGTGCGGCGTGCGCTGGCGCTGGCTGCGGCGGGCCTTTTCCCGCGGCAGCCCGCAACGATCGCCGCCGTCACCGGCACCAGCGGCAAGACTTCGGTCGCCGTCTTCACGCGGCAGATATGGGCCTCGCTCGGCTTTAAGGCCGCCAGCATCGGCACCATCGGCGTGGTGTCGCCGGACGGCGAAACCTACGGTTCGCTGACGACGCCCGACCCGGTCGAACTGCACCGCACGCTCGATACGCTCGCCGGCGACGGCGTCACGCATCTCGCGCTCGAGGCCTCCTCGCACGGCCTCGACCAGCACCGGCTCGACGGCGTGCGGATCGCCGCCGGCGCCTTCACGAACCTGTCGCGCGATCACCTCGACTATCATCGGACCATCGAAGGCTATCTCGCCGCCAAGCTGCGGCTGTTCACCGATCTGGTCGCCGCGAACGGCACGGCGGTGATCGACGCCGACGACTGCTATGCCGGGCAGGTGATCGAGGCGGTTAAGCGGCGCGGCTTGAAGATCATGACCGTCGGCGTCCACGGCGACGACATCAAGCTTGTCGGCGGTGCCATCGACGGCTTCGCGCAAGTTATCGACATCGCGCATGGTGGAAAGACTTATAAAGTGAAGCTACCTTTGGTCGGCGCTTTCCAGGTGCAGAACGCGGCGGTGGCCGCCGGACTCGCGATTGCCACCGGCGCCGATCCGGCGCGCGCCTTCGCCGCGCTTGAGCACCTCACCGGCGCCAAGGGCCGGCTGGAGCTGGCCGGCGACAAAAACGGCGCGCCGATCTTCATCGACTATGCGCACAAGCCGGACGCGCTCAAAAATGCGCTCGAAGCCTTGCGGCCCTACGCCAAAGGCAAGCTCACGGTGGTGTTCGGCGCCGGCGGCGACCGCGACGCCGGCAAGCGGCCGATCATGGGCCGCATCGCCGCCGAGAATGCCGACCGCGTCATCGTCACCGACGACAATCCGCGCAGCGAGCAGCCGGCGGCGATCCGTGCAGCCATTCTCGCCGCCGCGACGGGTGCGGCCGAAATCGGCGACCGCGCGGAAGCGATCCGCACCGGCATCGCTTCGTTGCAAAAGGGCGACGTGCTGCTGATCGCCGGCAAGGGCCACGAGACCGGCCAGATCGTCGGCGACAAGATTTTGAAATTTTCCGACCACGACGCGGTCGCCGCGGCGCTGAAGGACAAAGTGACATGACCGCGCTGTGGACCCTCGACGCCATGGTTGGGGCGATGCGCGCGGAAAAATCCGGCGCGTTGCCGGCCGAGGTGCCGGGCCTGTCGATCGATACGCGCACGATCGCCAAAGACGAGGCCTTCTTCGCCATCAAAGGCGACAACCGCGACGGCCATGACTTCGTCGACGCCGCGCTCAAGGCCGGCGCCGGGCTTGCCGTCGTCGCGCGCGACCAGCGCGGCCGTTTCGCGCCGGATGCGCCGCTGCTGATTGTTGCCGATGTGCTCGAAGCGTTGCGCGATCTCGCCCGCGCCGCGCGCGCCCGCTCGGACGCCAGGATCGTCGCCGTCACCGGCTCGGTCGGCAAGACGTCGACCAAGGAGGCGCTCAAGCTCGCACTTTCGGCCGACGGCGAGACGCATGCCTCCGCCGCCTCCTACAACAATCACTGGGGCGTGCCGCTGTCGCTGGCGCGCCTGCCGCAAAGCGCCAAATACGCTGTGTTCGAGATCGGCATGAACCACGCCGGCGAGATCACGCCACTGACCGGATTGGTGCGGCCGCATGTCGCGATCGTCACATCGATCGCAGCCGTTCATTTGGAGTATTTCGGCTCCTTGAAGAAAATCGCCGACGCCAAGGCGGAGATCTTTTCAGGGTTCGGCCTGGGCGGCATCGCGGTCATCAATCGCGATATCCGGCAATATTCGCAGCTCATGCGCGCCGCGGCGGCGGCCGGCGCCGCGCGCGTGGTTTCGTTCGGCACTCATGCCAAGGCGGGCGCGCGCCTGCAGCGCTGTTCATTGCAGGCCGAAAGCTCGACCGTCGAGGCGATCATCCTGGGTCAGCCGGTGACCTATAAACTCGGTGCGCCGGGCAAGCATCTGGTGCTCAATTCGCTCGCCGTGCTCGCCACCGTCTCGGTGATTGGCGCCGACCTTGCGCTGGCGGCGCTGGCGCTCGACACGCTCAAGCCCGCCGCCGGACGCGGCGTGCGCGCCAGCTTGCGCGTGCCGGGCGGCAGCGCGCTGCTGATCGACGAGAGCTACAATGCCAACCCGGCTTCGATGGCGGCCGCCGTAGCGCTGCTCGGCCAATCGCCGGTAGGTCCGCACGGCCGCCGCATCGCCGTCTTGGGCGACATGCTGGAGCTCGGGAGCCAGGGCCGGGCGCTGCACCGCGGTCTGGTTGAGGAAATCGCGGCCGCCGGTATCGACCTGGTGTTTTGCAGCGGGCCTTTGATGCAGGCGCTGTTCGAGGCTCTTCCCTCCAGCCGCCGGGGCGGCTATGCCGAGACCGCGGCGGCGCTGGAGCCGGCCGTGCTCGCCGCCATCCGCGACGGCGACGCGGTGATGGTCAAGGGCTCGCTCGGCTCGAAAATGGGGACGATCGTCAAGGCGCTGGAACGGGAATTCGCCCATCCGGCGGCGCTCGATCAGGCGGCGCAGGGCGCGTGACAGTCGCAACGGGATGAAGGGCGGCAGGATTTCGCACGATGTTCTATTGGCTGACTGAATTTTCCGACAAGATCTCGTTCCTCAACGTCTTCCGCTACATCACGTTCCGCACCGGCGGCGCGATCGTCACCGCCTTGATCTTCGTGTTTTTGTTCGGCAGCCCGATCATTGATCTGTTGCGCGTGAAGCAGGGCAAGGGCCAGCCGATCCGCACCGACGGACCGCAGTCGCATCTGGTCACCAAGAAGGGCACGCCCACCATGGGCGGGCTGATGATCCTGTCAGGGTTGTTGGTTTCGACTTTGCTGTGGGCGAACCCGACCAGCCCTTACGTGTGGATCGTGCTCGGCGTGACCCTGAGCTTCGGGCTGATCGGTTTTTATGACGACTATCTGAAGGTCACCAAACAGACCCATGCTGGCTTTGCCGGCCGCACCCGGCTCATCGCCGAAGCTATCATCGCGGTGGTCGCGGTCACCGCGCTCACGCATCTGGGCAAAGGGCCGCTCGCCACCTCGCTGGTGTTTCCGTTCTTCAAGGCGCTGGTCTTCAATCTCGGCTGGGCCTTCGTGCTGCTCGGCACCTTTGTCATCGTCGGCGCCGGCAACGCGGTCAACCTCACCGATGGGCTCGACGGCCTCGCCATTGTGCCGGTGATGATCGCGGCGGCGAGCTTCGGGCTGATCGCCTATCTCGCCGGCAACCTGGTGTTCGCCGACTATCTGCAGATCCACTACGTCGCCGGCACCGGCGAACTGGCGGTGGTGTGCGGCGCAGTGATCGGGGCGTCGTTGGGCTTCCTCTGGTTCAACGCGCCGCCGGCCTCGATCTTCATGGGCGACACCGGCTCGCTCGCGCTCGGCGGCATGCTCGGCACCGTGGCCGTGGCGATCAAGCACGAGATCGTGCTCGCCATCGTCGGCGGCCTTTTCGTGCTCGAGGCGGTCTCGGTGATTGTGCAAGTGGTGTCGTTCAAACTCACCGGCAAACGCGTGTTCAAGATGGCGCCGATCCATCACCACTACGAGCAACTCGGCTGGACCGAGCCGCAGATCGTCATCCGATTCTGGATCGTCGCCGTGGTGCTGGCGCTCGCCGGGCTTGCGACGCTGAAATTGCGATGATCCCGGTCACGGTTTTTGCCGGCAAGACGGTCGCAGTATTCGGCCTCGGCAAATCGGGGATGTTGTCGGCGCAAGCGTTGATCGCCGGCGGCGCCGATGTCGTGGTCTGGGACGACAGCGACAAGAGCGTCGCCGAAGCGAAGGTCGCCGGGCTGAATGCGCAGGATTTGCGCAGGCTCGACTGGTCGCGCGTCGCTGCGTTGGTGCTGGCGCCGGGCGTGCCGCTGACGCATCCGAAGCCGCATTGGTCGGTCGAACTCGCGCGCAAGACGGGCGTCGAAGTCATCGGCGACATCGAATTGTTCTGCCGTGAACGAGAGAAATCGGGGCGCGATTGTCCGCTCGTCGCCATCACCGGCACCAACGGCAAGTCGACCACCACCGCGCTCACCGCGCATCTGCTCAAGAGCGCCGGCCGCGGTGCCCAGATGGGCGGCAATATCGGGGTGGCGGTGCTGGCGCTCGATCCTTTCGCGCCGAACCGCGTCTATGTACTCGAAGTGTCGTCCTATCAGATCGATCTCGCGCCGTCGCTGCGTGCGAGCGTTGGCATTCTGCTCAACGTCACCGAGGACCACCTCGACCGCCACGGCACGTTGGAAAACTACGCGGCTATCAAAGAACGGCTGGCGGCGCAGGCCGGGACAGCGGTCGTCGGCGTCGACGACAAGTGGACGCGCGCCGCTGCCGAGCGGATCGCGCGCACCGGCAAGAAAGTCGACCACGTCTCGGTGCTCGGCCCGCTGCGTGACGGATTCTACACCGAAGGCAGCCGCATCATGCGCGCCGAAGCGGGCAGGGCGCAGCCGGTGGCCGATCTCGCCGGCATCGGTTCGTTGCGCGGCGCGCACAATGCGCAGAACGCGGCTTGCGCCATTGCTGCGTGCCTGGCGCTCGGCCTCGGACTTTCACAAATTCAAAAGGGCCTCGCGACATTTCCGGGCCTCGCCCACCGCATGCAGCCGATCGGCCGCAAGGGAAATGTGCTGTTCGTCAACGATTCGAAGGCGACCAATGCGGACAGCGCCGCCAAGGCGTTGGCGAGCTTCGCCGATATTTTCTGGATCGCCGGCGGCAAGCCGAAGACCGGCGGCATCGAAAGCCTTGCCGAATTCTTCCCGCGGATCCGCAAGGCTTATTTGATCGGGGAGGCGGCCAAGGATTTCGCCAAGACGCTCGATGGCAAGGTGCCTCACGAGATCGTCGGCACGCTCGACCGCGCTGTCCCGCTCGCTGCCCGCGATGCCGCGGCGTCGGGGCTCGAGGAGCCGGTGCTGCTGCTGTCGCCGGCCTGCGCCTCGTTCGATCAATACCCGAACTTCGAGGTGCGGGGTCAGGCGTTTGCCGGCCTGGTGCAGGCGATCGCGGGAATTCACGCGCCGTAACCGCAGCGTTAATGCTTCCTAAACCCGGCCGGGCGACCTTGGCCGCGGGAACGGGTCATGATTTCGCGCACGCAACGCACCCCCTTCGGCGAATGGTGGTGGACCGTCGACCGGCTGACGCTCGCCGCCGTCGGCGCGCTGATGCTGGCCGGCGTGGTGCTCTCGCTCGCCGCTTCGCCGCCGGTCGCCGCCAGACTCGGCCTCGACCCGTTCTATTTCGTCGACCGCCACATCCTCTATCTGTTCCCGACGGTCGCCATCATGCTGGGGGTGTCGTTCCTCACCCCGCGGCAAATTCGCCGCGTCGCACTCGTCGTGTTCGTCGTCAGCCTGATCATGGTGGCGGCGACGCCTTATTTCGGCGCTGAGATCAAGGGCGCCAAGCGCTGGCTGATCATCTTCGGCGTCAACATCCAGCCCTCCGAATTCCTCAAACCCTCATTCGTCATCCTGGTCGCCTGGCTGTTCGGCGAATCGGCCAAGCGCGCCGACATGCCGGCCAACTTCATGTCGCTGTTGCTGCTGCTGATGGTGGTGGCGCTCCTGGTCATCCAGCCCGACTTCGGCCAGACCATGCTGGTCGTTTTGGTGTGGAGTGCGCTGTTCTTCATGGCCGGCATGCGGCTGATCTGGGTGTTCGGCATCGGCGGCATCGCCGCCTTCGGCCTCACCGTCGCTTATTTCACCGTGCCGCATGTCGCCGCCCGCATCCAGAAATTCCGCAATCCGGCGTCCGGCGACACCTTCAACATCGACATCGCCACCGAAAGCTTCATGCGCGGCGGCTGGTTCGGCCGCGGCCCGGGCGAGGGTACGGTGAAGCGGCTCCTGCCGGAAAGCCACACCGATTTCGTCTTCGCTGTGGCGGCGGAGGAATTCGGCGTCGCGCTGTGCCTGGCGCTGGTCGCGCTGTTTGCCTTCATCGTCATTCGCGCCCTGATTCGCGCCATGCGCAACGACGACGCTTTCACGCGTTTTGCCGCCGCCGGGCTGGCCATCCTGTTCGGCGCCCAATCGGCGATCAACATAGCGGTCAACCTCCACTTGATCCCGGCCAAAGGCATGACGCTGCCGTTCATCTCCTACGGCGGTTCGTCGATGATCTCGCTCGCCTACGCCATGGGCATGTTGCTGGCGCTCACCCGCGAGCAACCACGCGCGGCAATGCTGGCGCCGGAACTGGCGGCCGAGGGCGCCTGACGGATTGAGACGGAGGGTGCGGCAAGGCATAACAGCGGCGATGCCAACCGATTCAACCCTCCTCATCCTCCTCGCCGCCGGTGGCACCGGCGGGCACCTGTTTCCGGCGCAGGCTCTGGCCGAGGCGCTGACCAAGCGCGGCGCCGCAATCGATCTTGCCACCGACGTGCGCACCGCGCATTTCCAGTTTCCCGCCCGCAATGTGCATTTGATCCCGAGCGCCACGTTGCGCGGCCGCGATCCGCTGTCGCTCGCGCGCACGACGGGGATGCTCGCGCTCGGCACCGTCAAAGCCTGGTCGACGCTCGGCCGCGTGCGCCCCGCCGTCGTCGTCGGCTTCGGCGGCTATCCGACCGTGCCGCCGCTTCTTGCCGCGGCGCTGCGTGGCATACCGACTGTCTTGCATGAACAAAACGGTGTCATGGGCCGCGCCAACCGCCTGCTGGCCTCGCGCGTCACCGCGATCGCTACCGGCTTCCCGACGCTGGCCAAGCTCGACCCGCGCCTCAAAAACAAAATCACCTTCACCGGCAATCCGGTGCGGCGCGAGGTGGCCGTTGCCGCGGCGACGCCGTTTGCCGGGCCGCAGCCGGGCGGCAGGTTGAACTTGCTGGTGTTCGGCGGCAGCCAGGGCGCCCGCGTGATGGCCGAGATCGTCCCGCCCGCCATCGAGCATCTCGCCGCCGATTTGCGGGCGCGCCTGCACGTCGTGCAGCAGGCCCGCGCCGAGGACCTCGAGAGGGTGCGCGGCGTCTACGCCCGGCTCGGCGTCGCCGCCGACTGCTCGTCATTTTTCAGCGACCTGCCGGCGCGCATGGCGGCGGCGCATCTGGTGATTTCGCGCTCCGGCGCGTCGACCGTCGCAGAGCTTGCCGCGATCGGCCGGCCGGCGATGCTGGTGCCGCTGCCGCATTCGCTCGACCAGGATCAGTTCGTCAATGCCGGCGTGCTGGCGCAAGCCGGCGCGGCGCTGCGCATCGAGCAGCGCGATATCACGCCGCAGCGCCTAGCGTCCGAGATCGCCGCTTTGGCCGCCGACCCGGCGCGCCTTGAGGCCATGGCGCAGGCGGCCAAATCCGCCGGCACGCTCGACGCCGCCGAACGGCTCGCGGATCTCGTGCTCGATGTGGCGAAAAAAGGGACGGGCGCCTGAGCACCCGTCCCTGAGTGAGCGGCGGCACCCGCCGGCGTCATCGGCCGGCGTTTGCCGTCACTGGAGCACGTGAAACAGCGCGGCGGTGTTCACCGGCGCCACCGTGAACAAATCCCTCGTTAGGTAGAGCGTCGTCACGACGAGCCCCAGGAGGCTGAACAAAACGGCCGCTTCGAATGACGGGTCATAAGCCACGCGAATTTTTTGCCATTCGCGATAGACGACGCGCCAGATCAGCTCGAGCATCGGCTCCTCCTCGCGATTAAGCCGCCGCGTCTTGCGCCATGGCGCGCTGGCGCATCGGCTTGAGCACGAACAGGGCCATGACGGCGGCGACGATGTTGAGCAGCGCCGCGACGTAGAACACCGCGTGCCAGCTGCCCGTCGCGGCCGTCAGCACGCTCGACAGCGGGACCAGCAGCGAAGCCGTCCCCTTGGCGGTGTAAAGCATGCCGTAATTCGTGGTCGCGAACTTTCGGCCGAAAATGTCGGTGCAGGTCGCCGGAAACAGCGAATAGATTTCACCCCACGCGAAGAACACCAGGCCGGACAGGATGACGAACAGCACGGGATTGTTCGCGAATGACAACAACGCGTAGATACCGACGCCTTCGACGAAAAAGGCGATGAACATGGTGTTCTCACGGCCGATTTGATCGGATACCCAGCCGAAGAACGGCCGGCACACGCCGTTGAGCACGCGGTCGATGGTGAGCGCGAAGGTCAGCGCCGGCAGCGTCAAGCCGAGGATAGACACCGGGATTCCGGCGATCTTGTAGTCGTTGGCGATGGGAGCGAGTTGCGCGATCGCCATCAGGCCGCCGGCCCCGACCATTACGAACATGGCGTACATCACCCAGAACACCGGCTGGCGGATGGTCTCGGCCGGCCCGTAGTCGCGCCGCGTCTGCTGGACCACAGACGACGCTGCCGGCGGCGGCACTTCGCCGCCCTGCGGCGCCCTGAGCAGCAGCGCGACAAACACGACAACGATCCCCTGGCCGAGACCGAACCAGAAGAACGCAGCCTGGTATCCGCTTGACGCAATCATGTTGGCGATCGGGATCACCGTCAGCGCAGAGCCAGCGCCGAACCCGGCAGCCGTCAATCCGGCGGCAAGCCCGCGCCGGTCGGGAAACCATTTCAATGCGTTGCCGACCGAGCCGCCGTAGATGACGCCGGCGCCGATGCCACCGATGGCCGCGCCGACGTAGAGCAGGAAGAGGCTATCGGCCATCGAATTGATGACCCAGGCGATCGCGACCAGGACGCCGCTGCCGCAGATCATCACCTTGGGGCCGAATTTGTCGATCAGGTAGCCCTCAAGGGGCACCAGCCAGGTCTCAGTGAGAACGAAGATGGTGAAGGCGACTTGGATCGCCGCCCGGCCCCAGTGATATTTCTGGTCGATCGGGTTGACGAACAACGTCCACCCGTACTGCAGGTTGGCGATCATCACCATGCAGATGATGCCGAAAATAAGTTGACCCCAGCGTGTCGCTTCGGATGCGCGCGCGGTCGTGCTCGATTGTGCGGCGGTTGCTATCGTCATGAATCGCTCCCTCTTTTCTACGCTCTTGATTTTTTGCGCTGGTGCGGGCGTAGCATTCGTATAATGAAGCCAGGCTAGGGCGCGGCAACTCGGGGGCTACGCCCAGGTCGAATGCACTGAATGAAAATCACTAGGTGAAAACACCCAGTCGGGCTCGATGCGGACCAGCAATCGGAACAACGGCCATCGCCAATGATCGTACGCGCCGATCCAATACGATCTGGCCCGATCGTCTATCCGTCCATTGCGACGTTGCCGTTCGGCGTGGTCGGCGCGGTCTATCTGGCGGGCTACCTGCTGCTCGACTGGGTCAGTTTCATCGAGCCGTATGCGCATTTCGGCATCACGCCTTGGAATCCCGGCACCGGCCTGAGTTTTGTTCTGGTCCTGTTGTTTGGACGGCGGACGATCCCGTTTTTATTCATCGCTCCGTTGCTTTCCGATCTGATCCAGATTCAGCCGCCTTTGCCTCTGACGATCGTCGTCGTGTCGTCGGTCCTGATCGGCGCCGGCTATTCGGCGGCGCTGATATTCCTGTCTCGGCCCGGCCTGCGGTTCGATCCGAAGCTGTCGTCAATGCGCGATCTCGTGCTTCTGGCGCTGGTCGCGGCCGCCAGCGCGGCGTTTGTCGCGGCGAGTTATGTGGCCGTAATGATCGCGGCCGGGTTTCTGCCGGTACAGGGGTTTGCAGCGGCCTCGCTGCGTTACTGGGTCGGCGACATGATCGGCATCATGGTCGTCGCGCCCTTCGGGCTTGTCGCCTTGACGCGGCGGCGCGTGCTGCGCATGTCGATGGAAACGGCGCTTCAGTTTGCCGCCATCATCGGCGCCTTGGCGCTAGTGTTCGGCTATGCCCGCGAACAACAGTTTCAATTGTTCTACGTCTTGTTCCTGCCGATCATTTGGATGGCGGTGCGCACCGGCTCCGAAGGCGTCACCATCGGTATCGTCGTCACTCAGGTCGGGCTGATCCTGGGAGTCATTGCCTTTCCGGGCAAAGGACACGACGTGACCGCCTATCAGGCGCTCATGCTCGTGCTCGCCACCACGGGCCTCGTCGCCGGCGTGCTGGTGACCGAGCATCGCAGCACGACGGCGCAATTGCGCCAGCATCAGGACTCGTTGGCGCATCTGGCGCGGCTCGGCAGCATGGGTGAGCTCGCTGCCGCCATCGCGCACGAATTGAATCAGCCGTTGATGGCCGCCGGCACCTACACGCGGCTGGTCAACGACACGATCGGTTCGCCCAATGCCGACTTGGCTTCGGTCGCCGACACGGCAAAAAAAGCGGTGCTGCAGGTCGAGCGCGCCGCGGAAGTGGTGCGGCGTCTGCGCGCGCTGGTCCGCCTCGACCGCAGCAGCCGCGCGCCCTACAGCCTTGCACAGATCGTCAATGAGACGGTCGCGCTGTGCCAACCCGACCTCGACCGGATCGGCGCCGACGTCCGTGTCGTCTTGGCCGGCGATCTGCCCGCCGTGATGGTGGACATCCTGCAAATCGAGCAGGCGCTGCTCAATCTCCTGCGCAACTCGATCCAGGCGATCGGCGAGACCAAACATTCGCAACCGACGATCACGATCGAAGCGTCGGCCGCCGACGCCGACTTCGTCGCGGTCGCGGTGCGCGACAGCGGGCCCGGGTTCCCGCCGAGCCTCAAGGATCATCCCTTCCTGCCATTCTCGACGACAAAAGCCGAAGGGCTCGGTTTTGGGTTGCCGCTGTGCAAGTCGATCGTCGAAGCCCATGGCGGGCAATTGTGGCTCGACGGGAATTCTCCAGGTGCCGTTATCCGTTTCACGCTGCCTGTAGCAAAGGCGTCCGACCATGCCTGACCCGGTCCGCATCGCCCTGATCGACGACGATCCCGCGGTGCTCGATTCGCTGCGGCTCTATTTCATGCGGCAAAAAGTCGAGGCCGCGTGCTTCGGCGCCGCCGAAGAATTCCTGGCCGCGGTCGGCCGCGGCGAGCCGTTCGACTGCGTCGTCTCGGACGTGCGCATGCCGGGCATCTCCGGGTTGGAGCTTGTCCGCCAGCTCAAGACGCGCGGCTTCGTGCGCCCGATCGTGCTGATCACCGGCCATGGCGACATCGACATGGCGGTCGCGGCGATCAAGGCGGGCGCGTTCGATTTCATCGAGAAGCCGTTCGATGAGAACCGTCTCCTCGCCAGCATCCACGAGGCGGTCGAGCATGGGCGGCAGCAGACCGGCGATGCCGCCGAGCTGGAAAAGCTGCGGGCGCGGTTCGAGCAGCTGTCGCGCCGCCAGCGCGAGGTCATGGAATTGGCCGCCACCGGTCTCTCGAGCAAAGAGATCGGGGCACAGCTCAAGATCAGCGCGAAAACCGTGGAGAACCATCGCGCTTGGGTGATGGAACGGATCGGCGCGCGCAATCTGGCCGAGCTGGTGCGGATGGCGATGCGGCTGCAGCAAAAGCCGTAAATCTCTCCGGCGAGTCTTTACAGCAGACCCGGATAGGTGAGAGAGCCGTGCGGTCCCGCTTTGGCGCCCTCCGTCATTTGCGCCGGCTCGATGCGATTGCCGGCGAGAATGTGCAGGACCGTCTCGCCCGCCGCGAGCAGATAGTCGGCGATGATGCGGCGGTGGCACTGCCACCAGACCGCCTCGGCGCACATGATGGCACAGGGCGTCGCGCGCCCTATGTCCCGCAGCCGGGCAAGGCCCTCGCGAAAGGGTTCGGTCATGGCGTAGTCGGCATAATTGTGAAAGCTTTGGTTCTGCCAAAAGCCGTTCACCGCGTCCGGCACGTCGCCGTTGTGACCGCGTAAGCCGCCGAGCGCGGCGATGTGCTCATAGCCGATCTGAAAACCCGCTAAAGTGTCCGGCA
Source organism: Pseudolabrys sp. (assembly GCA_036273755.1). GTDB lineage: Bacteria > Pseudomonadota > Alphaproteobacteria > Rhizobiales > Xanthobacteraceae > Pseudolabrys. Next base: position 24,385 of record DASUGZ010000119.1, read on the forward strand.
GTGTTTCGCGATTGTATTGCGGGTTGGTGCGCGAACGCGGCACCGTGCGGACGTCGACCACCAGCCGCGCATCGGCATGCCGCAACAGCCCAACGAAGTCTTCGATGCCGCGGGTCGAATGCCCGATGGTATAGAACGGTTGCACCATGCCCGGTCCCGGTTGCTTTCCTCCGTGTCGAACGGAAGCATGCCCGCTTGGTTCCGCGCCAGAAATTTAAGCATTTCGTCACGGCCGGGCTTGTGCCCGGCATCCGCGTCTTCTAAGCGATGCCTCACAAAAGACGTGGATGGCCGGGACAAAAGGGCGTCTACACCCGTCTTTGACGGGCTATGCCCGGCGACGGGGGCTGAGGGGCTAGGGCAATCTCATGAAACTGCCGCGCGACATCGGGCCGGTGCATTTTGTCGGTATCGGCGGCATCGGCATGAGCGGCATCGCCGAGGTGCTGGTCACGCTTGGCTATACCGTGCGCGGCTCCGACGTCTCCGATAACGCAAACGTCAAGCGGTTGCGCGACATGGGCGTCACTGTCGCCATCGGCCACAAGGCGGACAATCTCGACGGCGCCGACGTCATCGTCGTCTCTTCCGCCATCAAGCCGGACAATCCCGAACTGGTCGCCGCGCGCGCCAAGCGCCTGCCGGTGGTGCGGCGCGCCGAGATGCTGGCTGAGCTGATGCGGCTGAAATCCTGCGTCGCCATCGCCGGCACCCACGGCAAGACCACCACGACGTCGATGGTCGCCTCGCTGCTCGACGGCGCCGGCTTCGACCCGACCGTGATCAACGGCGGTATCATCAATGCCTACGGCACCAACGCGCGGCTCGGCGCCGGCGACTGGATGGTGGTCGAGGCCGACGAGAGCGACGGCACGTTCCTCAAGTTGCCGGCCGATGTTGCCATCGTCACCAATATCGACGCCGAGCACCTCGATCACTTCAAAACCTTCCAGAACGTGCAGGACGCCTTCGTCGCCTTCATCGAGAACGTTCCGTTTTATGGCTTTGCGGTGATGTGCACCGATCATCCGATCGTGCAGCGGCTGGTCGGCCGCGTCGTCGACCGCCGCATCGTCACTTATGGTGAAAACCCGCAGGCCGACGTTCGCTTGGTCGGCCTCGATCACGCCGGCGGCAAATCGCGCTTCTCGGTGCTGTTCCGCGACCGCGACGGCAAGGAAGTGCACGCCATCCGCAATCTCGAGCTGCCGATGCCGGGGCGCCACAACGCGCTCAACGCAACGTCCGCGGTTGCGGTCGCGCACGAACTCGGCATCAAGGACGACGTCATCCGGGCGGCGCTCGGAAAGTTCGGCGGCGTCAAGCGCCGCTTCACCAAAGTCGGCGAATGGAACGGCGCCACCATCATCGACGATTACGGCCACCATCCGGTCGAAATCGCAGCGGTGCTCAAGGCCGCACGTGAATCGACCAAGGGCCAGGTGATCGCCGTGATGCAGCCGCACCGCTACACGCGGCTGAAAACCTTGTTCGAGCCGTTCTCGACCTGCTTCAACGACGCCGACGCCGTGATCGTGGCGCCGGTCTACCCGGCCGGCGAAGCGCCGATCGAAGGCGCCGACCGCGACAGCTTGGTGACCGCGATCCGCGCCCGCGGCCACCGCAACGTGATGCCGCTGCAAGGTCCGGACAAGCTCGCCGCGATGATCAAGGACCTGGCCAAGCCCGGCGACTACGTGGTCTGCCTCGGCGCCGGCTCGATCACGCAATGGGCTTACGCGCTGCCGGACGAACTGAAGGCGCTATGAGCTTTCCCGACATCGTTCCGGAGTTGAAGGCGCGGTTGCCCGAATTGCGCGGGCGACTGCTCGCCAATCAGCCGCTCGGCGAGTTCACCTGGTTCCGCGTCGGCGGGCCGGCGCAGGTCTTCTTCATGCCGGAGGACGAGAACGATCTCGCTTACGTGCTGCGCAATCTATCCACCGACATCGCCGTGACGGTGATCGGCGCCGGCTCCAATTTGATCGTGCGCGATGGCGGCGTCGAAGGCGTGGTGATCCGGCTCGGCCGCGGCTTCAACGCGGCCGCGATTGACGGTGAGCGCGTCACGGCGGGCAGCGCCATGCTCGACGCCATGGTGGCGCGCGAGGCGCAGAAAGCCGGCCTTGCCGCGCTCGCTTTTCTCTCTGGCATCCCCGGCACCATCGGCGGCGCGTTGCGCATGAACGGCGGCGCTTATGGCGGCGAGACCAAGGATATCTTGATCGAGGCGCGCGGCGTCGACCGCGCCGGCAACATTCGTACCTTCAGCAATGCCGACATGGGCTTTTCCTATCGCCACTGCAGCGTGAGCGACGACGTCATCTTCACTGGCGCGACCTTTCAGGGCCGCGCCGGTGATGCGGACGAAATCGCCGCCGCCATGGCTGACATCAAAAGCAAGCGTGAGGCGTCGCAGCCGCGCAATCGCACCGGCGGTTCGACCTTCAAGAACCCGCCCGGGCAGAGCGCCTGGAAATTGGTCGATGAGGCCGGCTGCCGCGGCATGAAAGTCGGCCAGGCGCAGGTCTCGCCGCTACACAGCAACTTCCTCATCAGCCTCGATGGCTGCACGGCGAGCGACATTGAGGCCTTGGCCGAGATGGTGCGCGAGCGGGTCAAGGCGCATTCGGGCGTCGAACTGGAATGGGAAATTAAGAGGATTGGGGCTAGCGCATGATCCCGAAAAGTGGACACCGGTTTTCGGATAAGATCATGCGCAAGGAAGAATCAGCGCCATGAAGCACGTCGCGGTTCTGATGGGAGGCTGGTCGGCCGAGCGCGACATCTCGCTGCGCTCCGGCAAGGCCTGCGCCGACGCCGCCGAACGCGCCGGCTACCGCGTCAGCCGCGTCGATGTCGACCGCGAGGTCGCCGCAACGTTGCGCACGCTCAAACCGGACGCCGCCCTCAACATGCTGCACGGCCGGCCCGGCGAAGACGGCACGCTGCAGGGTCTGTTGGAAATCCTCGGCATCCCCTATTCGCATTCCGGCGTGCTCGCTTCCGCGCTCGCCATGCAGAAGGACATCGCCAAGACTGTGCTCAAGGCCGCCGGCGTGCCGGTGCCGGGCGGCATGGTGGCCGCGCGTGCCGACGCGGCGAAGAAACATCTGCTGCCGCCGCCTTATGTGATCAAGCCGGTAGCCGAAGGCTCCAGCGTTGGCGTCTTCATCGTGCGCGAGGACATGAAGCACCCGCCGCAGGAGTTGACGCGCGCCGACTGGAGCTTCGGCGAGCGCGTTCTGGTCGAGCCTTATATCCCCGGCAAGGAATTGACCTGCGCGGTGATGGGCGACAAGGCGCTCGGTGTCATCGAGATCGTCGCCGCTACCAAGTTCTACGACTACGAAGCCAAATACGCCCCTGGCGGTTCGAGACATATATTGCCGGCGCCAATCCCGCCGGCGGTCTATGCCGAGGTGCAACGGCTGTCGCTCGCCGCGCATCGCGCGCTCGGCTGCCGCGGCGTCAGCCGCGCCGATTTCCGCTACGACGATGTTGCCGCGGGCAACGCCGGCCTCGCCTGCCTTGAGGTCAATACCCAGCCGGGCATGACCGAGGTGTCGCTGGTGCCGGAATTGGCCGCCCACGCCGGCATCGCCTTCGACGCGCTGGTGCGCTGGATGATCGAGGACGCCTCGCTCGATCGTTGATTTGACGAGTGCCACTCGATCGGGCGGGCGAATCCCCCGTTTCCTCAATACATTAATAATACCTCCTCACAATCCGTAAACCTTTACTAATCATTTACCAAACAGCCCCAAGACTAGGCATTGGCGGCGTTTCGCGCGCTTCGCCGGGACGATCGGCGCGCGAACTTGTCGGTACGCAGCCGGGGACCACACGAGCTTGCAGCCCTTGATTGGGCAAACGGTAAAGAGCCGGTCGCGATGGATGTACGGGGACGCCTCGTTCAATCGCTGAAACTGCTGACGGGGAAACGACGCGCCAGGGCCGCCCGGCGGCCGCGGGCGCAGGTGTCATCCGTTTCCGATTTTGCGCTCGTGCGCCTGCTGCGCCGCGTCGTCGGCGCGCTCGTCGCCCTGAATATTCCGCGCGGCGCCGGCGCCAGCGCCGCCGCGCTCTTGCTGCTCGCCTCGACTGGTTACGGCGTCGTCAAAGGCGGCCACGGGCCGGACGTCGCCGACGCAATCCAGGACATCTGCGATAGCGCCGCCAACAGCGTCGGCTTCCACATTTCCGAAATCGCGCTCGCCGGCGAGCACGAGGTCAGCCGCGAAGACGTCCTGGCGCTGGCCGGCGTCACCGGCCGCTCTTCGCTGCTGTTCCTCGACGCCGGGCAGACGCGCATCAGGCTCCTGACCAATCCCTGGATCGCGCAAGCCGCCGTACTAAAGCTTTATCCGGGCCGGCTGCGCATCGAGATCAAGGAGCGCAAGGCCTTCGCGCTCTGGCAGAAAGAAGGCCGCGTCTACGTCATCGCCGCCGACGGCACCGTACTGGAAACGTACGTGCCGGCGCGCTTTGCCACGCTGCCGCTGGTGGTCGGCGAGGGCGCCGCGCACAGCGCGCAGGACATCCTCGATCTGCTCAAGCGCTATCCGACAATCGCCAAATGGGTCGATGCCTCGGTGCTGGTCGCCGAGCGGCGCTGGAATCTGCATCTGAAAAACGGCGTCGAAGTGCTCCTGCCCGAGCGCGAGCCGGCGCAGGCGCTGGCGACGTTGGTGGAACTCGACAACAGCAAGAAGTTGCTGTCGCGCGACATCGTCAAGGTCGATCTGCGGCTCGCCGACCGCGTCACCGTGCGGCAATCGGACGCGGCTGCTGCGGCGCGCGACGAAGCGCTGAAGGCGGCCGACAAGGCGAAGAAGAAAAAGGGGAACGAGGCGTGACAGGGTTGAGCCAAGGATGAGCAACGTGATCCGTTTCGGCCTCACGCCCAAGATGAAACCGGTGTCGCCGCGCCGCGCCGCGGTGGTGGCCGGGCTCGATATCGGCACCAGCAAGATCGCTTGCCTGATCGCGCGGCTCGAACCGCAGGCGCCGCAGGATGTGCTGCGCCGGCGCAGCCACGGCATCGAAGTGCTCGGCTTCGCCCACACCGCGGCGAGCGGCATGAAAGCCGGCGGCGTGGTCGACCTGGTCTCGGTCGAGGAGATGGTGCGCCAGGCGATCGAGATCGCCGAGAGCCGGGCCAAGGTGCAGCTCGAATCCGTCGTCGTGTCGCTGTCCGGCGGCCGGCTCGGCAGCGAGCGCTTCGTCGCCAATGTGGAGCTTGCCGGCGGCGCCGTCACCGAAAACGAAATTGGCCGCGTGCTGACGGCGGCCAGCCGTCATTCGGTGCGCGGCGGACGTGCGGTGCTGCATTCGCTGCCGATCGGTTACACGCTGGACGCCGTGACCGGCATCCGCGAGCCGCGGGGCATGTTGGGGAACCGCTTCGGCGTCGCCATGCACACGGTCACCGCCGACGCCGCGACCGTGCGCAATCTGATGCTGGTGGTCGAGCGCAGCCATCTCGAGATCGAAGCGATGGTCGCCGCGCCTTATATGGCCGGCTTGGCCTGTCTTGCCGACGACGAGGCGGATCTGGGCGCCGTCACCATCGATCTGGGCGCCGGAACCACGACGCTGGCGGTATTTTCCGGGGGAAAATTCATCCACGCCGACGGTTTTGCCCTCGGCGGGCAGCACGTCACCATGGATCTGGCCCGCGGCTTGAACACCCGCATTGCCGATGCTGAGCGAATCAAGGCGATCTATGGCAGTGTTTTGACGGGTGGGTCGGACGAGCGCGACATGATCACGGTGCCGCCGGTCGGAGACGATGAGCGCGAGCCGCCGCAATTCGTGGCGCGGGCGGCGATTGTGCGCATCATCAAGCCGCGGGTCGAGGAAATCCTCGAAATGGTGCGCGACCGGCTGAAGGATTCGCCGTTCGCGGCCGAGCCACGCGCGCGCATCGTGCTCACTGGCGGGGCGAGCCAGCTCGCAGGCATCGCCGATCTCGCGACACGAATTTTACGGCGGCCGGTCAGGATCGGCCGTCCGCTTGGCCTCGCCGGTCTGCCGGAAGCGGCCAAGGGTCCGGCATTCGCCGTGGCGGCGGGCCTTCTGGTCTATCCGCAGGCGGCACATCTCGAACACTTCGAACCGCGGAAAACGCGGCAATTGATGACAGGTACGGGCGGTTACATGGCACGGGTCGGACGATGGCTGCGCGAAAGCTTCTGACCCACAACAAGCAAACCACGAGGGAACCGGCGGCGGCCCGGTCCCCTTCGACGGCGTGCGGGCTTTGCCTGCTGCCCGTGCACACATGAGGCAAATGACATGACGATCAATCTGACGATTCCCGACATTCGCGAGATGAGGCCACGGATTACCGTATTCGGCGTCGGCGGCGCCGGCGGCAACGCGGTCAACAACATGATCACCGCCGGCCTCCAAGGCGTCGATTTCGTCGTTGCCAATACCGACGCACAGGCGCTGACGATGTCGAAGGCCGAGCGCATCGTTCAAATGGGCGCGCAGGTGACCGAGGGTCTCGGTGCCGGCTCGCAGCCCGAGGTCGGCCGCGCCGCCGCGGAAGAGGTGATCGACGAGATTCGCGATCATCTCGCCGGCGTGCACATGGTGTTCGTCACCGCCGGCATGGGTGGCGGTACCGGCACCGGCGCCGCGCCGGTCATCGCCAAGGTCGCGCGCGAACTCGGCATTCTCACGGTCGGCGTGGTGACCAAGCCGTTCCAGTTCGAAGGCCAGCGCCGCATGCGCTTTGCCGAAGCCGGCATCGTCGAGCTGCAAAAGGTCGTCGATACGCTGCTGATCATCCCCAACCAGAACCTGTTCCGCGTCGCCAATGAGAAGACCACCTTCGCCGACGCCTTCGCCATGGCCGACCAGGTGCTCTACTCGGGCGTCGCCTGCATCACCGACCTGATGGTCAAGGAAGGCCTGATCAACCTCGACTTCGCCGACGTGAGAGCGGTGATGAGGGAAATGGGCAAGGCGATGATGGGCACCGGCGAAGCCTCCGGCGACAAGCGCGCGCTGACCGCCGCTGAAGCCGCGATCGCCAATCCGCTGATCGACGACTCGTCGATGAAGGGTGCCAAGGGCCTCCTGATCTCGATCACCGGCGGCAAGGACCTCACCCTGTTCGAAGTCGACGAAGCCGCGACCCGCATCCGCGAGGAAGTCGACCAGGACGCCAACATCATCGTCGGCGCCACCTTCGACGAAGCGCTCGATGGCCTGATCCGCGTCTCGGTCGTTGCCACCGGCATCGAGCAGGCCGCGATCGCCCGCAACAGCCAGGGCACCAGCGCTCCGGTCGCGAACGCTGCTGCGCCCCAGCAGATTCAGCAAGTGCAGCAGGCTCCCGCGGCGCCTCCGGCCGCTGCTGCCGAAAGCCGTCTCGCTGACCTGACCGCACGTCTGCGTGCC
>DASUGZ010000120.1:0-4116 GCA_036273755.1 Pseudolabrys sp.
GTGCCGAACCAGGCAAAGTAATTGGCAAGAAATGTAACGCTGGCGCCGAATTCGTCGACGAAGCTGCGCCGCACCAGCGAATTGACACCATCGGCGCCGACCACCAGATCGGCGCCAATGAATTCATCGAGCGAAGTCACCTCGCGAGAAAACTCCGGCGTCACGCCGACCGAACTCAGGCGTTGCTGCAGCAATTGCAGGAGCCTCAGCCGGCCGATGGCGGCAAAGCCGATGCCATCGATAACGACACGCTCGTTGCGATGCACGAGCGTCATGTCGTGCCAGACTTCCATCTGCGGCGTCAGCGCCGCGTAAGTTTCCGGGTCGTCTTCGCGCAAGAACTCGAGGGCGCGGTCGGAGAACACCACGCCGAAGCCGAAAGTGGCGTCGGCCGGGTTCTGCTCGACAATCGTGATGTCGGCGTCGGGCCGCCGCCGCTTGAGCAGATAAGCGAGGTAGAGCCCGGCCGGGCCGGCGCCGAGAATGGCAATGCGCATGGTCAGCTTGTAGCCCACTGCATTTCGGTCGTCAGCCCGGGACAAGCCAGACCATATTGCGTAAAATTATCCAGTTACCGAATTGGAGTAGCCCGATGCTCGAGACCAGCCTCGCCCTCGCCGTCCATATCCTCGGCGCCGTCGTCTGGGTCGGCGGCATGTTCGCGGCCTATCTCTGCCTGCGGCCGGCGGCCGGCCCGCTGGAGACGCCGCAACGGCTGGCGCTGTGGCGGCGGTTTTTCGCGAAATTTTTCCCCTGGGTCTGGCTCTCGGTCGTGCTGCTGCTGGTCAGCGGGTATGCCATGTTGCTGACGACCTTCGGCGGCTTTCACGGCGCGCCGCTCTATATCAATCTGATGCAGGCGATCGGCTGGATCATGATCCTGCTCTACGCCTTCCTGTTCCACGGGCCGTGGTTGAAATTCAAGCGCGCGGTCGACGCGCAGAGCTGGCCGGCAGCCGGCGCCGAACTCAACCGCATCCGGCAGATCATCATGATCAACCTGCCGCTCGGCCTGATCGTCGTGGTGATCGGCGGCACGGGACGGTATTGGGGCTTCTGACGATCAAATCGTCTGATTGTATTCGCCGACTTCCGGATGCGTGCGCAAGACGCCATCGACCGCCTTGAACATGTCGCGCATGCGCTGCTCCGACGCCGGACTTTCGACCACCACGACCAACTCCGGCTTGTTCGAGGAGGCGCGCACCAACCCCCAGGTGCCGTCCTCGACGGTGACACGCACGCCGTTGACGGTGACGAGATCGCGGATCGGCTGCCCGGCGACCTTGTCGCCTTTCTGCTTCGCCGCCTGGAAATGCTTCACCACCGCGTCGACCACGCCGTATTTTTTTTCGTCGTCGCAATGCGGCGCCATGGTTGGTGAGCCCCAGGTCTTGGGCAGCGCCTTGCGTAGATCGGCCATGGTCTTCCCAGGATTGCGGTCGAGCATGTCGCACACCGCCAGCCCGAAGATCATGCCGTCGTCATAGCCGCGGCCGAAGGGCTTGTTGAAGAAGAAGTGGCCGGATTTTTCGAAGCCGGCGAGTGCGCCCAATTCGTTGACGCGGCGCTTGATGTAGGAATGGCCGGTCTTCCAATAGTCGGCTTTGACGCCGTTTTCCTTGAGCACCGGATCGGTGACGAAGAGGCCGGTCGATTTCACGTCGACGACGAAGGTCGCGCCTTTGTGCTCCTGCGACATCCAGCGCGCCAGCATGACGCCGACCTTGTCGGCGAAAATCTCCTCGCCTTCATTGTCGACCACGCCGCAGCGGTCACCATCGCCATCGAAGCCCAGGGCGACATCGGCCTTGTGCTCCAAGACCGCGTCGCGCATGGCGTGCAGCATCTTCATGTCTTCGGTGTTTGGGTTGTAGCGCGGGAAGGTGTGGTCGAGCTCACAATCGAGCGGAATGACATCGCAGCCGACCGCCTCGAGAATGCGCGGCGCGAAGGCGCCTGCGGTGCCGTTGCCGCAGGCGGCGATCACTTTCAGCTTGCGCTTGAGTTTCGGCCGCTTGGTGAGATCCGCAATGTAGCGCTCCGGGAAATTTTCCACGAACACATATGATCCGCCGCCTTTGAGATCGAACTTGGCGCCGAGCACAATTTCCTTGAGCCGCGTCATCTCGTCGGGGCCGAAGGTGAGCGGCCGGTTGGCGCCCATCTTCACGCCGGTCCAGCCGTTGTCGTTGTGCGAGGCGGTGACCATGGCAACACAGGGCACGTCCAATTCGAACTGCGCGAAATAGGCCATCGGCGTGATGGCGAGCCCAATATCGTGGACCTTGCAGCCCGCCGCCATCAGCCCCGTGACCAGCGCCAGCTTCACCGACGCCGAATAGCTGCGGAAATCGTGACCGGTGACAATTTCGGGCCTGACGCCCATTTCCCTGATGAGCGTTCCCAATCCCATGCCAAGCGCCTGCACGCCCATCAGATTGATTTCTTTTTCCAACAGCCAGCGCGCGTCGTATTCGCGGAAGCCGGTCGGCTTCACCAGCGACGAGGACTCGTAGGCATAGGTATTGGGCGTGAGCGAAGACTTCGGCGTGGGGAACATAAGGTGTCTCGGGATGCGGGAACGAATTCGACTTCAATAGCCTAACGCGCAATACGGTTCCACAAGCTCCGCGATCACGGGCCCGACAGGCTGGGGATGACGTAGTCCTACTGCTCCAACAGCAGCCGCCCGTCGGCGTACTGGTAGCGTCGCAGCCGCGACAGGAACGACGTGCCGAGCAGATTCGTCGACAGCGACTCGTCCGGCATGACCAGTGCCGGCACGTCGAACACGGTGATGTCACCGACCTCGATGCGCTCCAGCTTGGCCGGCGCCGCCTTGGTGCGCCCGTTGGCGGTGGAGACGACGGCGGTGTAATCGCGCGGCATCGGATGCAGGCCGGCCTGCGCGGCGTCGCTTTCGCGCAGCACGACGACCGAGGCGCCGGTGTCGACCACGAAATCGAGATAGCGGCCGTTGACGCGGGCATTGGCACGGAAATGGCCATCGCGGCCGCTGCTCAATTCCATTCGATGCTGGCCGACCGAAACCTGCGTCGGCTCCGACTCGACTGCCTGCACCGCCGCGGCCTGCGGCGCGGGCGCCTGGGCCACGGTCTTGTCGGCATAGCGCGCGGCATAGCTGCCGCCGATCACAGCGACGACGGCGAAAATGAGGACTGAGCGCATGGCAAAACCCGCTGCTTGCTGCGTGACCATCGCATGCGCTTGGCGAAAGCCGCCTTAACGCCCAACCGCGCTTTTGCCGATGGTGACCGGCCGGTTAATCCGATGCGGACAGTTTTATTGACCGCGCGGTTTGGCGCGGCGGGTGGCCGGCGCGGCAAGCGGGTCGTCCGGCCAGGGATGCTTGGGATAGCGCCCGCGCATCTCCGCTTTCACATCTGCATAGCTGCCGCGCCAGAACCCGGGCAGATCGCGCGTGACCTGAACCGGACGGTGCGCCGGCGACAACAGTTCGATCACCAAGGGCACGCGGCCGCCAGCAATTGCCGGGTGCTGCGCCAGTCCGAACAATTCCTGCACCCGGATAGACACCGTCGGCCCCTGCTCGGCGGTGTACTCAATCGGCACGGCGGAGCCGGTCGGCGCGGTGAAATGGGTCGGCGCTTCGGCGTCGAGGCGCTTGCGCAAGGCCCACGGCAGCAAAGCATCGAGCGCGGCGGCGAGATCGTCGGCGCCGATTTGCGATAGCGCCGTTTTGCCGCTCAGGAACGGCGCCAGCCATTCGGCGACAGTGCGCGCCAGGGCCGCGTCCGACAGATCGGGCCACTCCTCGCCTTCAGCCTGGCGCAAAAACTGCACGCGGTCGCGCAACTGCAATTGTCCCTTGGTCCAAGGCAGCCTGTTGATGCCAAGCGCGGCAATGCCTTCTGCCAATAGGCTCGCGCTTGGCTCGTCGGGCCCAACGGGTTTGACCTGTTCGCTCAATACCAGCGCGCCGAGCCTGCGGCTGCGCCGAGCCCGCAGCGACGCGGAAACGGTATCGAACGTCACCCTCTCGCGATTCTCGATCTGGCTGCCAAAGCGCGCCTCGATCTCCTCGAGCGCGATCGGCGCAGCCAGGATGATACGGCTTGCCGCCGCGGCGCC
>DASUGZ010000121.1:0-14721 GCA_036273755.1 Pseudolabrys sp.
ATCGTCGGCATTGAACGGGATGCCGAAGAAAGTCGGGCGCGGAATGCCCGAGATGCCCGCATAGCCGTTGGTCACCGGGACCCAGTTTATCAGCACCAGCCGGATGATCTCGCCGAACGCGAGCGTCACGATCGCGAGATAGTCGCCGCGCAGGCGGAGCACCGGAAAGCCGAGCAGGATGCCCCAGAACGCCGCGAGGCAGCCGGCCAGCGGCAAGAGCATAAAGAACGAGAACCCGAAGGTCTTTGCCAGCAGCGCGTACGCATAGGCGCCGACCGCGTAGAACGCGACGTAGCCGAGGTCGAGGAGGCCCGCGAGGCCGACCACGATGTTGAGGCCGAAGCCGAGCATCACGTAGATCAGGATCTGGATGCCGAAATTGTCGACCCACTTGGCCGCGCCCGTGAACCCGACGAGGAGCAGCACCAGCGCCGGGTAGATCAGCACGAAGGCGATGGCGGACGGCGTGAACCAGCGTGCGATCACGGCCCGCATGCGCGTCGCAGCAGCATTCGGCGCGTGCGGAACGCGGGCGCGCCGCTCGCGCCAGGGAATGACCGTGAGCGCCCAGACCAGCCGGCCGACGCCGGCGAGCGCCACGTAGGTGAACAGCAGCGGCCAGCGCGATCCCAGCGTGAGCTGGTTGTGGATGTTCTGGAAGGTCTTGAAGCCGATCAACGGCAACAGCAGGAAGAACGCCAGCAGGGCGGTCAGGCCGGCCTCCTTGAGGGCGCCGGGGATGTCGATGCGTGCCGAGGAGTTCGGCATGTCAGACTTTCTCGACATCCGGCCGGCCGAACAGGCCCTGCGGCATGAAGATCAAGGTGATCACGAGTACGGAGAACGCGGCGACGTCCTTGTAGTCGATGGAAAAATACGCCGACCACATGGTCTCGATCAACCCGATGAGGATGCCGCCGATCACAGCGCCGGGCAGCGAGCCGATGCCGCCGAGCACCGCGGCGGTGAACGCCTTCACGCCAGGCACGAAGCCGTCGGAGAAGGTGACCACGCCGTAATACATCAGGTACATGGTGCCGGCGACGGCGGCGAGCGCCGCGGCGATGACGAAAGTTATGGAAATGGTCTGGTCGACATTGACGCCGACCAGCGCGGCCATCTTCTGATCCTGTTCGCAAGCCCGCTGCGCGCGGCCGAGCTTGGTCTTGGCCACCAGATACCAGAACGCCACAAGTAGAACGGCCGTGACGCCCCAGATGATGAGTTGCTTCAGCGACAGCGTCACCGGAAACCCGTTGCTGTTGAGCAGCACGAACTCGCCTTGCACCATCGGAGGAATCGGCTTGTTGCGCGGACCTTGGCTGACCTGGACGAAATTGGACAAAAAGATCGACATGCCGATTGCCGAAATCAGCGGCGCCAAGCGGAACGAGCCGCGCAATGGCCGATAGGCGACGCGCTCGATCGCCCAATTAATTAGCGAGGTGAAGAGCATGGCGACGATCAGCACGATGAACAAAGCAAGCGCAATCGAGGTGAGGCCGAGCCACGTCGTGAGGATGAGGAAGGCGATCAGCGCGATGAAGGCGGACACCATGAACACATCGCCATGGGCGAAATTGACCATGCCGATGATGCCGAACACCATGGTGTAACCGATGGCGATCAGGCCGTAGATCGAGCCGAGCGTGATGCCGTTAATGAGCTGCTGCAGGAAGACTTCCATTGTCCCCATCGCCTTCCGACGTCGCCCGGCCGATTCTTAACGATTAACAGGGACTTGCCGCAGCGGCAACGCCGCGCGAGGCGTGTTATGACGTTCCTCCCATTGAAAGGAGCGGTCGCCATGTCTCCCGGTACGGCCATCGCCATCCGTGTCGGCGCGGCTGCGGCGGTTTTCGCGGCCATGGCGCTTTGGGAATGGCTGGCGCCGCGACGCAAGCTCGCGATCGGCCGGCGGCCGCGCTGGCCCGGCAATCTCGGCGTCTGGCTGATCGACGCCGCCGCGGTGCGGCTTCTGGGACCGGTCACCGTGGTCGGCGCGGCGCTGGTTGCGGTGGAGAAAGGCTGGGGATTGTTCCCATGGCTCGGCCTGCCGTACTGGGCGGCGGTGCCTTTTGGTGTGATCGCACTTGATCTGACGATCTATGTGCAGCACGTCGTCTTTCACCGCGTGCCGTGGCTGTGGCGGCTGCACCGCATGCATCACGCCGATCTCGACATCGACGTCACGACCGGGGTGCGTTTTCACCCGGTGGAGATCGTGCTGTCCATCTTGATCAAGATCGCGGCGGTGTTGATGCTTGGCGTCCCCGCGCTTGGTGTGGTGATTTTTGAAGTGCTACTCAATGCGACGTCGCTGTTCAACCACAGCAATGTCGCTTTGCCGCCACGGCTCGATGCCATCGCGCGCTGGATCGTGGTGACGCCGCAAATGCACCAAGTGCACCACTCGATCGAGCGTGCGGAAACCGATAGCAATTTCGGCTTTAACCTGCCGTGGTGGGACCGACTGTTCGGCACGTATCGCACAAAGCCGGGGGCCGGCGAACAAGCGATGATCGTAGGCTTGCCGGCATTTCGCGATGGCGCGGAGCTCAAGATTTGGCGGCTGCTGACGCAGCCGTTCCGAAGTGCGCGTTAGTGCAACCCGCCAATCACCCAGATCAGCAGCAGGATCGGCAGCGGAATTCCCAACAGCCAAAGCAGCAAATAGCGTCCCATTGTGTGTCCCTCAGTCCTTGTGTTGCACGTTGCTGAGGGAACTCGCGCGTCGCGCGGCGGTTCCCTGCCACGGCATGGCTTTTGTAGGGAACCGACTGTAACGGCAGCACGTTTATGTAGTGTTCGGGTGGGAAGCGCGAACGACCAACGTTGGAAGGAAAACAGATGAATCAGAATCAAGATCCGAACCAGAAGCCGGGCCAGCAGCAGCAAGGCGGGCAGCAGGGTGGTCAGCAGCAGCAGGGCGGGCAGCAGCAAAAGCCGGGCCAGCAGCAGCAACAGCAGCAGGATCGCCCGGGTCAGGGCGGTCAGCAGGGTCAGCAGAAGCGCTGACGCACTGCAATACGAGACCCCGAGAGCCCCGCCTGATGGCGGGGCTTTTGTTTGCGCGACGGTGGAGAGCGGGCGTCCGGCCTTCGGCGGCGTTGGCCTGACCGGCGGCCTCGCCTATGCTCGCCCCATGCAATCGTCTCCGCTCCCGCTGTTTCATCTTTACGGCGACCCGCCGGACGACAGCGCGTTCGACTTCATCCATATCGAGACGATTTCCTCGCGCTCGTCGGTGCACGACTGGACCATCCGTGCGCATCGCCATCGTAATCTGTTTCAAGTCCTGCTGATCGAGAAGGGCGGCGGCGAGATGAATTTCGAAACCGCGACGGTCCCGTTCGCGGCGCCCGCCGCCATCCTGGTGCCCGCGACCACCGCGCACGGCTTCCGCTTCACGCCGCAGGTGACCGACGGCTGGGTGGTGAGTTTCACCGAGGACGTCGCCGACGCGCTCGGCGATCAGTCGGGCGAGGCGCTGGCGCGGCTCAAGGCGGTGGCGACAGACCCGGTCGTGCCGCTCGTCGGCGCCAGCGAAGCCAGGCGCCTGGCGGCGCTCTGCGCCGACCTCAACGAGGAGGCATCGCTGGCGCGCGAAGGCTACAGGCTGGCGATGCGCGGCCTGTTGGCCTTGATCGCCATCGAGGTGGTGCGGCTGGCGGTGAGCCGCGCGCGCACCGGCACGGTGACGCTGACGCGCGCCGACGC
This sequence comes from Pseudolabrys sp., assembly GCA_036273755.1. Lineage (GTDB taxonomy): Bacteria > Pseudomonadota > Alphaproteobacteria > Rhizobiales > Xanthobacteraceae > Pseudolabrys. The sequence continues at coordinate 3,721 of DASUGZ010000121.1, forward strand.
GCGTGTCGAAGAGCTCCGCAAGTTGCTCGACGAGCATTTCCGCAAGGAACGGCTGATCAGTTTCTATGCCGGAAAGCTGGCGATGACCGCCGACCGGCTCAACGATCACGTCAAGCGCGCGACCGGCGTCACCGCCGGGCACTTGATCCGTCAGCGGGTCTTGACCGAGGCCAAGCGCCAGCTCGTTTTCACCAACCAGCCGATCCACGAGATTTCCTACGATCTCGCTTTTTCCGACCCCTCGCATTTCACCCGCTTTTTCCGCAAGCAGACCGGCATGACGCCGCAGGCATTCCGCGAGGGCCGCGGCGGCTAAGCCGTGCTTCCTTTCGGCTTGAGCGAGTCGTGGCGAATGAAAGCAAACGCCACGATGGCGCCGATGAGTTCGCTGATGCCGCCCCCGGTCATGGCGGCGGATAGGCCGGGCAGGAAATTTGCGCCGGCCGCGGCGTCTTGACCGGCGTAAGCGGCAAACAACGCGCCGAGGATCGCAACACCGAGTGTCGCGCCGACCATGCGTGCCGTATTGACCAGGCCGGACGCAGTGCCGGATCGCTCCGGCGGCAATGCTGCAACGGCGACGCCGTTGACCGGCGCGGTGTTCAGGCCAAGCCCGATGCCGACCACGAACAGCTCGATTTCGACGATGACGAGCGGCGTCAAATCACCAATGAAGGCCAAAGCGAATGCGCCGCCGCCCATACAGATCATGCCGGCGGTCATGACGACGCGCGGTCCGAAGCGGTTGTTGAGATGGCCGACGAATTGCGACACGGCGACGAAGCTTGCCGACATCGGCAGCAATTCGAGGCCGGCGACGAAGGGGCTCGCGCCGCGCACGGATTGGAAATAGAGCGGCATGAGAAACAACAGCGCATACATGCCAAATGTCATCAGGCCGGCGCATGCGAGCGCAGCGGAAAACGCCGGCCGGCGCAGGAATGCGAGCGGCAACAACGGTCCCGGCGTGCGCGCCTCGACCCAGACGAACAACGCGAGCGCTATGACGGCCGCGGCCGCGATCGTCAGGATCACCGGCGAAGTCCAGCCCCAGCGTGAGCCTTCGATCGCGGCAAAAGCAAACGCGCACAAGCCCACAATCGCCAGCGCCTGGCCGGGCAGATCCAGCCTGCGCCCCTTCGGGTCGGAGCTTTCCTGGACGCCGTAGAGCGTCAAAATCCAGGCTGCCGCGCACACCGGCAGGATCACATAGAAAATGCTGCGCCAGCCGATGCTGTCGACCAGCCAGCCGCCGACGGTCGGGCCGATGATGAAGGCAATTCCGTTGCAGCTCGCCCAGACGCCGAGTGCGTGCGCGCGCTCCTTGCGATCGGGGAACGCGCCCGCCAAGAGAACGAGCGACATCGCGACTTCGAAAGCGGCGCCGAGCCCGCTGACGGCGCGGCCGGCGACAAGAATTTCGGCATTGGGCGCGAGTGCGCAAATCAGCGTGCCGGCGATGAACAGCGCAATCCCCAAAATGAAAATACGGCGGCGGCCGAACAGGTCGCCAAGCGTCCCGCCGGTCAGCAGTAAGCTTGCATAGACGAGATTGTAGCTATCGATCACCCATTGCATCGCGGAAACGCCGGCGTGCAGGTCGCTGGCGATGCTTTTCAGCGCAAGGTTGACCACCGACGTATCGATTTGCGCGAACAGCACGCCGAGAGAGGTTGCGATCAAGACAAGGCGAGGTCGGGTAGGGGTCGTTGCACCGCTCCGCAGAATGGAAGCCAGGGTCATCGCGCGTCCTTTTGCAAACCAGTCCTTAGAAAGCTCCATCTAAGGCGCGAGGTCCGTGGAACCCACCCGAAATCTGTCCGCAATTCGGACCGCAACCGTGCGCACGCGTGGTTAAGCGGCTAACAAGTAAGGTAAAAGACCGGTTTCTTTTGAAATTCATATTTGAAATGCTTACGCGTGATGTCTGTCCAAGGAGGACGCCATGCGTAAATTGTCCAGCGCGTCGGTTGCCGTCGTCATCGGGGTTGCTTTCTATTTCACCCTGGCCTGGGGCATTGACGGCCTGCGCGTGCTCACTTCGCCGAGCTATGGCCTGGACGACGTCTGGCGCTCGCAATTCATCTTCGGCATCGGCAGCATCTTCGGCTTGAGCCCGATCGGGCTGATCAAGCTCGCGGCATTTTTCGGCGCGGTGAAGCTCGCGGTAGCCGCAGTTTGCGCCATTCATGTCCTCGACCGGCTCCGCGCCCTTGCCGGTGGCAAGCCCGATCTGGAAATTCTCGAAGGTGGCCTGATCCTCGTGGTGGCGGTCAGCATCGTCTCGGTCGGCCCTGCGGTATGGACGCACAATACCGAGATGGTGCGCGAAGCGACCATCCAGCTTGCGCTCGCCGCGGTCGCGACCGCACTCTGCCTGCTCGAGCGCAGCAATAGCGCCCCGTCGCAAGTGGTCATGCCTGTCGCGACGACCGAACTTGCGGCCACGCCCCGCGGCGCGCCCTGGTTCTCGCCGTTCCGCTGATCGTTGCGTTACTTCGGCCGCGCCTCGTGCAGGCCGCGGTCGGGCGGCTCAAGTTTGCCGCTGCGCCGGTCGATGACCGCTTGCACCAGCGCGCGCGCGGCATTGCGTACGTCTTCCTGCAAATCCTGATCGGCGTCGAGATCGTCGTGGCTGGTGGCGTACGGCTCCAGATAACCGATGTAGCGATCGATGTGTCCGAGATGGCCGGACGGAATCATGCCGATGTCCTCCATCCAGTCGCTTAAGATGCGGCGCAGATTTTCGGTGCCCGATGCATCGCCGTGCACCACGACCGAGAACACGCGACCGGCGAGGTGGCGCGGGTAGGGCCAGCCGGCCAGCTCCAATTCTTTGGCTTTCTTGGCGTTCTTGCCGTGCGTTGTCGTCGGGTCCGGATTGCCGCCGTCGGCGCAGACTAGCCGATCGATCATCAATTTGAGCGAGGAGGGCGCCTGGTACCAATTGACCGGGCAAACGATCATGACGCCGTGCGCGGCGACCCACTTCGGGTAGATATCGTTCATCCAGTCGCGGCTCTGGCCGATGGCATGATTGGGATAGCAGGAGCAGGGCCAATGACAGAGCGGCTGCGCGGTCGAGACGCAGGCCTTGCAAGGATGGATGACCATGCCGTACTCGGCGGTCAACCGCGACAGATCGAGGATCTCGACGTCGAAGCCACCGGCCTGCTTGACCACTTCTTCCGCCAGGGTCGCCAGACGCCACGTCTTGGACATTTCACCGGGGCAGGTTTGGTCGCTGCGCGATGATCCGTTGACGATGAGAATGCGCGGCGGCGATTTCGCGTCGCGCTGCCGCGTTTCGGCCGCTTGAATCGCCCTGTGCGTGTCGAGCCATTGCTGCGACAGATCGTAATCGGGGTCGGCAAATTCGCTGCCGGCCTTCACCGTGCGCGGGGCTTTGCGGTATTCGTCGTAGCCATTCCACGCCGCGTCGGCGATCTTGTCGAGTTCCGGCTTCAGTTTCTCGAAAACCGGATCGTAAAATTCCTGCAAAAATCGCCGCTTAAATTCGGCCTCGCTGAGCGCGACGCTCGGCATGCCCTTGCGTACATTGATATCGGCCATGGTTTTCCCCTCACGGAATGGGCCATGGCTAACACTAGGCCGTTTCAACTCGAAATGACGAGGCTGTCAGGATGGCGTGATCGCGCTATTTCATCTTGCCGAGTTCGGCGATCACCTCGCCGGCCTCCTTGAAGGCGTGATTGGCCGCCGGCACGCCGCAATAGATCGCCTGCTGCAGGATGATCTCCTTGATGTCGTCCTGCGTGAAGCCGCCCTCGGCGAGAGCAGCGCGCACGTGGAGGCGGAATTCGTCCCACTGCGCCAGCGCGATCATGGTGCCGATCACCAGCACGCGGCGGGTACGCTCGTCGTAATGCGGCCGCGTCCAGATCTCGCCCCAGGCATAGCGGGTGATGAGATCCTGGAATTCCTCGTTGAACGGCGTCTTTTTCGCGTTGGCGCGATCGACCCATTCGCCGCCGAGGACCTTGCGGCGCCGGGTCATGCCGCGCTGGTGGCGTTCCTTGTCGTCCATGGCTAGCCCGCAAGGAAGTTGAGCACGGCCTCGGTGAAGGCCTTGGGCTGTTCGACGTTGGAAATGTGCGCGGCATCGAGCGCCGCGACCTTGCCGTTCTTGACGGTGCGCGCGATTTCCTCGCCGCGGTCCGGCGTCGTCGCCGGGTCCTGCTTGCCGACGATGACCAGGGTAGGCGCTGCAATCCGCGGATTGGACTCGCGGAAATCCATGTCGCGCACCGCCTCGACGCAGCCGATATAGCCGTCGAGATTGCTGGCTAAAAACATCTTGGTCATGCGCTCGATGGTCTGCGGCGCGCGGTCGCGGAAGTCCTTGGTGAACCACCGTTCCATATTCACGGCGACAATGTGCTTGAGGCCGTTTTCGCGCACGGTCTTGATGCGGTCGGCCCAGGGCGATTTGTCGGCGTAATAGAAATTAGTGTTGGCAAGGACGAGTTTCTCGACGCGGTCGGCGGCGTTGGCGCCGAGCCATTGGCCATCCATGCCGCCCATCGACAGCCCGCACCAATTCACCTTCTTGACCTTGAGGGTGTCGAGAATCTTCACGATGTCTCGGCCGAACTGCCCGAAGCTGTAAGGACCTTTGGTGGTGCCGGATTTGCCGTGGCCGCGGCGATCCCAGCGGATGAGCCGGAAATGCTTGGCGAACTCGCCTGCCTGGTCGTCCCACATATGCAGGTCGGTGCCGAGCGAATTCGACAGCATCAAAACCGGCGCGCCGTCGCGGCCTTCAATTTCGACATTGAGCGGGCAGCCGTCTTCGGCGGTGATCGTGGGCATGAAAATCTCCCTCAAGGCGTAAATTATTGCTTTGCCGGTCGACACCCATAAAGGGCTGCGGGCCCGCTGCAAAGCTCTTTTCAGCGGGCCCGCGAGGGCTTAAGTCGTGTTCAGGGATCTGTTCGCGTGCGCAGGAGACGGCAATGGCAATGACGATGACGGGCGAAGTGCAGCTTCCCGCCTCGCGCGAGGTGGTGTGGGCCAAGCTCAACGATGCCGACGTGCTCAAAGCCTGCATCCCGGGATGCGAAGAGCTCAATAAACTTTCCGATACAGAAATGACGGCGGTTGCCACCACAAAAATTGGGCCGGTAAAGGCGCGCTTCAAAGGCAAAGTGCACCTCACCGATCTCAACCCGCCGAACGGCTACAAGATTTCCGGCGAGGGCGACGGCGGCGTTGCCGGCTTCGCCAAAGGCGGCGCCACGGTTGCCCTGACCGACAAGGACGGCGGCACGCTGCTCACCTACAATGTCGAGGCGCAGATCGGCGGCAAGCTTGCCCAGCTCGGCCAGCGGCTAGTCAATGGCGCCGCCAAGAAGATCGCCGACGACTTTTTCAAGAATTTTGCCGCCAACGTCGCAGCCGCTTAGCGCGAGGTCGATGCGCCCGGCGCAGATTCGGCGGAAATTGCGCGGCGAAAGGGGGCGATCACAGGCGTTTGAGTCTTTTCAGCGGTTGGACTCCCTTGACCCGGCCGGCCATCGAGGTTCAGAGTTATTATCGTTCGAAGGCGCATTTGGGCCGAAATCGGCAGGATTTCAGACCTGAGCCGCCGCCGCCCTTTCCGGGCGAAGCGAAAAGAGGGCTTTTGGCCCCGAATTTGGGAGGACGGTTATGCCGAAGGTATCGATGACGGTGAACGGGAAACCGGTCACCGGCGACGTCGAAGCACGTACCTTGCTGGTGCAGTTCCTCCGCGAAAATCTGCGGCTGACCGGTACGCACGTGGGTTGCGACACGTCGCAATGCGGCGCCTGCGTCATCCATCTCGACGGCATCGCGGCGAAATCATGCACGTTGCTCGCGCTGCAATGCGAGGGCGCCAAGATCACCACCATCGAGGGCCTTGCCGAACCGAGCGGTCCGCTGCATCCGATGCAAGAAGCTTTCCGCGACAACCACGGCCTGCAGTGCGGCTACTGCACGCCGGGCATGATCATGGCGGCGCTCGATATCGTGCGCCGCAAGGGCAATGACCTCGACGAGCATACCATCCGCGAGCAGCTCGACGGCAACATCTGCCGCTGCACCGGCTACCACAACATCGTCAAAGCGATTGCCGCGGGAGCGAAGGCGATGGCCGGACGCGGCGCGCGCCAAGCTGCCGAGTAGGATTGCCGCGGAATAAAGCTTAAAAAATACAACGGGAGGAAACCGCCATGAGCGCGACCGGGATCGGCGCGGCGGTGCGCCGCAAGGAAGACTTCCGATTTATCACCGGCAAGGGCCAGTACACCGACGACGTGGTGCGGCCGGGCGAGACCCGTGCCGTGTTCGTGCGTTCGCCGCACGCCCGCGCCAGGATCAAGAGCATTGACGCGAGCGCTGCAAAGACAATGTCCGGCGTGGTCGCGGTGTTGACCGGCGCTGAGCTTGCCAACGACAAGATCGGCAATCTCATCTGCGGCTGGATGATCCACTCCAAGGACGGTTCGCCGATGAAGATGGCGCCGCATCCGGCGCTCGCCGCCGGCACGGTCAACCATGTTGGCGACGCGGTCGCGGTGGTGATTGGCGAAACGCTGGCTGCGGCGCGCGACGGCGCCGAGAAGGTCAAGGTCGACTACGAGCTGTTGCCGGCGGTGACCGATCCGGCCAAGGCGAAGTCGGGCCCGCAGATCCACGAGCTGGCGCCGAAGAACACCATCTACGAATGGTCGCTCGGCGACGCCAAGGCGGTGGATGCCGCCTTTGCCGCGGCCAAGCACGTCACCAAGCTTGATATCGTCAACAACCGGCTGGTGCCGAATGCGATTGAGCCGCGCGCAGCGCTCGCCGAATACGACGCCGGCACCGATCAGCTGACGCTGTGGAATACGACGCAGAACCCGCATGTCTCGCGGCTGGTCATCGCCGCCTTTGTCGGCATGGCGCCGGAGCACAAGCTGCGCGTCATCGCGCCCGACGTCGGCGGCGGCTTCGGTTCAAAGATTTTCATCTATCCGGAAGAGGTCGTTTGCCTGTGGGCCTCGCGCAAGGTGCAGCGCCCGGTGAAGTGGGTGGCCGAGCGCACGGAATCTTTCGTGACCGACGCGCATGGCCGCGACCACGTCACCCATGCCGAGCTTGCGCTCGACGAGCACGGCAAGATCCTGGCGCTGCGCGCCAAGACCATCGCCAACCTTGGCGCTTATATGTCGACCTTCTCGTCGTCGGTGCCGACTTATCTCTACGGCACGCTGCTGTCCGGCCAGTACGACATCCCGCAGATCTATTGCGAGGTCGACGCCGTCTACACCAACACCGTGCCGGTCGACGCCTATCGCGGCGCCGGGCGGCCCGAGGCGACCTTCGTGGTCGAGCGGCTGGTCGAAGTCGCGGCGCGGCAACTCGGCCTCGAGCCCGCGGAAATCCGCAAGCGCAACTTCATCAAATCGTTCCCGCACCAGACGCCGGTGATCATGGCCTATGACGCCGGCGACTATAACGCCTCGCTGAAGAAGGCGCTCGAACTCGCCGACGTGAAGGGCTTCAACAAGCGCCGGCGGGATGCAGCGCGGAACGGCAAGCTGCGCGGCCTCGGTTTCTCGACTTATATCGAGGCCTGCGGCATTGCGCCGTCGCAAGCGGTCGGCTCGCTCGGCGCCGGCGTCGGTCTGTGGGAAAGCGCCGAAGTGCGCGTCAATCCGACCGGCAGCGTGGAAGTGCTCACCGGCTGCCACGCGCACGGGCAAGGGCACGAGACCACCTTCGCGCAGCTCGTGTCGGAGCGTTTGGGCATCCCGTTCGAGAATGTTTCCATCGTGCACGGCGACACCGACAAGGTGCAGTTCGGCATGGGCACCTATGGCTCGCGCTCGGGCGCGGTCGGCATGTCGGCGATCGTCAAGGCGCTCGACAAAGTCGAGGCCAAGGCCAAGAAGGTCGCGGCTTTCATGCTGGAGGCTGCGGAGGGCGACATCGAATTCAAGGACGGCAAGTTTACGGTCGCCGGCACCGACAAGTCGGCGGCCTGGGGCGACGTCGCGCTGAACGCCTACATTGCGCACAAATTCACCGGCGCCGAACTGGAGCCGGGCCTGAAGGAAACCTCGTTCTACGATCCGACCAATTTCACCTTCCCGGCGGGATGTCACATCTGCGAAGTTGAAGTCGACACCGACACCGGCAAGACCGAGGTGGTGAACTGGACCGCGGTCGACGATTTTGGCACCGTGATCAATCCGATGATCGTCGAGGGCCAGGTGCACGGCGGCATCGCGCAAGGCGTCGGCCAGGCGCTGCTCGAAGGCGCGATCTACGACAAAGACGGCCAGCTCATCACAGGCTCGCTGATGGACTACACTATGCCGCGCGCGCACGACCTGCCGTCGTTCCACATCGGGCTGACCGAAACCAAATCGCCGTCCAATCCGCTCGGCATCAAAGGCTGCGGCGAGGCCGGCGCGATCGCGGCGCCCGCCGCGGTCATCAACGCCATCACCGACGCGATCGGAACCGAAAACCTGGCCATGCCGGCAACCGCCAATGCGGTGTGGACGGCGCTGCAAGGCGCTAAACCGCGCCAAGCTGCCTAATATTGCCGCTCAAAGGAGAGAGCAAGATGTACGATTTTACCTTCCATCGTCCGACCACGGTCCGCCAGGCGGCCGGCCTGTTGGCGCGCAATCCGGAGGCCAAATTGCTTGCCGGCGGCCATTCGCTGATCCCGGTGATGAAGCAGCGGCTGGCGCAGCCATCGGCGCTGATCGACCTGTCGCTGGTCGAAGGCATGGCCGGCGTCGAGCAAAAAGGCCGCTCAATTGTCATCGGCGCCATGACGCGGCACGCCGACGCGGCCAACTCGCCGGTGCTGCAGCAGGCGCTGCCGGGTCTCGCCATGGTGCCGAACGCGATCGGCGACCCGCAGGTGCGCAACCGCGGCACCATCGGCGGCTCGATCGCCAACAACGATCCGAACGCTGACTACCCCGCGGCCTGCCTCGGTCTCGGCGCCACCATCATCACCAACAAGCGGCGCATCGCGGCGGACGACTTCTTCACCGGCATGTTCTCGACCGCGCTGGAAGAAGGCGAGATCGTCACCAAAGTCAGCTTTCCGATTGCCAAGAAGGCAGCCTACGAGAAATTCAAGCATCCGGCGTCGGGCTTTGCGCTGGTCGGCGTATTCGTGTCGAAACGCGGCGCCGACATCCGCGTCGCGGTGACCGGCGCCGGCTCAAACGGCGTGTTCCGGGTCAAGTCGTTCGAAGAGGCGCTGAAGAAACGCTTCGCCGCCAAATCGCTCGAGGGCATGAGCATTCCGGCGACGGGCATGAACTCGGACATCCACGCCAGCCCCGAATACCGCGCGCATCTCGTCGGCGTTCTGGCGCGCCGCGCGCTGGCCAAGGCGACCGCCTAGCGGCGAACAAGGCCCTCGCGATTGCCCCCTTCGCGTGACGTCGTCCTGCCCGGCGTCGTGCCGGGCATTTACGTCTTTTCGTTGAAGCACCACGCCGGGCGTGGATGGCCATGACGAGTCCTGCCATGACACAGAAGAAGAGCGCCACGCTCGTCCTGGCCGCGGGATTTCTCGTGCTGTTCATGGGCGGCGGCGGGCGGCTCGCGGTCGGGCTGACGCTCAAGCCGATCGTGGAGCAATTCGGCTGGGTACGCAGCGACCTGGGTGCGGCGGTCGCACTGTTCATGGTCGTTTCCGCATTCGCGACCTTCGCCGCCGGCCATCTCGTCGACCGCGTGAGCCCGCGTACGGTGCTCGGTGGCGGTCTCTTCATCAGCGGCATCGGCATCGGCGCCATGAGCGCGATGGCCGCGCCTTGGCACGCGCTGGTGCTCTATGGCGTGATCTATGCCATCGGCAATGGCGCGGCCTCGATCGTTCCGGTCGGCGTCATGGTGATGCGCGCCTTGCCGAACCGCGCCGGGCTTGCGACGGCGCTGGCCATGTCGGGCATGAGCGCTGGCCAACTCGTCGTCATCGCCGCCATGACCGCGGTGCTGACCAGTTTGAGTTGGCCTTCCGTCTATCTGCTGCTCGGCGCCGCGCACTTGGTACTGCTGCCGGTATTGTTTTTTGCGATCCCAAAATTGCCGCCGGGGCACGCGGAGACGGTGCGTTCCGGGGAAGGCATGGCTCTCGGCGAGGCGGCGCGCACGCGGCAATTCTGGCTGCTGATCGCGATCTACGCGATTTGCGGCTTCGACGATTTCTTCGTTACCACGCATGTCGTCGCCTTTGCGCAGGACCGCGGTGTCGATATTTTCCTCGCCGGCAATTTGCTGGCGCTCATGGGGCTGACCGGTCTGCTCGGCGTCATTGCCGGCGGCCTGTTCAGCGATCGGGCCGGCCCGGTATGGCCGACCGCCATCACCTTCGTGGCGCGCGTCGCGGTGTTTGCGTTGGTCTTGGTCGATCAATCGGCGGTGTCGGTCGCGATCTTCGCCCTGGTCTTTGGCGCGACGTTCCTGGTGACCGCGCCTCTGACCGTCGTGTTCGTGGCGGAGAGTTTCGGCGGGCGCAATCTGGGCAGCCTTACCGGACTGATTACGATGGTGCATCAGATCTGCGGCGGCATCGGCGCCTATCTCGGTGCAGCGGTGTTTGACGCCACCGGCAGCTATAACGCCGCCTTTGTGGCAATGCTGGCGGCCTCGCTCATTGCGCTGGTGCTGACGCTGCTGTTGCGTCGACCGCCTGGGTGCGCGGCCGCAAAAACGACCGCACCAGCGGGTTGATGATCTCCGGGTGCGTCAGCGGCGCCATATGGCCGCCGGTGACATTCGTATACGTCCATTGCGGGCAAGCGCGGCGCAACAGCGCCGTGAGCGCGCGGATCGGTAACACCGTGTCGGGATCGCTGACGACCAGCGTTTGCCGCGGCAATAGGCCGGCCCATTGCTCCACCGGCGTCGTTTCATCCATCACCGCGTCCCACTCGGAATAATTTGGCTTTATCGCCTCGGTGAAAGCCGCGTGCCGCTCAGGCGTCATCGCCTGCCACG
>DASUGZ010000122.1:0-18381 GCA_036273755.1 Pseudolabrys sp.
AATTCAACTGGTCGCGCTGGTGGTGCTGTGGTCCGTCCCGGGGCTTGCGACGGCGCTGCCGCACGCACTTTATGGACGGTGAGGTCAGCCGGACGCCGGCCAGAACCGCTCGGCGGCGATCCACAGCCACACCGCGCCGGCCAAAATGAGCGACAGCAAAATCGCGGCCGAACCCATGTCCTTGACGCGCTTGATGGCGGGGTCGTGCTCGCGGCTGACGCGGTCGCTCAGCTTCTCGATCGCGGTGTTGAGCAATTCGACGATCAAAATAATAAGCAGCGTACCAATCAATGCGAGGCGTTTGCCGGCATCCGCGCTCAGCCAGAATGCCAGCGGCACGCCGACCGCGAGGACGGCCAGCTCCTCGCGGAATGCCTGTTCGGTTTGCGCTGCGGCGACGAGGCCGTTCCAGCTATTGATTGTCGCCCGCCAGAGCCGTTTCACGTCGTCCACCCCTGCCCAAAACCGCAGGCTACGGTATAAGAGTTTCCCATGAAAGCCGCCGAGATGTTCAGCCTGAACGGCCGCGTCGCGCTGGTGACCGGCGCCTCCAGCGGGCTCGGCACACAATTCGCCAGGACGCTGGCTGATAACGGCGCGGCGGTTGCGCTGGTGGCGCGCCGGGCCGACCGGCTTGAGGCGCTTAAATCGGAGATCGAAGGCAAAGGCGGCAAGGCCATCGCCATCGAAGCCGACGTCACCGACCGCGCCGCCGTATCGCGCGCCTTTGACGCCGCGGAGAGGGCTTTCGGCACAGTCACCATTCTGGTCAACAATGCCGGCATCGCGCAGTCGGCGCGCCGCGCCATCGAAGTGACTGAGGAAGAATGGCGCAAGGTGCTCGGCCTCGACCTCGACGCCGTGTTTTACAACGCGCAGGAGGCGGCGCGTCGCATGCTTGCGGGTGGCAAAAAAGGTGCCATCGTCAATATCGCCTCGGTGCTCGGCTTCGGCGTTGCCAAGGGCGTCGCCGCCTACGCCACTGCCAAGGCGGCGGTGGTGCAGGTGACCAAGGCGCTCGCCGTCGAACTCGCCTTCAAGGGCGTGCGCGTCAACGCGATCGCGCCCGGCTGGTTCGTGACCGAGATCAACGACAAGTATCTCAACGGCGAAGCGGGCGACGCGCTCAAGCGCGCGATCCCGATGGGCCGCTTCGGTAACGAAGGCGATCTCGACGGCGCGCTACTGCTTTTGGCGTCGGACGCCGGCAGTTACATCACCGGCGCCACCATTGTCGTCGACGGTGGCCAGGTGGTGATGATTTCAGGGTAAGGAAAGCTCCCATGGACTTCACGTTGTCTCCTGAGATCGAGGACATCCGCCAACGCGTGCGCGCCTTCGTCGACAAAGAAGTGCTGCCGCTGGAAGCCGATCCGGAAAATTTCGCCGATCACGAGAACATCCCGCACGAGCGGCTTGAGCCGGTGCGCGCCAAGGCCAAGAAGGCCGGCCTGTGGGCGCCGCAGTCGCCGAAGGAATACGGCGGCATGGAGTTGCCGATGGTGGCCTGGGCCGCGATCTACGAGGAAGCCGCGCGCTCGCTGTTTGGTCCGTTGGCCATCAATTGCATGGCGCCCGACGACGGCAACATGAACATGCTGCGCCTGGTCGGCACCAAGGCGCAGAAGGACAAATGGCTCAAACCCATCGTCGACGGCAAAGTGCGCTCGGCCTTCGCCATGACCGAGCCGGCGCCCGGCGGCGGTTCCGACCCGACCATGATCCGCACCAAGGCCGAGAAGAAGGGCGGCAAATATACCATCACCGGCCGCAAGTGGTTCATTACCGGCGCCGACGGTGCGGCACATTTCACCGTCGTCGCGCGCACCAGCGATGACAAGCGGCGCGGGCTGACGGCGTTTCTGTTTCACAAGGACCAGCCCGGCTGGCGCATTGTGCGGCGAATTCCGATCCTGGGGCCGGAAGAACATGGCGGCCATTGCGAACTGGAATTCACCGGCCTCGAAGTGCCGGAAGAGAATGTGCTGATGGGCGAGGGCGACGGCATCAAGCTGATGCAGATAAGACTTGGGCCCGCGCGATTGACGCACTGCATGCGCTGGACCGGCTGGGCCAAGCGTTGCCTCGAAATCGCGCAAGCCTATGTCGAAAACCGCGAAGGCTTCGGCGTCAAGCTCGCCGACCGCGAAAGCGTGCAGATTAAATTGGGCGAGGTCGCACAGCAGATTCAGATCAGCCGGCTGCTCACCATGCATGCCGCCTGGATGCTCGATCAAGGCGGCCGCGCCCGCAAGGAAGTGTCGATGGCCAAGGTTCAGGTCGCCAATACGCTGCATCAGGCCGCCGACGTCGCAATTCAGTTGCAAGGCGCGCGCGGATTTTCAAAGGACACGGTGGTGGAGTGGATTTATCGCGCCGCGCGCGCCGCGCGATTGGTCGACGGCGCCTCCGAAGTGCACATGATGGTGCTGTCACGCTTTCTGCGCGAGGAAGGCCGCGACTTCTGGAAGTGGGGTAATACCAGGCCGTAGCGCGACGAGCGGCTCAGGTCGGTTTTTGACCCGAAGAGGATGTTTGGTCTGAGCGACGATCCAATGCGGGAGCGCACAAATGGCCAGCGATCACGGGATTTTATATTCGCAGATAGTCTTGAAGATAACACTGGTGATGCCGTCATAACTGGACAGACTTAGAGGTTGATAAAATTTTGACGGCGGAACGTCGGCAGGAAACGCCTTAACGACTTTTCCGGCCCCCATTCCCTCGGAATACATGGCGCTACCAGATTGCGCTATCGTGCGAGATCCGCAATTTGCATAATAGGTGGTCCCGAAAGACAAATGCCGTTGGTTTGGATCTTCTTTGAAGTTTTTGTCGAGTCCGAACCTCGCTTTCTGATAACTTAATACGATCCTCGCCGATCGAATTGTCGGAGAAATTTTCTTAATGGTGTCCTTGAGGAAATAGGCGCGGCCGTCGCCGGCAGCAGGCCCGATGTCGATCATATTTGTGTTTTGTGCTTCTGCGAATGAAACAAAACAGACACTTAAGATTGCCGTCACAGCCCACGTCGATACTCTAATCATTGAGGAGCCCCACTGACGTCGTAACCATTTCGCAACGTTCGCTTTCGCCCAGAGTAAGATTACCTCGCTTAGTCCGGGCTGCCTGAAGGCATCAGGAATGAACGGACAGTAAGGGTTTCTCGCCTAGGTGCAAGACGTGGCTATTTAATTACGACGTGCAATGGAGCCTGTTGGCTCCGAGAGTGGCCATCACCCCGTCACAGCGATCTCCAGCGGAAAATCGTCGCACACTTCGTGGCCGCTTTCGGTCACGATGAAGGTGTGGCCGAGGAAGATGCCGAATAATCCATCTGCCGTGATCGGGTTGGGCTCGGCCATGATCACCATGCCGGGCTTGAGCACTTCCTCGAATTTTTCGGCCGAAACGTGCTCGGCGACGACATGCGGCTTATCGGTGACGAGGTCGATGCCGTGCGTTTGCGTCGGCCGCGATTGATAACCCTGCTCGCGGAAGAATTTGCTCGCCGTACGCATGGCCTCGACCGGTCTGCCAGGCGCGATCTCGGCGACGATGCGCTTGTAGCCGGGCAGCATGATCTCGTTCCAGAATTTCTTCACCATCTCGGTCGGCTCGCCGACGCAAATCGGTGAGCCGATCTGCGCGGTATAGCCGCGATACCCGGCGGCCAATTCCATGTTGATGATGTCGCCCTTTTTGAGCACGCGCGCCGACGGGCGCGGGTTGCCGAAGATCATTTTCGGATCGGCCATCGGCGTCGAGCCGATGATGAGGAAGTCGATGTCGCCGCCGCCGTCGAGGATGGCGGCCCCAGCGGCCGCCCGCAATTCGTATTCCTTTACCCCGGGCCTGGCGCGCGCAACCATCGCGTTCATGGCGTCCTCGCAAAGCTTGCCTGCCTTGCGCACGCAGTGGAGCTCCTCGGCGCTGTGCACCGACAGAAGCTCATGCAGGAAGCCCTGCGTGAAAACGATCTCGGCGTCCGGCAGGTTCTCGCGCAGCACGTTGTACTGGTTGACCGGCATGTAGTCGGCGTGGCGCGGGTCGATCTCCATCAGGCCGATGCGGCCACGCTCGAGCTTCAGCTCGCGAATGCGCTCGACCATGATGTCGGCATAACGGCCGCTGCGGCTGTGGCGCACGTCCTTGACCGCGACCTCGACTTGCCGGCGCACCGCTTCGGCGTGCGTGCCGCCCATCGAATAGATCAGCGTCGGCTCGCCGTCGAGCGGCACCACCACGTAGCTCGACAGCGCGTGCCACTCCCAATGGCCGGTCAGCCACAGCATGGCGCCGCCGAAGCTCCAATGACTCGGCCCGCCGGGGGCGATGATGACGTCGAGCCTGTGCTCGCTCATCTTTTTGCGCAGCGCGCGGTAGCGGCGCTCGTATTCCGCCTTGGAGAATTGCTCCCACACCGCGTCGCGGTAGTAGGGCGTGTCGCGCATGTTGGCGAAGGGCAGCGACTGGTCGAGCTTGGTGCGCACCACGTCCCACGGCTGCGGACCGATACGCGGCGGTTTGATGGTCATTGCTGAATTTCCAACGATGAAGGATGCGAAAGCTTAGTCGACCGCTTTGACGTTGGCTTTCTTGGCGAGGTCGACCGTCGCGTCGAAGTCCTCCTTGAAGAACTTCGCAAACTCCGCGGAGCTGATCTGCGCCGGCTCGACGCCGAGTTTCGCCAGCTTCTCCTGAACGGCAGGCAGTTTCAACGCCTGCTCGGTGACGTCATGCAATTTCTTGACAACGTCGGGCGGCGTCTTCGCCGGCGCCGAGATGCCGTTCCAGAAGCGGAACACCGCGCCCGGATAGCCGGCTTCGACGACCGTCGGCGTGTCGGCAATGACCGGCACGCGTTTGGGGGCGCTCACCGCAAGAATGGTGAGCTTGTCGCTGTGCAGCGCAGTGGCCGCGGCGGCGAGCGGAATGAAATAGAAGTCGATATTGCCGTTCATCACTTGGACCAGCCCGCCTTCCTTGAACGGCACGTGACGCACATCGATGTTGGCGGCAAGGCGGAAGCGCTCCGCGGCCATATGCGAGGAAGAGCCGATCCCGGCCGAGGCGAATGTCAGCGTGCCCGGCTTCTCCTTTGCGGCTTTGACCAAATCCGCCACCGTGTTGAAGCCGCTCTTTTTCGACGCGACCAGAATGTTCGGCGAGGTGCCGAGCAGAACCACGTGGACGAAATCCTTATTGGGGTCGTAGGGCAGCTTGCTGTGCAGCACGCTCTCGGTCGCCATTGACGACGAACTGGTCGCCAGCGTGTAGCCGTCGGGGGTGGCGTGGGCGACCGTAGCAAAGCCGGTGGCGCCGCCGGCGCCCGGCTTCAGGTCGATGACGACGGACTGGCCAATCAACTGCGAAACCTGGTCCATGACGACTCGGGTCACCGTGTCCGACGCGCTGCCGGCCGGGTATGGGCTGATCACGTGGATCGGCCGGTTGGGATATTGCGCATGCGCCGACGTGACGGCGACGATCAGGAATGCGCCCGCGAGCAGCGGCTTGACAACGCTGGCCATGTTTTTTCTCTGCTGACGATTTAGTTTCGGTAGCTCGGATCGATATTGTCGAGTACGCGCAGATAAGCCGGCCAATCGGCGCTGCCGCGGCCCGAGTCGTGATGCTGGAACTGCTCGGCGACCTTGGCGCAGATATCAGACGGAATCTCGATGATCTCGCTGCCGGTCGCCTCCATCTTCAACTGGATGTCGCAGGCGGTGAGCAGGTATTTCATGAGCACGAAGGCCTCGCGCGCAGTCTTGCCGACGGTGAGCATGCCGTGGTGTTGCAAGATCAGGGCGCGGTTCTTGCCGAGCGCCTTGTTGATGCGGGCGCGCTCGTCGAAGTCCTCGGTGATGCCCTCGTATTTGTGATAGCCGACGCGCTGGTAGAAGCGCAGCGCCTGCTGGCAGACCATGCGCAGGCCATGCTTGAGGCCCGACAGCGCCACGCCGTTCTCGGTGTGTACGTGCACCGCGCAATTGACGTCGTCTCGCGCGCTCAAGACGCCGCCGTGCAGCGTGAACCCGGGACGGTTGACGCCCGACTTTTCGTCGAGGTCCTGGTCCATGTTGACCTTGACCAAGTTGGACGCGGTCACTTCGGTATAGAGCGACTCGTGCTTCTTCATCAGAAACATCCGCGGCTCGCCCGGCACCCGCATGGAGGAGTGATTGTAGATGACGTCGTCCCAGCCGTAATGGGCGGTCAGACGATAGACCGCGGCGAGATCGACGCGCGCCTGCCACTCCTCGGCGGACATATTGGCGGGCTTCATCTCGGCCGGCTTTGTCGGCTTGTTCATGGCATTTCTCCCTGACTGTTACTCTCTAATATAGCGCATCCGGTTAAGCATTTCATCGTGCGGAAAGCGCAGCTATGCTGCGCGCGCCGATCCGGGCTTTTCCCGCTTTCAGGACGTGAAAATGAGCGCACCCATTTCGATTCGCATGGGCGGCTATGGGCCGCCGACCACTGGTTTTTCCAAGGCGCTGAAATTCATCGGCGACAAATTGCAGGGCCAGTTCGGCGACCGCCTTGCCATCGATTACGTGTGGAACATCATGGACCACGGCCACAAGGCCGAGGACATTCTCACGCTGGTCGAGAACGGCGACCTCACGCTCGGCTATCAGTCGTCGAGTTATTTGACCGACCGCGTGCCGGAGTTGGGCTTTGTCGATCTGCCGTTTTTGTTTTCCTCGAACGCGCAAGCGCGCGCCTCGATGGACGGGGCGCTTGGGCAGCATCTCGCGCGCAAGACCGAGGAGAGGGTCGGCTACCGCATCCTCGGCTGGTTCGAGAACGGCTTTCGGCACATCTCCAACCGGCTCCGTCCAGTGCATGTGCCGGGCGATCTGAAGGGCATGAAAATCCGCGTGCTGCCGAGTGAGATTCAGCGCCGCACCTTCGAGCTGCTCGGCGCGGTGGCGATGCGCATGGACTTGACCGAAGCCATCGCCATGATCAAGGCGGGCACGTTGGACGCACAGGAAAACCCGCTCGCCAACACCGTCACCTACGGCGTGCACAAATTCCACAAATTCCATACGCTGACCTATCATTTCTATATTTCGCGCCCGGTGTTCCTGCACCGTGCGTCGTTCGATGCCTGGCCCGCCGACCTCAAGCGCGCGATGCAGCAAGCGGTCACCGAGGCGGTGACGTTTCAGCGCAAGCTCGCCGAAGAGGAACACGAGCAATCGCGCAAGATCATCGAGGAGGCGGGCTGCGAAATCGTCGAATTGACGCCCAAGGAGCACGACGCCTTCGTCGCCGCCGTAGCGCCGCTTATGGCCGATGGACGCAAGATGTACGGCGAGGCGATGTTTAAGATGGTGGCGAAGGCCTGAGCGCGGCGCGTCTGCATTGGCAGCGCGCCGGCCAGTGTTCAATTCGATACCTTGCGCAATCTTCCGATACGAGCAATTATATCCCGATCAACTTTCAATTGAACATGGGGGGCGTCCATGCGCGGTACCTCGTTGCCGGTGGCATTTGCCGCTTTGGTGTCGTTGGTGACGTCGGCGGCTTGGGCCGCCGACCCCGAACCCGTCTACATGGAGCAGGGAGAAAACTGGACCGCCGCACGGCGGCTCGATTTCTACACCAGGGATCAGGGCTCGCGGATGATTCCGCTGGCTTGGCTGCAAGCGCTAAGGCAGGCAAACGGTCAACCGTTTCTGACCGACAGCCTTGCGCGCTACGGCTATCTGCCGAACCCCGCGGTCAACAACGGGCTTCCCGTCGGCTTCACCGCGTCCGGGCCGGCCGGTCTCCAGATCGTCGGCATGACCTGCTCGGCCTGCCACACGCGGCAGATTGCGGTCGACGGCAAAATTTATCGGATCGATGGCGGCCCCGCGATCGTGGACTTTCAGAGTTACCTGATCGACCTCGACGCCGCTGTCGGCAATGTCCTGGCAAGCGATGCAGCCTTCAATCCATTTGCCGCGACGGTTCTTCATTCCGCCGCGTCGCACGCCGACGACGTCGCGGCGCTGCGTCAAGATGTCGAGGCCTGGTATCTTCGTTTCCATACGCTCGTGAACCGTGCTCTGCCGACACCGGCCTGGGGACCGGCGCGGCTCGACGCGGTAGGCATGATCTTCAATCGGCTCACCGGCCTCGACCTCGGCCCGCCGCCGAGCTTTTTGATCGCGGACAACATCAAGCGGGCGGACGCGCCCGTACGCTACCCGTTTATTTGGAACGCGCCGATACAAGACAAGACGCAGTGGCCGGGCTTTGCCGACAACGGCAATGATGTTCTCGCTCTGGCGCGGAATCTGGGCGAGGTGTTCGGCGTGTTCGGCACGTTCGAACCGAAGCGCGACGGCTTGGTCGTCAACTTCCTCAACAACAACTCGGCGAATTTTGACGGATTGGGTAAGCTCGAGGAACTGGTGCGGCAAATCAAGCCGCCGAAATGGCCGTGGCCGGTCGATGCCGCGCTCGTAGATCAGGGCAAAGAAATCTTCGCCCGATCCAAAGCCGATGGCGGCTGCATCGAATGCCATGGCATCACGCCCGGCAAAGTTCGCTTCCCCGCGGTGCAGACCTGGGCGACACCCATCGTCAATGTCGGCACCGATACGCGCGAATACGACGTCCTCGGCTGGTCGGCGAAAGCCGGGGCGCTCAAAGGCGCGTTCATTCCCTTCGCGACCAAGCCGCTGAAGGACAGGGATCAGGCATTCAATATCCTGGCAACCTCCGTTATCGGCTCGATAGCCGAGCAAGTCGTTCGGGGAGGCGCCTCGCCGCTTTCGACGAGCCTCGTCGCGTCGCCCGTGGATATTCAAGGCCAAACTACGGTGGATGCGCCTCCGCCGAAACTCGCGCCGCTTCCTCCGGCGCTGCGAGACTTGCAGTCGGCGTTTCGTCCGCCGACGGCGCTGAGCAACGAAAAGCTCGAATTCCATATCCAGGGGATTCCGGTTCCGGATCTAGCCGCGCCTCCAGCCCCGCCGCCGTCCAAGGGTTCGTACGAAGCGCGTGTGATGCAGGGTATTTGGGCGGTGGCGCCGTATCTGCACAACGGTTCGGTGCCGACGCTCGCCGAATTGCTCAAGCCCGCGGCCGAACGCGTCAAGCAGTTCAAGATCGGGTCGGCCTACGATATCGGCAATGTCGGTCTCGCGGCCGAGCAGACGCAGTTCGGCGCCACCATGGTGACCACCGATTGTAACGATCTCAATTCAGGCAACAGCAACTGCGGTCATGAATTCGGGACGCGGCTGTCGAGTCCGGAGAA
Source organism: Pseudolabrys sp. (assembly GCA_036273755.1). Classification (GTDB taxonomy): domain Bacteria; phylum Pseudomonadota; class Alphaproteobacteria; order Rhizobiales; family Xanthobacteraceae; genus Pseudolabrys. Next base: position 9,272 of record DASUGZ010000122.1, read on the forward strand.
GAAGGCACTGCTCGAATACTTAAAGACATTATGAGTCGGCCTCTGAGACCGGCCAGTGAATGAAGTCGCGCGCCGCCCGCGTCCGCAAACCCTACGGCGAGGCAATGTTCAAGATGGGGGCAAAGGTTTAGCTTTCGCGTGGACACGCGCAGGTGAAGCATGGATACGGTCGCCGCCGAATACAGCGCCTGGAATCCGGGCTTGGACTCCGAGTTGCCGCGCGACTACTTGCCGCTCGCGACCATATTCCGTCCCGAGAACGTCTCGACCGGCGTCGCCAAGGCCTACGAGCTGAGTGAATATTGCGGTCTGCCGCCGCACGAACTGGTCGCGTTTCGCCCTGAGCGCCTGATCGTCCACGAATTGCTCGTCCACGTCACCACAGGTGTCTCGGTTCCGGACGGCCGCGACTACGAGGACCTCGGCCGGAATTTCCGTGCCATCGCGGCGACCATTCTTGATCGATATATCGCGCCGCATCGCGCCGACGTCGTCCGTCTGTTCGAGCAACTAAGACAGGATGCATCGGCCAAAATCGAGCGGGCGCTTGCCGAGGATTTCGCCGAGCCGAAGCCTGCCGCCGAGCCGGATGAACGAGGCTGGTGGGGGCGGCTTTTCGCCGCCGGGCCAGTGAACACGCCGTCGCCGCCAGAAACTCCGGCAGACCGCGATCACCGCATCGTTGCTGAGTGGCAGAAAAAGTCGCAGGCCGTCGGCAATAAGTTGGACAAAGCTTGTTTCGGTGCGTTGTCCCGGATTGCGACGGGGGTGATGAGCCGGCGCGGCCGGCTGGTCGGCGATCACGCGCTGCTCACCGAGCTTGCGGTGGCGCTGGTCTGCAACGACCACGGTAGCGAAGTGATCGGCGAGGCAATCGTCCCCTTTGTCGACGAAGCGGTCGCGTGCGAAGGCTATCGAGCTTTGCCGAACCAGGAAAAGCCGGTCGTCATGAATGTCAAAGGCGCTTCGGCCTCCGGCAAAAGCACGATGCGGCCGCTGCAGAAAATACTGGCCGGCAAGCTGCATCTGCCGTGGGATCAATTCGCGCTGATCAGCCCTGACATCTGGCGCAAATTTCTGCTCGACTACGGCGCGCTGGGCTTTGCCTACAAGTACGCCGGCACGCTGTCCGGACACGAGTTGGAAATCGTCGACAAGAAGCTGGACCGCCGCATGGCGGCACGCTCTGCGCGCGGCGAAATGCCGCATCTTCTGATCGACCGGTTCCGCTTCGACAGCTTTGAACCGGAGTTCGAAGACAAGGGCTCGCCCAACTTGCTCACGCGCTTCGGCACCTTGGTCTACATGTTCTTCATGATCACGCCGCCGGAGGCCACCGTCGAGCGGGCCTGGCTTCGCGGCCTCAAGGTCGGTCGCTACAAGGCGGTCGACGATCTGCTCGCGCACAACGTCGAAGCCTACACGGGCATTCCGGAATTGTTGTTCACCTGGGCATTGAGCGCGCGCCAGCGCGTGCATTTCGAATTTCTCGACAACAGCGTCACGGACGGCGCGCCGCCGCGCACGGTGGCGTTCGGCTGGGACGGCGAGATGACCATCCTCGACATCAAGCGCATGCTCGACATCGACCGCTTCCGCAAGATCAACATCGACGCCGAGAGACCCGAGGAGGTCTACGCAAACGAGAATCTCGCGTCGGAAGACAACGTGGATTTTCTCAAGCGCTGCGCGCGTTGGATTCCGGCGATCAACTTCGCCGACTACGACACGGGCGCGATCTATGCGCGGCTCGAGCGCGGCAAATGGGTATGGCGCGATGAGGCACGTTTTGCGGAAATGTTGAACGATCCGGATGCACACGCCGGCCTGCTCGCGGTCGCGTCTAAAGTCTATCGGTCCGCCGGCGCGCGGCCCCCGATTGTCGATCCTGCGCAGGAGAAGGTGCATACCTTGGGCGCATGGGGCGAGGCGGCAAGCATTTTGTGAGCAAAAGCGCCTGCACGGCCAGCCCCTTTCGCGCCCACTAAAATTGAATATAGATTTGCGCCATGAATATCGTCGACCTCATCTTGTATCAGTGCCGGCAGCGGCCGCCCGCACCAGCGTTGTGCGCACCGGGTTCCGGATTTGGTCTCGTCAGCTACGCCCGGCTGGAGCGATTTGTTCACAACATCAGCCGGCGCGCGCACGCGCTTGGGCTTGCGCGCGGCGACATCGTCGCAATCCTCATTTCCGACCCCATTCTGCACGTCGCTTTCATTCTCGGGCTTTCGCGCATCGGGGTGGTGACGGTTTCGGTGCGCAGCCCCGATCTGCCAAAAGAGCTTCACGTCGCGGCCTTGATCAGCGAGGCGGCGGTCAGATTCAGCAACGCCGGCCGCGCCATCATCATCGACATGGCTTGGACCGAGGGCGACGGTCACGCACTCGATGATTTACAAATCGGCGCCGGCCACGACGAAGAGCTACACAGAATCTCTCTGACGTCAGGCACCACAGGCGAGTCGAAGGCGGTCGGCTTCAGCCAGCAGATGATTCTGGCAAGGGTTTACCATTATTTTTGGGTGCTTGGAGTATCGATGTCTGATTGCGCGCGGATCTTCGTCGACCCGGGCCTCGCGACTGCCTTCGGCTATTTCGCCGTGATGTATATTCTCGCCCGCGGCGGCATGGTCATGTTTCGAGGATCGGAGCCAATCGAGACGATGCAAGCCTTCGGACTCTATAAGGTCCAGGGCATTATAGCGGCGCCCGCCGCGGCAGCCGAGTTTGCAGATTACTACGAGAAAGTGCCCGCATTCGCGAGCGGCTTGCAATCGATCTACCTGGGCGGCAGCCTAATGTCGCAAGCGTTATCGAACCGAATCCGCTCGGAGCTCTGCAGCAATCTCAATTGCGGCTATGGCTCAACCGAAGCCGGAATCGTCGCGGTGTGCCCTGTGAAAGTGGCGACATCGATTGCCGGAGCCGTCGGTTATGTGGCGCCGGGGTTTGTTGTAGAGGCTGTCGATGGCGCCGGACGGCCATTGCCGGCAGGCGAGGTAGGGCGCATTCGCATCGGCGGACCGCTTTGCGTCGATCGCTATCTTGGCGCTCCTGAAAGTTCGGCGACGTCGTTCAAAGACGGCTATTTCTTTCCGGGAGACGTCGGGACTGTCACAGCGGATCGACTGCTGGTTCTTGTGGGCCGCGAAGCAGCGATTCTCAACGTGGGCGGCGACAAGATCAACCCGGAACGGGTCGAACATGCTCTCATGGATTACCCGGCGGTCGCACAGGTCGCGGTCGCCGGCATGGCCGACAATGACGGCATCGAGCGAATCTGGGCCGCGGTTGTGTGGCGCGGGCAGGCCGACGAGCCGGGCCTGCGTGAACACTGCCGGACGCAATTGCCAGCCGAATTTGTCCCAGCGCGACTTGTGACAGTCGCGAGCATTCCACGTAATGAAACTGGAAAAATCGAGCGAGATCAGCTTGTGAAATTGCTAACCGCCACTTAAAATCTAGGTAGATTTGTGGCTTTCATGCAACAGCCGGTCGCGCGATATCTGCTAGGTTGTTGTCGGAACCGGGGGCAACGATGAAGCGTCAATTCCTCACAACCGTTTCGATATTGGCGTTGGCGGGCACTGCGTCGGCAGCCGACCTGCCGCGCGCCATGCCGATGAAGGCGCCCGCGCCCCCTGTCGTCTCGTGGGATTGGACTGGATTTTATCTCGGTGTGAACGGTGGCCTACTTTGGCACAAAGGTTCATACGACATCGTCGATACCGTTCCCGAAGAACTGACGGGTTCTGCAACGAAGGCGGGCGGCACCGTCGGTGGGCAGATTGGATATAATTGGCAGTTGCAGAATTACGTCGTCGGCGTCGAAGGCGATCTGAACTGGGTCGGCGCCAGCGCCACCTTGAACGGTTCAGCTTTTGCGACGTCTACTTTCACGTCGAAGCTGACATGGCTGAGCACGATCCGTGGTCGCGGCGGCATTCTCATTGATCCTCGAACGCTGCTCTTCGTAACCGGTGGCGTTGCCTTCGGCGGCGTGGAAAACGACACGAATATTTCCGGTGGGTCCTCGGATCATAGCACGAGGACCGGTTGGACGGCCGGCGGCGGTGCCGAATACAAGATCACCGACCATTGGAGCGCAAAGGCGGAAGCGCTCTATGTCGATCTCGGCAAAAAAACGGTGCCGGGCTTCTTTGGCCCCGGATACGCGGGCACGTTCAAAAGCACGGAAATCATTTCCCGCCTCGGCGTGAACTACAAGTGGTGATGAGCCCGACCGGGCGCGGCCAAAGATGCTTAACGCGCGCGAAAGCATAATCCGCACATCGCAATCGTAAGGTTTACGCTGCCGAAACCACTGCGCCTGTAGAAAACACGGATGCAGTCTCCGGCCGACCGTCCGATCGCGCTCGCGGTGCGCGGGCTCAGCAAGCGCTTCGACCGTCCCGCGGTCGATGCGCTCGATCTCACCATTTACGGCGGCGAGTTCTACGCACTGGTCGGCCCCAACGGCGCCGGCAAGACGACGACGCTGCGCATGGTGGTCGGCCTGCTGCGGCCCGATGCCGGCGCGATCGAAATCTGCGGCATCGACGCGCTTCGCCGTCCGGAAGCCGCCAAACAAGTCACGGCCTGGCTGTCCGACGAGCCGATGATCTACGACAAGCTGACGCCGTTCGAATACCTTGAATTCGTCGCCGGGCTCTGGAGCATCGATGCCAAACAAGCCGAAACGCGCGCCCGCGAGTTGATCGACTGGCTCGGCCTCGAGCCGCACGCGCACGAGCGTTGCGAGGGTTTTTCCAAGGGCATGCGGCAGAAGGTGGCGCTCGCCGGCGCACTGGTGCACGACCCCAAGCTTATCATCCTCGACGAGCCGCTGACCGGGCTCGACGCCGGCTCCGCGCGCGTGGTGAAGAACGTGCTACGCCAGCGTGTCGCCGCCGGCGGCACGGTGATCATGACCACACACATCCTCGAAGTCGCCGAGCGCATGGCCGACCGCATTGGTGTCATCGCCGGGGGCCGCCTGATTGCCGAAGGCACTCTCGACGAATTGCACCACAAAACCGGCAAGACCGCAGCGAGTCTCGAGGACACATTCCTCACGCTGGTCGCCGAGCCGGCTTCTGCGCCGGTGGCAGCCGAGTGAACGAACGCGCGACATTGACCTGGCTCGCCGGCCAGGAGTTGCGATTGGGCTGGCGCGATTGGGTGTCGCTGATGACCGCGGGCCGGCGCAGCCGCGTCCGCACCGTTGTCGTCGCGTTGGTGATTTTCGGTGCCTTCATGCACCTGTTCGCCTACTGGATCGTCGCCGGCTACGCCGACGCGACGGTTGCAGCCGACACCGCGACGCTCGTCGGCGTCTCCGGCACGCTGGTGCTGTCCTGGGCGCTGCTGCTGTCGCAGGCAATGGAATCGGTCACCCGCGCTTTTTACGCGCGCTCCGATCTCGATTTGATCCTCACCTCGCCGGTGTCGGCACGCAAAGTTTTTGCTGTGCGCATGGGCCGCATCGCGCTTGCGGCAATATTGATCGCGGTGCTGCTCGCCGCGCCGTTCATCGACGTTCTGGCGGTGCGCGGCGGCGTGCGCTGGCTTTCGGCTTATGGCGTCGTCGCCGGCATGGGTGCGGTGGCAACAGCGTTCGCTCTCGCGCTCACCATCGCGCTGTTCCGTCTGATCGGCGCCAAACGCACGCGGCTGATCGCGCAAATCGTTGCCGCGGTGATCGGCGCCGCTTTCGTCATCGGCCTGCAACTCGCCGCGATCTTTTCTTCGGGCAGCATTTCACGCTTTGCCGCCTTGCAATCGCCTTGGATGCTGGCTCACGCGCCGGATACGCGCAGCGCATTCTGGTGGCCGGCGCACGCTGTGCTCGGCGATGTGCATGCGCTTTTCGCCGTTGTTGCAGCGAGCTTCGCGCTGCTCGGCGTCGCGATCGCGCTGTTCTCGCGCCGTTTCGGCGACCATGCCATGGCGGCCGCAAGCGTCGGTAGCGCGACGGTGCGCCAGCGCCGCTGGTGCGGCTTTCGCCGCCGTTCGCCGATGCGCGTGCTGCGGCAGAAAGAGTGGACGCTGCTGCTGCGCGATCCGTGGCTGGTGTCGCAGACGCTGATGCAGATTCTTTATCTGGTGCCGCCCGCCGTGCTGCTGTGGGTCACCTTCCGCGACGCCACCGGCTCCTACGTGATTCTCATTCCGGTGGTGGTGATGGCGGCCGGCCAGCTCGCCGGCGGTCTTGCCTGGCTGTCGATCTCGGGCGAGGACGCGCCCGACCTGATCGCCAGCGCGCCGATCGCGCCCGGCCGCGCGATGCGCGCCAAGATCGAGGCGGTGATCGGCATGATCGCGCTGGTATTCGCACCGATCGTCGCCGTGCTCGCCTGCGAAGCGCTCTCTGGCGCGCTCGTCGCTGCGCTCGGCATCCTCGCCGCCGCGGCGGCCGCTACGCTCATCCAGATATGCTTCCGCACGCAGGCGAGGCGCAGCCAGTTCCGCCGCCGGCAAACGTCGTCGCGCATCGCCACCTTCGCTGAAGCCTTCTCGTCGATCGCCTGGGCTGCGACGTCGGCGCTGGCGGCGGCGGGAAGCTGGTTCGCGCTCGGCCCGGCACTGGCCGCGTTCGGCATTCTCGTTGGGGTGAGGACGATTGCGCCGAAACCTCAGGCGTAAGCCGCGCGAAAGCGCGCGCGCGCAACCAAGGTCCCGACCACCATCAGGTTGAGTATGTTGGAGCCGATGCCAAAGGCGAAGGCCGGTGTGTAGTAGCCGTAGTGGTCGTAGAGCAAGCCGGCGAGCCAGCCGCCGAGCGCCATGCCGCAGCCGCTGAACAACAACAGCGTCGGAATGCGCCAATAGGCCTGCGCCGGCGGGAACAGTTCGCGCAGCGCCAGCACATAAGCCGGGATGATGCCGGAAAATCCGAGACCGAACGCCGCGGCGACTGTGAACAGGCCGACCTCGTTCTGCGTCAATAAAAATCCGATCATCGCCGAGACCTGCCAAGCCGAGCCGATCAGCACGGTCGCGAGCCCGCCGATGCGGTCGGAGATCGCGCCCCACAATTGCCGGCTGACGAAGGCGGTGCCAAGCAGCACCGACAGCATCACCGCGCCGACCGAGCGCGCGATGCCGAGATCGCTGCAGAAGGCGACAAGATGCTGCTGCGGCATCGCCATCGGCACACAGCACAAGACGGCCGCCGCGCACATCATGCCGAATACCAAGTTCGGCGGCCAGCCGAGCACCGGCGTGCTGGCTGCCCCGTGCTGCGTCGTCGCAGCCGGGTGGATGACCTCCGGCGGCGCGCGGAAGAAGACCGCGGCAATCGGCACGACGACCGCTATTTCCACCACGGCGTAGATCAGCATTGTCTCGCGCCAGCCGAACTGCGCGATGCCGTGTTCGAAAACCGGCGGCCACATGGCGCCGGCGAGATAGCTGCCGCTCGAGATCAGCGCCAGCGCCGAGCCGCGCCGGCGGTCGAACCAGCGGCTGATGTAGACGTACATCGGGGCGTTGATGCCGCCGAGGCCGATCAGGCCGATGAACAGGCCGTGGCCGATCCATAGCGGCCAGGGCGGGCCGAACGTCGAGATTGCAAGGCCCAGGCCGATCATCAGCGCGCCGCCGAGCACGGTCCAACGCGTGCCGATCCTGTCGGCGACACGACCGAGGATAATCCCGCCGACGCCCGAGCATAGCCAGGCGAGCGCGCTCGCCAGCGCCGGCACTTCGCGCGCGCCGCCGGCTTCGGCGGCGATGTCTTTGAGCGCCACAGGCGTGATCCACGCGCCGCCGAACGCCATCAGTAGCGTGACCAGCGCCACGCTGGCGACGACCCAGGACGAGCGACTCTCGATGGAGGCGGACGGCGATTGCAGCATTCAAGGAGCCCGGCAGACCGCTCCTTTTACAGATTGCAAGTGATTTGACCACTGACACGCGCGTGGGGCTGCTCTGTCTGCTGCGTTGCGCCAAAATGCGCGGGAAGCCATCCGGCTGAAATTTCCTTCTGCCCGCGGGGCTCACAACGAAATTGACCGCAGGCCTCTGCGATGTCAGGTTTTATGGGCGTTTCCGCGGTTTTGCCTCCGGCCGCCGGAGCCTATATGAGTGGTGCCGGGGCCACCGCTCGGAAAGGCCCGCGGCACCAAGGCCTCTCATGACGCTGCGACCCGTCAGCCTCGACGACAAATACGACTTGGCGCAGGACCGCGTCCTTGTCACGGGCTATCACGCGCTGATCCGCGCTTGCCTGATGCAGCACGCGCGCGACCGGGCGGCCGGCCTCAATACGGCGGGCTATCTGACAGGCTATCGCGGCTCGCCGCTCGGCGGCCTCGATCAGCAGTTCATGCGCGCTGCAAAACAGCTCGCCGCCGCCGACATCAAGTTCCAGGCCGGTCTCAATGAGGAACTGGCGGCCACTGCATTGTGGGGCACGCAGCAGGCCGAGCTGCGCGGCGAGGGCAAATTCGCCGGCGTGTTCGGCCTCTGGTACGGCAAGGGCCCCGGCGTCGACCGGTCCGGCGACGTGTTCCGTCACGCCAACTTAGCCGGGTCGTCAAAGCACGGCGGCGTGCTGGCGCTGATGGGCGACGACCACACCGCCGAATCTTCGACCACCGCGCATCAGTCCGAATTCCATTTCGTCGACGTGATGATGCCCATCCTCAATCCGGCCGGTGTGCAGGAGATCGTCGACTACGCGCTCTACGGCTGGGCGATGTCGCGCTACACCGGCACCTGGACCGCGCTCAAATGCATGCATGAGACGGTGGAGTCGACCGGCGTGATCGACGGCCGCCTCGATCGGGTGAAGATCGTCACGCCGACCGATTTCCGCATGCCGGAAGGCGGTCTCAACATTCGTCTGGTCGACTCGGTCCTCGGTCAGGAAGCGCGCCTGCACGACTTCAAGCGCGACGCCATGCTCGCCTTCGTGCGCGCCAACAAGCTCAACCGCCAGATCACGTCGGGCGGCCGCAACCCGAAGATCGGCGTCATCACCGTCGGCAAGTCCTATCTCGACGTGCGCCAAGCCTTCGACGAGCTCGGCATCGACGAGGTGCGCTGCAACGACCTCGGCATCCGGCTCTACAAGGTCGCCTGTCCCTGGCCGCTCAGCCAGC
>DASUGZ010000123.1:0-8213 GCA_036273755.1 Pseudolabrys sp.
ATTTCGGCGCCGGTACCGGGATGCTGCCCGACACCCCGCGAATTGACAAGGCGCTCTGCCGGAGCCGCGCTGCAACCTTCCGCCCCTCCAAGCGTTGATCGATGCGGCTTCGCCTGATGCGCGGAGCGCGATCAAACCACAGGGGCATCCCATGGCCGCCCGGGCAGGAGCGCTGTTGCGCGCGTCGACAGGTCTTGCTGCCGCCGGCCTGGTCGTGCTGGCTACGCCGGCATCCGCGGCAGGCCTGTTCGAGATGCTGTTCGGGGCATTCCAACACCACGCGCCACCGCCCGAGGCGCAGGCCTATGCGGGATCCTCGACAGATTTTTTGCGCGGCAGCGAGCGCACACGGTCCGAGGCCGGCCCAGCGAGCGCTTATTGCGTGCGCATGAGCGACGGCTTTTACTTCCCGGTGCAGGCGCATGCCGGCGTCAGCGCCGCAGCCGCATGCCAAGCGCTATGCCCGGCAAATCAAACCAAGCTCTATTCCGGCGGCGGCATCGACCACGCGGCCGCTCCGGACGGCAGCCGTTATGCCGACCTGGACACCGCCTTTCTCTATCGCAAGGAACTGGTTGCCGGCGCGACCTGCAACGGCCGTGACCATTTCGGCCTGGCGCGAATCGACGTCAAAACCGATCCGACGTTGCGGCCCGGCGATATCGTCGCGACCCAAACCGGCCTCGTCGCCGTCACCGGCATGAAGAACCGCGTGGCGGAGTTTACGCCGATCGAGAACGACCGCGCCATTCCGAACGGGACGCGTGAGAAGCTGGCCGGTGTGAAGATCATGCGGACCGCCGAGCCGCGGACCGTGCCGGTCACGATGGCGGCGAGCGCCCCCGCGCGCGATGAGAATCGCAGCGCTCAGCTGTCGAGATAGCTCACCACATCCTCCGCCAGTGAGAGCGAACTGGTCAGCCCCGGCGACTCGATCCCGAACATCTGCACCAGTCTCGGCAGGCCGTGCTGCGCCGGCGCGTCGATCAGGAAATCGGCTTGAGCTTCCTTCGGTCCGGTCAGCTTGGGTCTGATGCCGCTATAATCCGGCGCCAGCGCGCTATCGCGCAGGCCTGGCCAATAGGTGCGGATGCGCTCGTAGAAAGAGGCAGCACGCGCCGGGTCGACGTCGTAATTTTCGTGCTCGACCCATTCGACGTCCGGGCCGAAACGCATGCGGCCTCCCATGTCGAGGGTAACGTGCACGCCGAGCCCGCCGACGATCGGCGTCGGATAGATTAGCCGTGTGAACGCCGGCTTTCCCATGTAGGTGAAATAATTTCCCTTGCCGAGCACCAACCGCGGCACGCGGGTCGCCGGATAGTCTGTCACGCCGCGCGCCACCGCTTGCGCGCCGAGCCCTGCGCAATTGACCACGGCATCGAAGGCGGCTTCTTCGCCGTCGCCGAAGGCGACCCGCCATTGTCCATCTTGACGCGCCGCCCCCACGACCTTGGTGTTGAAGGCGATGGCGCCGCTTTGATCTTCGAGATCGCCACGCAGCGCCAGCATGTAGGCGTGCGCGTCGATGATGCCGGTTTCCGGCGAATGCAAAGCGCCGAGACAGGACAGTTCCGGCTCCATCGCCCGGGCCGCATTGGCGCCGAGCATCTCCAGGCCCTCGACGCCGTTGATATGGCCCTGCTTTTCGATCGTGTGGATTTTCTCGAGCTCGGCTTCGTTGGTGGCAACGATCAGCTTGCCGCATTTTTTGTGCGGCACGCCGTGCGTAACGCAGAAATCGTAGAGCATGCGCCGGCCGCGCACGCAGTGGCGGCCGCGCAGCGTGCCGGTCGGATAGTACATGCCGCCATGGATAACCTCGCTGTTGCGCGAGGAAATGCCGGTGCCGATAGCGCTGGCCGCTTCCGCCACCACGACCTCATGGCCCTTGCGCACGGCCGCGCGCGCCACCGCCAGACCGATCACGCCGGCTCCGATCACCAGGACTTGCATGCGGGAAATGTCTCGACGGTATTGGGATTTCACGGAACTGCCACTAATCCCTGATTTGCACAAGAATGGCCATCATGGCCTGACGGTATTGGCCTTGACCGCGCGCGGGGCTCAGGCACATTCACGCGCGATTCTCCGAAACGGCGGGATGCAAACGATGCGCAATACGGCATTGAAATGGGTGGTCATCGCGTTCGGCGCCGTGCTGGCGGGACCGGCGTTCGCCGCCACCTGCCAAAATACCGGCAGCTACGATGCATGGCTCTCGGCTTTCAAAAAGGAAGCCGTAGCCCAAGGCATCTCGGCGCGCGTGATCGCCGAGGCCTCGCCGTCGCTGACATTCGATGCGGCGATCGTGCGCCGCGACCACGGCCAGTCGGTCTTCAATCAGACGTTCCTGCAATTCGCAGACCGCATGGTCGGCGGCGCCCGTATCCCCAACGGCCTCGCCAAGATCAAACAGCACGCCAAGTTGTTCGCCGACGTCGAAAAGAAATATGGCGTGCCGGCGCCGGTGCTGGTTGCCTTTTGGGGCCTGGAAAGCGACTTCGGTGCCAATTTCGGCAACTACAAGATCCTCAGCGCGCTGGCGACTCTCGCCTACGACTGCCGGCGTCCGGATTTCTTCCGCCAGCAATTGTTCGACGCCTTGCGTATCATCGAACGCGGCGATCAGACTGTCGACGGCATGATCGGCGACTGGGCGGGCGAATTCGGCGGCCTGCAATTTACCGCTTCCGATTATCTCAAGAACGCCGTCGATTTCGATGGCGACGGCCGCCGCGACCTGATTCACAGCATTCCCGACACCATGGCGTCCGGCGCCAATTTCCTGGTCAGCCTCGGCTGGAAGCGCGGCGAGCCCTGGCTGCAGGAAGTGCGCGTGCCGCAAAGCCTGCCGTGGCAGGAGGCCGACCTCGCGATCAAGCATCCGCGGTCGCAGTGGGTGGCCTGGGGCGTCAAGGCGGCGCATGGCACGTTGCCGTCGGATGACCTTCCGGCGTCGATGATCCTACCCATGGGCCGTCACGGTCCAGCGTTCCTGGCCTATCCAAATTTCCAGGCGTTCCTCGGCTGGAACTCGGCTTACGTCTATTCGACCACGGTTGCCTATTTCGCGACGCGGCTGGCCGGCGCACCCGCCTTCGATCACGAAGGCGCGAAAGCGGTGCAGCCGCTGTCGACGCCGCAGGTCATGGATTTGCAGCGCCTGCTGATCAAGCAAGGCTACGAAGGCGTCGGCGAGGTCGACGGCAAAGTCGGTTCCGGCACCCGCGGCGCGGTCAAGAAGGCGCAGCTGAAGCTCGGGCTGCCGGCGGATTCCTATCCGACCGTAGAATTGGTCGAGCGCCTGAGCGGCAGCCGCGGCGGCGTCAAGCCCTAGCCGCCGAAGCACTTTTCCCCGTTCACGACTTTGCGAACCGGCGCAGGTTACGCGGCGGCCTGCCGTTGATTTTATGCAACGGCAACGAACAAGACCTTGCAAAGTTTAACGATGCGCCCCCGGGACGGGGCGAGGACGGTGGAGGACCATCCATGCTGAAATTTTCCGGATATCTGACGACTGCGTTGTTGGCGAGCGCGCTGGCGATGCCGACGCTCGCCTATGCGGATGCGACGCAAAAGCCGGGGGCAGCCGCTCCGGCCGCACATCCGGCGCCGCACGCCGCCGGCGGCGGCGCTCCGCACTTTGCCCCGCATATCGGTGGTGGCGCTCCGCATTTTGCGCCGCATGCGGCCGGCGGCGCCACTCACTTCACCCCACATGTCGGCGCCACCTCGCCCCGCTTCATCGGACGCAGCAGCGGCACGCCGCATTTCACGCGCCACTTCAATGCATCGCACGAGACAAGTCGGACCGCGGCGGTGAACCGTAGCCTCCATGTTACGTCGCCAACCCAAACCACCGGCTCGATCAACCGCAATGCTTCGACACGGCATCTGCATGACCGCAGCCGAGACGACCACGAGCGAAATAATCTCGCCCACACCAGCCCCAAGGCGATTCAGACTCAGTCGAGCCTTGCCTCGGCGCCAAATGTGCATGACCGGCACCATCACCATGACGGCAACGCCATCAGCACACAGGTGGCGCGGCAGGGCCGCTTCGCCTCGCGCTTTGCCTCGCGCGCGCAGTCGGATCCGAACTGGCGCTCGGACAATGTCGCGGCGCAGCGGGCCTGGCATCACCACCATCGTGCCGGCTTCGTCGCCTGGTACGGACCGGTGTTCTGGCCTTACGCCTATTCCGACATTTTCGACTACGCATTCTGGCCCTATGGCTATGACGACGGCTATTGGGACTACGCCTACGACAATTTCATCGACGGTCTGTTCTGGGGCGGATACGGCCCACCCGAGGACTATGCTTACGCCTATGCCCCGCCGTCGGGACATCGCGCGCCGCGGGTGAGCCATGCCGGCGTGCAGGAGTTGTGCAGGGAACCGGGCAGCGGCATCACGGCTTGGCCCTTCGCCGACATTCAACGCAAGGTCGGCCTCAATGACGAGCAAAAGCAGTTGCTCGGCGAAGTGCGCAAGGCGGCGGCAGACGCCGCCGCCACGTTCAAGGCTTCCTGTCCGGCGGAAAACACGTTCCCCTTAACGCCGCCGGGACGGCTGACCGCGATGACTGGACGCCTGCAAGCGACGCTCGAGGCGGTGAAGATCGTGCGGCCCCCACTCGACAAATTCTACAACTCGCTGAGCGACGAACAGAAGGAACGCTTCAATCAACTCGGGCCGCAGCACCCGGCAAATAGTCCGGAGACGACCGCCGCGCTGCCGCATGACAGCAAGAGCTGCACCGAGGCGAAGCCCGGGCTCGCCAATTTGCCGATCGAGAAGATCGGCGATGTCGTGAAGCCGACCGACGCGCAGCAGGCCGACTTCAAGAAACTGCAGGACGCGACCGAAAAGGCGGTGGCGACCTTGCAGGCGGCCTGCCCAGACGACACGCCGCTCACCCCGCCAGGCCGACTCGACGCGATGCAGACGCGCCTGCAGGCGATGATCGACGCGGCGCAGACGGTGAAGCCAGCACTTGAGAGCTTCTATGGCTCGCTCTCGAGCGAGCAGAAGGCGCGCTTCGACCGCATCGGCCAGACGCTGGCGCAGGCGAACGACTAAGTTTTCGTACACACAAAATGAGGCGGCCCTCGCGGGCCGCCTTTCTTTTGCCGTCTTGTGTTCCCGCAATGCAGTATGGCTGCGCGTTCGGAGGACTTTTCTCCTGCGCGTTTGCATCTTGTTCAGCAAGACGGCACATCGCAGTCGTCGGCCAAATCATTTCAGTTCATTTTAAGCGCGCATCGCGGGGGCCGGTTTGAAACACTCGGACGACGGCGAGGCGAAAGGTCCCGCATTTCGCGGTGCGCTCGCTATCGTTCTCTACGCGCTCGAGCTCGCGGCGGTCGCGGCCGCCGTCTTCGGTCTCGCCTATTCGAACCGGCTGCTGCCGGCAATCAATCCGGCAGAGACGCCGCTGTGGCCGCCGACCGGTGTCGCGCTCGCGCTCGTTCTGTTGCGCGGCTACCGCATCTGGCCGGCGATTCTAGCCGGCTCATTCTTGGCCGGCGCAATGGCGGCCCGTCCGCTTGCCGATTCCGCCAGCATCGCAATCGCCACGCTGGGCGCGGCCTTGGCCGGCGCCTTCCTGATTGAACGTTGGGCGCACGGCCGCAATGCGTTTGCGACACCTTTAGACGTCATGAAGTTCGCCCTCCTTTGCTTCGTGCCAACCGCACTGATCGGCGCGACGATCGTCACAGCAGGTTTTTTCCTGAGTGGCGCGCTGAACACCACGCAACCGCTTGCCACCGGATTGACTTGGTTCTTCGGCGACGCTGCGGGCAGCGTGATCGTCGCCCCCGTGATCTTGCTGTGGGCGGCGACATCGCTTCGACCCTTCGCCAAATCGAGCGTGTTGGAAGCGACAGCGATTTTCGCCGCTACCGCTGTCATCGGCATGGCCGCCTTTAGCCCGCTCGTCGATAGCGACCTCGGCGCCCTTTTGCCCTACCGCAGCCTGCTCGGCGTTCTCGTCCTTCTGCCGCTGACGTGGACCGCGCTGCGCGGCAACCAGCGCAACGCGGCGACGGCGGCGCTCATCTTCTGCGGCATGGCGGTCTGGGGCTTTTCAGAGGGAAGCAGCCCCTTCGCCAAGGCGGATTTGAACGGCGCGCGACTCTTGCTGTTCGTGATTTTGGTAAGCGCGTCGGTCGCGCCCCTCGTCGTGGCCACGGCCGTTGCCGTGCGCCGCAACACCGAAACGCACCTGCTGTCGGTGCAGGAGCAATTGAATCGCAAGATCGCCGAGACAAACAAGGCGCTCGACAGCGCCAAACGGCATTTCCAGATCTTGATCGAGGGCGTGGTCGACTACGCCATCTTCGTGCTCGACACCGCCGGGCGCGTCGCCAGTTGGAACAGCGCCGCGCAGCAGATCATCGGTTATACGGCGGAAGAAATCATCGGCAAGCATTTCGGCATCTTCTACCGGCCCGACGAGCGGCGCGCCGGCGAACCGAACCGCGCGCTGGAAATGGCGGTGCAAAAGGACAAGCATGAAGTCGAGGGGTGGCGCATCCGCAAGAACGGCACGCTCGTCTTCGTTACCGGCTCGGTGTCAGTCATCCGCGACGACAGCGGCAACCTGATCGGTTTTGCCAACGTCATCCGCGACGCCACCGAACGGCGCGACGCCCAGGAAAAACTGGTGGAAGCGCGCGAGCAACTCGCCATGGCGCAAAAAATGGAGGCGATCGGAAAACTAACGGGCGGCATCGCCCACGACTTCAACAATCTGCTCATGATTATCGGCGGCAACGCGCAGATGTTCAAACGCCTGCTCGACCCGAAATTGCCGCGCGCCATCGAGGCGATCCAGACTGCCGCCAAACGCGGCGAAAGCCTCACCCGCCAGTTGCTCACCTTCTCACGCCGCCAGCATCTCAGCCCGACGGTCGTCGATCTCGGTACCTGTATCCGCAACATGCGGCCAATGATCGAAAGCTCGCTGCGCGGCAACATCGTCTATAACGAGAAAATTGCTGCGGAAGTCGCGCCGGTCAAAGTCGATCAGGCCGAGTTGGAGCTCGCGATCGTCAACATTGCCGTCAATGCGCGCGACGCCATGCCGACCGGCGGCACGTTCACGCTGTCCATCAGCAACGTGACGGAGGCGAAGGATCCGAGCCTCGATCAACTCGTCGGCTCGTTCGTTGCACTAGGTTTCGGCGATTCTGGTATGGGCATCCCGCCCAATCTCCTGACCAAGATCTTCGACCCGTTTTTCACCACCAAAGAGGTCGGCAAAGGCACCGGGCTTGGCCTGTCGCAGGTCTACGGCTTTGCCCATCAGGCCGGCGGCACGGTTCGGGCGGAAAGCAAAATCGGCCAGGGAACGACGATTACGGTTTACTTGCCGGCGTCTCCAGCCGGCGAAATCGCCGTCAAGGACACCGCCGTCCGGGACAGCACGCAGTCGCTCCGCCCAACGGTTCTTGTCGTCGACGACAGCGCCGAGGTGGCGCAGGTGACTTCATCGCTGTTCGAGCATCTCGGTTTCAACACCGTCTATCGCGACTCGGCCGAGGGGGCGTTGAAGCTTTTGGCCGAAGGCACCAAGCTCGATCTTGTCTTCAGTGACATCGTCATGCCGGGGACGATCGATGGCGTCGGCCTGGCGAGCGAGATCCGCTCGCACTATCCGGAGATCCCGGTGGTGCTGACCACCGGCTACAGCGACGCTGCGCAGTCGGTGCCGCCCGATTTGCCGATCCTGCGCAAACCGTTCGATACCGACGCGCTGCGCGGTTTCATCCAGGATACCGTCGACCTGCGGCCGAACGCCTGAGGGTGTGCGCCGCGTCTGCGCTAAATGCGAGGACCGCGCCGGCCCTCGTCCGCATTTGTTCTTGCGCGTTTCCGCCTATAAGCGCATGTCGACGTAACCTTTCCCAGCAATGAGCGAAGCAGATCATGAGCAATGCCGACGCGCCACTTTGTCCGCCGCCGGATCCCAATCCGCGTGCGCCGAATTTCGCGGTCCCGGCCGGTGCGACCGACTGCCATGCTCACGTCTTCGGGCCAGCGTCACGCTATCCCTACCAGGCCAACCGCTCCTACACGCCGCCCGACGCGCCGATCGGAGCGCTGCGCGTCATGCACAAGACGCTCGGCATCGAACGGCTGGTCGTGATGGCGGCGAGCGTCCACGGCACCAACAACGATCCGGTTCTCGACTCCATCGCGAC
>DASUGZ010000124.1:0-43335 GCA_036273755.1 Pseudolabrys sp.
GAAGCAGACGCCGGTTTCGTCGGCCAGCACCAGATCGCCGGGCGCGACCGCGACGCCGCAGACGGTGACCGGCTTGTTGACTGCGACGGTCCTGAGCCGCCACTTGCCGGTGCGCGGGCTGACGCTGCGCGACCAGATGGCGTAGCCGATGTCGCGGCCATGATCGATGTCGCGCACGCCGCCATCGACGATGGCGCCGATCTGGCCCTGGCGGTGGCCGATCGAGGCCGACATGCCGCCCATGTTGGAAACCTGATCGACGCCCTGCACCACCAGGACGTCGCCGGGTTCGGCCAGATTGTGCGCCTCGATCTCGGCCATGCCGGAGATGCCGGTGGCGACGTTGTCGGACACGCTTTGCTCCGCCGGCACGTTCAGAAGCGTCAATGCGCGGCCGACGATGCGCGCCTTCGGGTCGGTCGGCCTGAGCACGGTCGCGGGGATGGCGCCGACAATGCCAAGTTCGTCCATGGCGTCGGAGGCCATCCCGGTGAGATCGCCGAGCGCGCGGAAGCCGGCGACGACGCCGTCCGGCAGCGCCGGCAGCTCGAGCATGCCGAAGGCCTCGGGGGTGAGTTTGCCGAGGGTTTGTTTGGTCATCGGCCGCAACGCTAGCCGCCACGGCACCATGCCTGCAAGCGACCCGGGTTTGATGGTGACGCGATTGTCGCGCTAACCGTAACGGTCTCGGCGCGCGGACATCCTAAAATTGCAAGATGGCGTCCACCCCGAACAGGACTTGGCTCGTCTTGGCGTTGTCGGCATAAGGCTCGTTCGGCGGCGCGCCGATCACCATCGGGGCCGCGAAACCGGGTTGTCCGTCGTAGCGGTCGTAGCGAACTTCTCCGCGAATGGTAAGATTGGCTATTGGCCGGTAGTTCAGACCCAGTGACACGTCATAGAAATTTCCCGGGAAGCGGAACAGGGCGTCGGTATTCCCGGGGCGCAGGCCGGTCACCAAGAAGCCCTGCGGGTCGTCGAACCATTCGACGCGGACACCCGCGCTGAACTGCTCGTTGATCGTATAGATGAGTTGCTGATTGACGCCGTACCAGTTGGCCCGCGAACTGCCCAATGCATTGAAGCCGAGCGTCTCCTGTTGCGTGCCGTAAAGAGCTTCAATCAAATAGTTGAGGCGATCGGTGATGTTGACCGTCGCGACGAAGTTCAACAGCGTGCGGTTGGAGTAAGGACCGACTCCAGGTATGTTGAAGTCGCTATCGTTTCCCGTCTGCACGTTAAACGCCGCACCGAAACGCGAATCGGCATAGGCGATGCCGCCGAGGAAGTTGTTGAAGTTCTTGCCGCCATCGGAAGCGTTCGCCTTGAACTGATTCCAGCCGTCCACGGCGCCGACCGTCACCGTAAAGTTGCCCAACGGCTTCGCGACCAGCACGCCGGAGTTCGTTGCCGGTTCGCCGAACATGAAGGCATAAGAATGCGTGTAGAAGAAGTTGTTCTTTGCCATCGCCGATTCGTGGCCGATAATCGTGTAGAAGTGTCCGGCCTTCACCTGCAGATCGTTGTAATCGATCTCGGCATAAGCCTGCGGGATCGCCCAGCCGTCGCTGAAATCGGAATTGTGCCAGCGCGGAGTGTTGCCGATAGTTTCGCCGTCCCAACCGGCCGCGGTCGTGAAAAAATAATCGGTGCCGTAGAGCACATCGAAGCGGCCGCCCAAGAATAAGCCCTGGTTGTTCTTAGGCGCCGTGCGGGCGATCGAAATATAACCCTGGTTGAATTGACCGTTGTCCATGTCGGGATATCCGACCGGGCCATTGAAATGGGTCGCCGGACTATCGGCATTGCCCATGATGCCGCCGTTGAGCCAGCCATCAACGGTGATACCCATGCCCTGCAACAGCTTGTTGTTGTCGAGCAGGCGCCAGATGTCGCCGCAATCATTGCCGACATAGTTGAAAGACGACAGGTCTCTGATCGCGCAGGCCTGGCTCGCCGGTGCCTTCACCGCCGCTTTCGCCGGCATGTCGGCGGCAGATGCGGCCGCCGTACCGCCCATGAGTGCAGCCGCTGCAAGCCACGCAGTTACTGTATGGCGCATTATTGGCCCCAAAAAACCAACCGCATCGGCAATGGAAAAATGCCCCTCAGCGGCGATACTAAGCCGGCCTTCCAGAGCTTGTCGAGATTGTATGGCGGCAGCCCGTCACGGACACTCCTTGCCGTGCCAATTACAATGGCTGCTTGTCTGGCCCTGCGTGGCCTCCGCCGCCTATAAGTGCAAGGTCTCAATACGGACGACTCGATGGCCATTTCCGGCACCTACAGCTTCACGGTCACGCTCGCCGACGAGGAAGCGACGCGGCGGCTGATGGTCGACGTCGCCGAGGCGCTGCGCCCCGGCGACACGGTGACGCTGTCGGGCGACCTCGGCGCCGGCAAGACCAGCTTCGCGCGGGCGCTGATCCGCCACGCCGCCGGCGACCAAACGATCGAGGTGCCGAGCCCCACCTTCACGCTGATGCAGGCCTACGAGTTGCCGCGCTTTGCCCTGGTGCATGCCGACTTCTACCGGCTGTCGGGGCCGTCCGAGCTCGCCGAACTCGGCTTCGACGACATCGCGCCCGAGGCAGTGACGCTGATCGAGTGGCCGGACCGCGCCGCCTCCGCGCTGCCCACTGACCGGCTCGACATCGCCTTCTCGCTGCTGCCGCTCGAGGGCCCGACCTTCCGCCATGCGCGCGTCACCGGCCACGGCGCCTTTGCCGCGCGGGTCGAGCGCATGGCCGCGATCCGCATGTTCCTGTCGCGCTCCGGCTTCGGCGCCACGGTGCGGCAGTTCATGCAGGGCGACGCCTCGACGCGCGCCTACGAGCGGCTGACGCGCGATGGCGAAAGCTACATCCTGATGAACGCGCCGCAGCGCCCCGACGGACCCCCTGTGCGCGACGGCAAGCCCTACAGCGCCATCGCGCATCTCGCCGACAATGTGACGCCGTTCATCGCCATGGCGCAGGCGCTGCGCGCGCGCGGCTTTTCCGCGCCGGCGCTGTTCGCCGCCGACCGCGCCACCGGCCTCGTGGTGCTCGAGGATCTCGGCGGCGAACTCGTCGTCGCCGGCGATCCGCCGGCGCCGCTCGGCGAGCGCTACGAGGCGGCGGCCGATCTGCTCGCCGCGCTGCATCGCCTGCCGATGCCGGACCTGTTGCCGGTCGAAGCGGGCGTCATGCATATGCTGCCGCGCTACGACTTCGACGCCTTTCTCATCGAGGCGGAATTGCTGATCGACTGGTATCTGCCGCGCCTCGGCGTCAAGCTCGCGGGCGATAAGCGCGACGCCTATGTCGAGCTGTGGCACGAGGCGCTCAAGCCGGCGCTCGCCGCGCCGCCGGTCTGGGTGCTGCGCGATTTTCATTCGCCAAATCTATTGTGGCTGCCGCAGCGCCAAGGCGTCGCGCGCGTCGGCCTGCTGGATTTCCAGGACGCGGTGCTGGGACCTGCGGCTTATGACCTGGCCTCGCTCGCGCAAGACGCCCGCGTCGACGTGCCGGAGCTCTTGGAGATCGGCCTGCTGTCGCGCTACATCCGCGCGCGGCTCAAGGACGCGCCGACGTTCGACGCCCCGGCCTTCGCGCAGCTCTACGCCACCATGGCGGCGCAGCGCGCCTCGAAAATCCTCGGCATCTTCGCCCGTCTCGACAAGCGCGACGGCAAGCCGCAATATTTGCGTCACATGCCCCGCGTATGGACCTATCTGCAGCGCGCGCTGGCGCACCCGGCGCTCGGCCCGCTCGCCTCCTGGTACCGCGTCAACGTGCCGCCGCTGAAGTCGATTTGACGCAATGTCGCCTTCCCCAAAAACTGCGATGGTGCTCTCGGCCGGCCTCGGCACGCGCATGCGGCCGCTCACCGACAAGATGCCGAAACCCATGGTCGAGGTCGGCGGCAAGCCGCTGATCGATCATGTGCTGGATCGTCTGGCGGACGCAGGCGTCGAGCGCGCCGTGGTCAACGTGCATCATTTCGCCGACCAGATTGAACGCCATCTCAGCGCGCGCACGCGCCCGCAGATTCTGATCTCCGACGAACGCGGCATCCTGCTCGGCACCGGCGGCGCGGTGGTCAAGGCGCTGCCGCTCCTCGGAGCGACGCCGTTCTTCCACGTCAATTCCGATTCGATCTGGGTCGACGGCGTCAAGCCGAACCTTGCGCGGCTCGCCGAAGGCTTCGACGCCGCCGCCATGGACGCGCTTCTGCTGCTGGCGCCGACCGCCGGCAGCATCGGCTATGCCGGGCACGGCGATTTCGTCATGGCAGGCGACGGCCGCTTGCGCCGCCGCGCCGAGCGCGAGATCGCGCCCTTCGTCTTTGCCGGCGCGGCGATTTTCGCGCCCACGCTGTTCAAGGACGCATCGCAACGCGAGTTCCCATTGACGGATATGTTCGGCCGCGCCGCCGACGCCGGCCGCCTCCACGGCCTGCGCCTCGAAGGCCTGTGGATGCATGTCGGCACGCCCGACGCCATCGCCCTTGCGGAAAATGCGATCAAGGCCAGCACCGCTTAACCTGTCCCGGACGCGGCGCAGCGCCTTGGCGCTGCATCGCAGATCCGGGACCTTCACAGTTTCCGCATTCTTGACGGTCCCGGGTCTGCCGCGCGTCATTCCATGACGCGCAGCGCGCGGGACACGATTCTGCATAAGCGTGTATGATTCGGCTCATGCCGGCCGTCAAAGCCAACGTCTTCACCATTCCCGCCTCGGCGCCGTTTTTGCCGGCGTTGATTGCGGCGCTGCGCGGCGGCGAACTGGTGCCCGGCTTCCCGGCCAATGACGATCCGCTGGAACTCGCCAGGCTCACGCTCTATTTGCCGACGCGGCGCGCCTGCCGGCTCGCGCGCGAAGCCTTTCTCGACGGGCTGGAAACCGACGCCGCCATCCTGCCGCGCATCGTCGCGCTGGGCGATCTCGACGAAGACGAGATCGTCTTTGCCGAAGCCGCCACCGGCGCGCTGGCGCAGGAGGCGCTCAAGCTGCCCGCCGCGATCGCGCCGCTCGAACGCCGGCTGCTGCTCGCAGAGATCATTTCCAAATGGGCTGCCGTCATCGGTCCCAAAGACGGCGCGCCGCTGATCGCCAATACGCCGTCGGCGGCGCTCGGCTTGGCCGACGATCTCGCCCGCCTGATGGACGACATGATCACGCGCCAAGTTTCCTGGGACAGGCTCGACGGGCTCGTGCCCGAGGAGCTGGGGCTCGACGAATACTGGAAGCAGTCGCTGAAATTTCTGCAATTCGTGCATCCGCGCTGGTGCGCGATCCTCAACGAGAGCAATGCCATCGAGCAGGCTGAGCGGCGCGACCTGCTGATTGAGGCGGAGGCCAAACGCCTCGCCTCGAGCACCGCGCCGGTGATCGCCGCCGGCTCGACCGGCTCGATGCCGGCGACCGCCAAGTTGCTCGCGACCATCGCCAAGCTGCCGCACGGCGCGGTGGTGCTGCCCGGCCTCGACACCGATCTCGACGATACGTCGTGGGCATCGATTGCCGGCGACGCCGACGACAAGACCCATGACGGCGCGCCGGCCGCCGGCCACGCCCAATTCGCCATGCACGCGCTGCTCGACCGCATTGGCATCGCGCGCGCCGATGTCGTCGAGCTTGCGCCGCCGGCCGCGCATGGCCGCGAACGCCTGATCTCGGAAGCGCTGCGTCCCGCCGCCACCAGCGACCGTTGGCCGGAGCGCACCAAAAAACAAGATTTCATCGATGCCGCCGACCGCGCGGTATCGTCGCTGACGCTGATCGAAGCCGCCAACGCCGAGGACGAAGCGCTGGCCATTGCCGTCGCGCTGCGCGAGACGCTGCAATCGCCGGACAAGACCGCCGCTTTGGTGACACCCGACCGCGCGCTGGCGCGCCGCGTCGTTGCCGCGCTGGAGCGCTGGCAGGTCAAGGCCGACGATTCCGGCGGCGACTCACTCGCCGACACGCCGGCCGGCGTGTTCGCGCGGCTTGCCGCCGAAGCGGCGCTCGGCGGCCTCGCGCCGGTGACGCTGCTGGCGCTGCTCAAGCAGCCGCTGCTGCGCCTCGGCGCCAAGGAAAATGCCCACAACGCCGCCGTCGCCACGCTGGAGCGCGCGTTGCTGCGCGGCCCGCGTCCGCGCCCCGGCAGCGATGCGCTCGGCGAGGCGCTGTCGACGTTCCGCGCCAACCGCGTCGACCTGCACCACAGCGACGCACGCGCGCTGATCGACGACGACAAATTCGATGTCGCCGCCGAATTGATCGCCCGGCTTGGCGCCGCGCTGGCGCCGCTGGAGCGATTGAGGCCGGGCGCGCATTCGCTCGCCGAGCTTGCCAAAAGCCACAGCGCGGTCATCTCGGGGCTCGGCCGCGATGCCAAAGGCGAGGTCGCGGCTTTTGCCGGCAATGACGGCACCGCGCTCATGCGCATCTTCGAGGAGCTGAGCGAAAGCCCCGCCGCCGCGATCGCGATCGCGCAGAGCGACTATGCCGAAGTTTTCCACGCCACCATTGCCGAACGGATGGTGCGCCGACCGGAGACGCCGGACGTGCGGGTGCGCATCTTCGGGCCGCTGGAAGCGCGCTTGCAGACGTTCCAGCGCGTCGTGCTCGGCGGCCTCAACGAAGGCACCTGGCCGCCAGAGACGCGCAGCGATCCCTGGCTGTCGCGGCCGATGCGCGCCGAGCTTGGCCTCGATCCGCCGGAGCGGCGCATCGGCTTGGCCGCGCACGATTTCGCGCAAGGCCTGGGCGCCGAGGAGGTCATCCTCTCTCGCGCCGCCAAGGTTGCGGGCGCGCCGACCGTTGCCTCGCGCTTCGTGCAGCGCATCGCCGCGCTTGCGGGCGAGCCGCGCTGGAAGGCCGTCGTCGCGCGCGGCAATGTCTATCTCGATTACGCCCGCGCGCTCGATCATCCGGCGCAGGTGAAGCCGGTCGAGCGGCCGGCGCCGACTCCGCCCGCGGAGGCACGGCCGAAGCAACTCAGCGTCACCGAGATCGAGCATTGGTTGCGCGACCCCTACACCATCTACGCCAAGCACGTGCTCAGGCTCGCTCCGCTCGACGCCGTCGATACGCCGCCGGGCGCCGCCGACCGCGGCACCTTCATTCACGACGCCATCGGCGAATTCGGCAAGGCCTTTCCCGACGCATTGCCCGCCGATATCGCGGGCGCCTTGCGCGCGATCGGCGAGAAGGAGTTCGCGCCCTTGCGCGACTATGAGGAAGCTCAAGCCTTCTGGTGGACGCGCTTCCTCCGTATCGCCGACTGGTTCGCCGGTTGGGAGCGCGAGCGCCGCGCTTCGCTTGATAAACTGTTCGTCGAAATCGGCGGACGTCTCGCAATCCCGGTCGGTTCGGCGGCCTTTACCCTCACCGCGCGCGCCGACCGCATCGAGCGGCGCGCCGACGGCCGCTACGCCATTCTCGACTACAAGACCGGCGCGCCGCCGACCGAGCCGCAGGTGCGCACCGGACTTGCGCCGCAGCTCACCTTGGAAGCTGCCATCCTGCGCGGCGGCGGTTTTGCCGAACGCGGGCTTGAGCCGGGCTCGGTCGCGGAGATCGCCTATGTTCGCCTCCGCGGCGGCGAGCCCGCCGGCGAATTCAAACCCGTCAAACTCAAGGACAGTGGCACGCCGGATTCGTTTGCCGACATCGCCAAAGCGCGGCTTACCGGCATTGCCGCACGGTTTCTCGTCGACGGCGAGCCGTATCGTTCGCTGGTCCATCCGATGTGGCAGAGGGCCTACGGCGACTACGACCACCTCGCGCGCGTCAAGGAATGGGCCGCCGGCGGCGGCGAAAGCGAATACGAGATTCCGGGGTCGCCGTCATGACCGCCGCCCGCACCATTCCCGAGGCCGTGCTGACGCGGCAGATTGCCGCCGCCGATCCGGAACGCTCGATCTTCGTCTCCGCCAATGCCGGCTCCGGCAAAACGCACGTGCTGGTGCAGCGAATCATCGGCCTCATGTTGCGCGGCGAGGATCCGGCGAAGATCCTCTGCATCACTTTCACCAAAGCGGCTGCCGCCAACATGGCGACGCGCGTCTTCGGCACGCTGGCGCAGTGGGCGGTGCTCGAGGACGCTGCGCTCGACAAGGAAATCAGGCAGGCGACGGGATCGGCCCCCACGCCGGGCCAGCGCGCCCGCGCGCGCCGCCTCTTCGCCAGCGCGCTGGAGACGCCCGGCGGCCTCAAGGTGCAGACCATCCATGCCTTCTGCACACGTCTCTTGCATCAGTTCCCTTTCGAAGCCGACGTTGCGGCGCGCTTCGAGGTGCTGGACGAGCCGACCACCGCGCAACTGCTCAACCAGTTGACGCTCGAGGTCATCCTGGAAGGCGCGTCGCACCCCGAGAGCCCGCTCGGAAAGGCCCTGACCGGCGCCGTGATCGCCGCCGCCGACATCACCTTCAAGGAAGTCATTGCCGAGACCATCGGCAAGCGCGACCGGCTGACCGCGTGGACCGAACGCGCCGGCGGTGTGCAGCCGGCGATTGACGAATTGACGCGCTTGTTCGGCCTCGCGCCCGGCGACACCATGGCCGCCGTCGAGGCCGACTACCTCAACGGCTCGCTCATCCCACAGAACGAGTGGCCGGAAATCGCCGCCGTGCTTGCGGAAAGCGACAAGCAAAGCGATCGTGACATTGTCGAGAGCCTCGAAACCGCGCGTAAAGCGCGTGGCCGCGATGCGGTCGCGGCCTATCGGCAAATCTTCTGCACCGCGAATCTCGCGCGGCGCAAAAGCGTTCTCACGGCAAAATTCGCCAAGGCCAACGCGGCGCTGCACGAGCGTCTGCTCGCCGAACAGGATCGCGTCTGCGCGCTCATCGCCCGCGAGATGGCCGTCGCGGCGCGCGACCGCAGCGCGGCGCTGATTACCGTCGCCTCCGCGGTGATCGAGCGCTACCGCCACGAGAAGGACCGGCGCGGCCTGCTCGACTATGACGACCTCATCGACAAGACGCTCGCATTGTTCGAGCGCTCCTCTGCCGCTTGGGTGCTTTACAAGCTCGATCTCGGCATCAACCACGTGTTGATCGACGAGGCGCAGGATACGAGCCCGAAACAGTGGCTGATCATCAAAACCATCGTCGATGAATTCCTCCCCGGCGGGGCCCGGGACAATGTACGGCGCACGGTGTTCGCCGTCGGCGACGAGAAGCAGTCGATCTTCTCTTTTCAAGGCGCGGCCCCGCTCGCCTTCGACGAGACGCGCCGCTATTTCGCGGCGCGCTTTGCCGAGTTTGATTCCGCCTTCGCCCAGGAGCGGCTGGAATATTCGTTCCGTTCGAGCCCGGTGGTGCTGCACGCCGTCGATACCGTGTTCGCGCGCGAAGAAGCCTTCCACGGCCTGAGCCACGACCGCGCCAAGACCGTGCACCAGGCGGTCTATCGCGACGCCCCGGGCCACGTCGAAATCTGGGATCTGATCGCGGCCGACCCCAAGGACGAGGACAAGGAAGGCTGGGACGCGCCGTTCGATCTCACCAGCGAGACGACGCCCTCGGTGAAGCTTGCCGCCAAGATCGCGCGCACCGTGAAGGCATGGACCGGGCAAGGCGTGCGTCCGCGCGACGTTCTCATCCTGGTGCGGCAGCGCGGGCCCGCCTTCGAGGCCGTGATCCGCGCCCTCAAGCGCGAAAGAATCGAGGTTGCCGGCGCCGACCGGCTGACGCTCACCGAGCACATCGCCATCATGGATCTCCTCGTGCTCGGCGACGCGCTGCTGCTGCCGGACGACGACCTGGCGCTGGCGACCGTGCTCAAGAGCCCGCTGTTCGGGCTCACCGAGGAGCAGCTTTTCGCGCTGGCTTACGGACGCAAGACGTCGTTGCGCAATGCGCTGCGGGCCCAAGCGGGCGGCGATCCGCAGCTCGCGGCCGTGAGCGCCATGCTCGACGAGCTGGCGCGCAAGGCGCGCGCGCTGACGCCCTTTGCCTTCTACGCGCACGTGCTCGGCGCCGGCCAGGGCCGCAGGCGCATTCAGGCGCGGCTCGGCATCGAAGCGGCCGATCCGCTCGACGAGTTTCTCAACCTGGCGCTGGTCTACGAGCAGCGCCAGACGCCGTCGCTGCAGGGCTTCCTCAACTGGCTGCGCGCGGCGCAAAGCGAGGTCAAACGCGACATGGAGATCGCGCGCGACGAAGTGCGCGTCATGACCGTGCACGGCGCCAAGGGGCTGGAGGCAAAGAACGTCATTTTGATCGACGCGACGACGACGCGTCCGGAGGGCGCGCATCCGCCGCGGTTGTTGATTGCGCCGATTCCCGGCGCGCCGCCGGATTCAAAAGCGCTGATCTGGGGCGCCGCGAAAGACAAGGACGCCGGCCCGATGGCGGCGGCGCGCAGCGAAGCGCTCGACGCCGCGCGCGACGAGTACCGCCGGCTGCTCTATGTCGGCCTCACCCGCGCCGCCGAACGGCTGGTCGTCTGCGGCGTCAAAGGTGTGAACAAGATTCCCGCCGGCTGCTGGTACGAACTGGTCGGCGACGCGCTCAAGCCGTTGTCGAGCGAGGAAACGGACGCCGACGGCGGCAAGGTCTGGCGCTTCAGCAAGGACGGGACGGTCGAGACTGTTTCGGCCACCGCGAAAGCGGCTGCGCTGCCCGCGTTGCCGGACTGGCTGCGCGCCAACGCAAGCTCCGTCATCGCCGGCGTGCGCACCGTCACGCCGTCGAGCGCCGAGGAGGAGACAGGCCGGGCGGCGACCGGCGCGTCGCGCGCCGCCGCGCTGATGCGCGGCTCGCTCACCCACCGGCTGCTGCAGGCGCTGCCGGATATCGCCGCCGAGAGAAGAGGAAATGCGACGGAAGAATTTCTGGCCCGCGCGGGGAAAGCTTTAGCGGAACATCTGCGCCGAGAAATTGAAGAAGAAGTGGATGTTCTGCTCAACCACGCGGCCTTTGCCGCGCTGTTCGCGCCCGGCAGCCGCGCCGAAGTACCCATCGTCGGCCGACTTAATATTGGCGGTGAAACCATCCGCGTCTCCGGCCAGGTCGACCGTCTCGCGGTGACCCAAGACGCTGTGTTGATTGCCGATTTCAAGACCAACCGGCCGGCGCCGCGGCGACTTGAGGACGTGCCGCCGGGCTACGTGCGCCAGCTCGCGCTGTACCGCGCCGTGCTCATGAAATTGTACCCGGGGAAATCCGTTCGCGCCGCGCTGATCTGGACGGAAGTCCCTGATCTCATGGAGCTTTCCACGGAGGCGCTGGACGCGGCGCTGGCGCAAATCACGTCCGCGCGATAGCGCCTTGACGCTACGAGATCGCGTTCATAATTTCCCTGCCTCGCCATTTTTCGGGGCTTGATTCTCCCCGCCAATCAAAAGGATGCGCACATGGCCGTCGGCAAAACGTCGGACGCAAGCTTCGACTCGGACGTCTTGAAATCGGCCGAACCGGTCGTCGTGGATTTCTGGGCGGAATGGTGCGGCCCCTGCCGCATGATCGCGCCGGCGCTCGAAGAAATCGCCGGCCAGCTCGGCGACAAGGTCAAGATCGTCAAACTCAACGTCGACGAGAACCCGAATACGGCCGCGAAATACGGCATCATGTCGATCCCGACGCTGATGCTGTTCAAGAACGGCGAGATCGCCTCGCGTCAGGTCGGCGCCGCGCCGAAGCAGAAGCTGGCGCAATGGATCAGCGGCTCAGTCTGATTGTTGAAGGATTTGAAAGAGAGCGGCCGGCATCCTTGCCGGCCGTTTTCGTTTCAGGCCGGCAGCGTGCCGTTCTCGCGCAGCACGTCGCCGGCAAGGTAGAGCGATCCGGTGATCAGGATTCGTGGCGCCGGATCGAGGTCGAGCTTGCGCGCGGCGTCGAGCGCCTCGTCGAGATTGTCACGGCTGGTCGCGGCCAGGCCGATAGTACGCGCGGTATCGGCTACGGCTTCCGCGGTGAGCCCTTTCTCGGCGCCCGGCACTGGCACCGCGATCAAGCGGCGCGCGAGCCCGGTGAAGTTGCCGAGAAAACCGGCGCTGTCCTTGCTCGCCAGAATGCCGACGATCAGCACCAGCGGCCGCGACACGCGCTCCTCGAGATCGGCAAGCGCTGCGGCGACGGCGCGGCCACCGTCCGGATTGTGGCCGCCGTCGAGCCACAGCTCGCTGCCGGGCGGGACCAGTTGCACCAGCCGACCCTGCGTCAGCCGCTGCAGCCGCGCCGGCCAGTCGGCCTTGATCATGCCGGCTTCGTAGGCGGCCGGCGTTAGTTTCAACGATTTGATCGTACGCAAGGCCGCGATCGCCAGCCCCGCATTCTCGAACTGATGGCGGCCGTAAAGCTTCGGCGCCGGCAGATCGAGTAGGCCGGCTTCGTCCTGATAGACGAGCCGGCCGCGCTCTTCGGTCGCGGTCCAATCCTCGCCGGCAATTTTCAAGGGCGCCTTGAGGCGCGCCGCCTGCCGTTCGATCACGGCGAGCGCATCGCGCGTCTGTGCGGCGATAATGGCCGGCGTCTCGCGCTTGAGAATGCCGGATTTCTCCATCGCGATCTTCTCCAGCGTCTCGCCAAGAAAATCGGTGTGATCGATGGCGATTCGCGTGATGACGGTGGCGAGCGGGCGCTCGATCACATTGGTCGCGTCCAGCCGGCCGCCGAGACCGACTTCGAGCAATAGGACGTCGGCGGGGTGGCGCGCGAACAGCATCATGCCGACCGCTGTGGTGATCTCGAACACAGTGATGGGTTCGCCGCCATTGACGCGTTCGCATTCTTCCAACGTTGCGCTTAGTTCCTCATCGCTCACCAACGCACCACTAAGCCGGTAGCGCTCGTTGAAACGCACCAGATGCGGCGAGGAATAGACATGGACGCGCTTGCCGGCGGCTTCGAGAATCGCGCGCATGAAGGCGACGGTCGAGCCCTTGCCATTGGTGCCGGCAACATGGATCACCGGCGGCAAGTTGCGTTCGGGGTGGCCGAGCGCGGCGAGCAGCCGCTCGATGCGCTCGAGCGACAAATCGATGCGCTTGGGATGCAACGCGGCGAGCCGCGCGACGATCGCGTCAACCGGCGGCGTCATGACATCGCTTTTATTTTGGCGCTCACGCGTGCGCCGGAACCGGCAATTGCGGCTGCTCGCCGGGTACCGGCGCCTTGGTCAACAGCCGGCACAACTCGGACAGCGTGGCGCGCAATTTGTGCCGATGCACCACCATGTCCACCATGCCGTGCTCGGAAAGATATTCGGCGCGCTGGAAGCCTTCCGGCAATTTCTCGCGGATGGTCTGCTCGATCACGCGCGGGCCGGCAAAGCCGATCAGCGCCCCGGGCTCGGCGATCTGCACGTCGCCCAGCATCGCGTAGGACGCGGTGACGCCGCCGGTGGTCGGATTGGTCAGGACCACGATGTAGGGCTTCTTCGCCTCGCGCAGCATCTGCACAGCGGCCGTCGTGCGCGGCAACTGCATGAGCGAGAGAATGCCTTCCTGCATGCGCGCGCCGCCGGAGGCCGCGAACATGATGAAGGGCGTCGATTTCTGCACCGCGGTTTCCAAGCCCTTGATCACCGCCTCGCCCGCCGCCATGCCGAGCGAACCGCCCATGAAATCGAAGTCCTGCACCGCGATTACCACCGGCAGGCCGTCGAGCTTGCCGAGCCCGAGCTTGATCGCGTCGTTCAGGCCGGTCTTGGTCTTGGCGTCCTTGAGGCGGTCGGCGTAGCGGCGCTCGTCGCGGAATTTGAGCGGGTCGACCGTCACCTCCGGCACGCCGATATCGATCCAGGTGGCGCCGTCGAACATCTGTTTCAGCCGCGCCGTCGCCGAAATGCGCATGTGATAGTTGGACGACGGGATGACGAACTGATTGGCCTCGACGTCCTTGAAGAAGACGAGTTGCCCCGTCTCCGGACATTTGATCCAGAGATTCTCCGGCGTCTCGCGGCGCAGCAGGCTGCGAATCTTGGGGCGGACGACGTTGGTGATCCAGTTCATGCTTCGTCTATATAGGCTCGTTTTGTCCGAATTATAACCGCTACTCGGCCGCGATCCGCCGCGCCGAACGCACGCCGTCGGCCAGCGTGGACACCAGCGACGTGACCGCCTTGACGCTATCCGGGCCCGCTTTGCCGCCTTTATCGAGGCTTTGCCGCAGCGCGTCGACCAGCGCCGAGCCGACCACGACGCCGTCGGCATTTTCGGCGATCGCGCGCGCCTGTTCGGCTGTCCGCACACCGAAGCCGACCGCGACCGGCAGCTTGGTGTGACGCTTGATGCGCGCAACCGCGGCGCTGACCTTGGCGGCGTCGGGTGCCGCCGCACCGGTAACGCCGGTGATGGAGACGTAGTAGACGAAGCCCGACGTGTTGTTGAGCACCGCCGGCAGGCGCTTGTCGTCGGTGGTCGGCGTCGCCAAGCGGATGAAGTTGAGCCCGGCCTTGAGCGTCGGCAGGCACAGTTCGTCGTCTTCCTCGGGCGGCAGATCGACCACGATCAAGCCGTCGACGCCGGCGGCCTTGGCATCGGCGAGGAATTTGTCGACGCCGTAGATATAGATCGGATTGTAGTAACCCATCAGCACGATCGGCGTGACATCGTCGCCTTTGCGGAATTCCCGCACCAGCGTCAGTGTCTTCTTCATCGTCTGGCCGGCTTTCAGTGCGCGCACGCCGGCGGCCTGGATCGCCGGTCCGTCGGCCATCGGATCGGTGAACGGCATGCCGAGTTCGATGACGTCGGCGCCCGCCTTCGGCAAGGCCTTGGCGATGGCGAGCGCGGTGTCGTAGTCGGGATCGCCGGCCATGGTGAAGGTCACCAGCGCAGCGCGGCCCTCGTCTTTCAGCGTAGCGAAGCGCTTATCGATGCGCGTCATTTCTTGCTTTCCAGAAATGCTTCGACGCTCGCCAGGTCCTTGTCGCCGCGGCCGGAGAGGTTGACCACCATCAAGTGATCCTTCGGCTTCGTCGGCGCGAGATCGAAAACGCGGGCGAGCGCATGTGCCGGCTCCAGCGCCGGGATGATGCCCTCGAGCTTGCTGCACAGTTGGAACGCCGCCACCGCCTCGTCGTCGGTCGCCGACAAGAATTTCACGCGGCCCATGTCGTTGAGCCAGGCGTGCTCGGGCCCGATGCCGGGATAATCGAGGCCGGCGGAGATGGAGTGCGCTTCTTCAATCTGGCCGTCGTCGTCCATCAGCAGATAAGTGCGATTGCCATGCAGCACGCCGGGCCGGCCACCGGCGATCGAAGCCGCGTGCTTGTCTTTGAGACCATGCCCGGCGGCTTCCACGCCGTAGATTTCGACGCTGCGGTCGTCGAGGAACGGATGGAACAGGCCCATGGCATTGGAGCCGCCGCCGATGCAGGCGATCAGCGAATCCGGCAGGCGGCCTTCGGCGGCCTGCATCTGTTCGCGTGCCTCGCGGCCGATGATGCACTGGAAATCGCGCACCATCGCCGGATAAGGATGCGGGCCGGCCACCGTGCCGATGCAATAGAATGTATCGGCGACATTGGTGACCCAGTCGCGCAGCGCTTCGTTCATGGCGTCTTTCAGCGTGCGCGAGCCGGAGGTGACGCCGCGCACCTCGGCACCGAGCATCTTCATGCGCAGCACGTTCGGCTTCTGCCGCTCGACGTCGATCTCGCCCATATAGACGATGCAGGGCAGCCCGAATTTGGCGCAGAGCGTCGCGGTGGCGACGCCGTGCATGCCGGCGCCGGTTTCGGCGATGATGCGGGTCTTGCCCATGCGCTTGGCCAGCATGATCTGGCCGAGCACGTTATTCACCTTGTGCGCGCCGGTATGGTTGAGCTCCTCGCGTTTGAAATAAATTTTGGCGCCGCCACAGTGCCGCGTTAGTCGTTCGGCGAAATAAAGCGGCGACGGCCGCCCGACATAGGTCGCGAGATAGCCGTCCATCTCCTTCTGGAATTTGGGATCGGCCTTGGCCTGGGCGTAGGCCTTTTCCAATTCCAGGATCAGCGGCATCAGCGTCTCGGCGACGAAGCGGCCGCCATAGATGCCGAAATGTCCACGCTCGTCGGGCCCGGTGCGAAACGAATTGGGCTGCGGCGCGGTCATGCGGTTACTTTCGACAGCGCGGCTTCGGCGGCGCGCGCGGCGCGGATGAAGGCGCGGATCTTGTCCGGGTCCTTTTCGCCGACGCTGCGTTCGACGCCGGAGGAGACGTCGACACCCGGTGCGCGGGTGACGCGCAGCGCCTCGGCGACATTGCCGGCATCAAGACCGCCCGAGAGCATGTAAGGAATTCCCGGATCGACGCCCTTGAGCAGGGTCCAGTCGAATGGCGTGCCGAGGCCGCCGGGCCGTGTCGCCTCGCGCGGCGCGCGCGCGTCGAAGATCAGCCGGTCGGCGATTTTTTTGTAGAGCTCGATGCGGGCGAGGTCCTTGCGCTCGGCGATCGGCACGGCCTTCATCACCGGCAGGCCGAAGCGCACGCGCAGCGCCGTGACCCGCTTCGGCGGCTCGACGCCGTGCAATTGCAGCATGTCGGGTTTGAGCGTCTCGACAATGGCGGCAAGCGCCGCGTCGTCGGCATCGACACTGAGCGCGACCTTGCCGGCGCGGCCCTTCACACGCGCACCCAGCTCGCGCGCGGCGGCGTAATCGAGGTTGCGCGGGCTCGGCGCAAAGAACACGAAGCCGACCAGGTCGGCGCCCGATTCAAGCGCGACATCAAGCGCTTCCGCGGTCTTCAGCCCGCATATTTTGACGGTCAGCGACATAAGCGGGTTCTAGCAGCCTTCGCCCCCTCCCCGCAAAGCGGAACCCGCCCAGCGGCGTTAGGCGGGCGGCCCCGGAATGAGCGGCACCGGATCAGGCGCCGGCGCCGACGCCGGCTTCCCCGTGGTGCCAAAACGGCGGCGGATGGTCTCGATCTCGTCGTGCAGCGCGCGCACCTCGCCGTCGAGCTGGCGCGCGCGGCGGCGCCATTTGCTTTGCCGGATCCAGGCGGCGATGCCGCCGACGATGACGCCCAGGATCAATACCGCGAAGATGGCGGCGAACAGCGGCAGGGTCGCGGCATAAGCCGGACTCGCCGACGAGAACGGATCGAACGACACCGTCACCGTCTGCCGGTTGGCGACCGCAAAAGCGATGATCACCGCCGCAAGCGGGGCAATGACGATCCAGGTCACGATCTTGCGAAACACCGATAGCTTTCCAAATGCAAATGGCCGGGAAGCCCGGCCACCACATTAGCACTTCGGCAAATCCTGGAAACCGTCGGCTTACGCCGGGCCAGTCTTGTTGAGCCGCTCGCGCATTTCCTTGCCGGTCTTGAAGAATGGCACGGACTTCTGCTCGACCGAGACATGCGCGCCGGTGCGCGGGTTGCGCCCGGTGCGGGCCGGCCGGTGCTTGACCGAGAAGGCGCCGAAGCCGCGCAATTCGACGCGGTCGCCGCGCGCCATGGCGCTGGTGATCTCGCCGAGCACGGCGTTGACGATGTTCTCGACGTCGCGCTGATACAGATGGGGATTCTGGGCGGCGATATGTTGCACAAGCTCGGACTTGATCATTGCGGCCGCCTTGCTCAATTCATGGTCAGTTGGCGCTGGCAGGGTGCCAAAGCGCCAACAGACCGTCAAGGTTGAGTCTTTCGACCGCCTGCACGGTGCCCCATGCTTCGATACGCTGCGCTGTGGCGGAAAGACCGACCGCCTGGAAGGTCCAGGCGGCGACATGGAGAAAGGACAGCTCGCTGAATCGCGGTTCCAGCGAATAGTCGCGCACCGGCGTGGAGGCCGGGATATTCTTTTCCTTCTCCAGCCAGGCGAGCGCGGTCTTTTCGTTGCCGAGCCCGTCGACCAGCTTGAGGCCCACGCCCTGCCGGCCGGTGAAGACGCGGCCATCGGCCACCGCGGCGAGCTGGGCATCGTTCAAATTGCGGCGATTCTTCACCAGATCTTTGAACCATGAATAGGAATCCGAGACGATCGCGGCGATGGCGGCGCGCGCCTCCGGGCTGGTCGGCTCAAAGCCGTTCGGCGCCGCCTTGAGCGGCGAGGATTTGATCTCTTCCATCTGGATGCCGATGGTTTTGAGCACCTGGGTGAAGTTCGGGTACTGGAACAGGACGCCGATCGAGCCGACCAGCGAGGTGTCCTGCGCGATGATGTGATCGCAGGACAGCGCCGCAATATAGGCGCCGGAGGCGGCGAGCCCGTCGACCACCACCACCATCGGTTTCTTCGCCTGCAAGGTGCGTAAGGCGTCGTAAAGCTGCTCGGAGCCGGCGGTGGTGCCGCCGGGGCTGTCGATGTGCACGATCACCGCCCGCGCGCTCGAGCGGCCGAGCCGCTCCAGCGCCTCGACCCGGTCCTGATTGCCGCGGATCAACCCCTGCACCTTGATACGGGCGATGGCGTTGCCGGGCACGGCGAGCCGCGCCCCCGGCACCAGCGCGGCGGCAAGGCCGACCAGCGCGATCACCAGCGCGCTGACGCGCCAGAAGGTGAGCTTGCGCCGCATGCGGCGGCGATCGACGATGGCATCGGCATCGAGCGACATCGGATGCGCTCCTTTTTGGCGGTACGGTCCGCGACCGTGAAGCAGGACTCAAGCATACCTATTGCGGCGATTCTTGGCACGTCTTGGCACGCCACCCCGGCAAAGCAAGAACCCCCGGGGTTGCCCCGGGGGTTCCACGATTTCAGCGGTGCCGGATCTCAGTCTTCGGCTTTTTCGGTCTCGGCCTTGTCGTCCGGCTTGTCGTCGCGCTGCTTGAGGGCGGCGCCGAGGATGTCGCCGAGCGAAGCGCCTGAGTCGGCGGAGCCGTACTGCGCCAGCGCCTCCTTCTCCTCGGCCACTTCCAGCGCCTTGATCGAGACGCCGACCTTGTGGGTCTTGCGGTCGAACTGGGTGACGCGGGCGTCGACTTTCTGGCCGGCGGCGAAGCGCTCGGGACGCTGCTCGCCGCGGTCGCGCGCGAGGTCGGCGCGGCGGATGAAGGCGGTCAAGTCGGTGCCGACGATCTTCACGTCGATGCCGGCTTCCTTCACCTCGGTGACTTCGCAGGTGACGACCGAACCCTTCTTGAGGTCGCCGGCCTGCTCCATCGGGTCGCCGCCAAGCTGCTTGACGCCAAGCGAGATGCGCTCCTTCTCGACGTCGACGTCGAGCACTTGCGCCTTGACCATGTCGCCCTTCTTGTACTCCTCGATGACCTGCTCGCCTGGACGCTTCCAGTCGAGATCGGAGAGGTGGACCATGCCGTCGACGTCGCCGTCGAGGCCGAGGAACAGGCCGAATTCGGTCTTGTTCTTGACCTCGCCCTCGACCGTCGAGCCCGGCGGATGCTTCTCGACGAAGACCTCCCACGGATTGCGCATGGTCTGCTTGAGACCAAGCGAAATGCGGCGCTTGACCGGATCGACTTCCAGGATCTGCACTTCGACTTCCTGCGAGGTCGAGACGATCTTGCCCGGATGCACGTTCTTCTTGGTCCACGACATTTCCGAGACGTGGATCAGGCCCTCGATGCCCGGCTCCAGTTCGACGAAGGCGCCGTAGTCGGTGATGTTGGTGACACGGCCTTTGAATTTCGTTCCGACCGGGAACTTGGCCTCGATGCCCTGCCACGGATCGTCGAGCAGTTGCTTCATTCCCAATGAGATTCGGTGGGTCTCGTGGTTGATCTTGATGATCTTGACCTTCACCTGCTGGCCGATGTTGAGCACCTCGGTCGGGTGATTGACGCGGCGCCAGGCGATGTCGGTGACGTGCAAGAGGCCGTCGATGCCGCCAAGATCGACGAAGGCGCCGTAGTCGGTGATGTTCTTGACCACGCCGTCGATAACCTGACCCTCCTCGAGGTTCTGCACCAGTTCCTGGCGCTGCTCGGCGCGGGTCTCTTCGAGCACGGTGCGGCGGGACACGACGATATTGCCGCGGCGGCGATCCATCTTCAGGATCTGGAACGGCTGCGGAACGTTCATCAGCGGCGTAACGTCGCGGATCGGCCGGATGTCGACCTGGCTGCGCGGCAGAAAGGCCACGGCGCCGTCGAGATCCACGGTAAAGCCGCCCTTGACCTGGTTGAAGATGATGCCGTTGACCTTCTCGTTGTTCTTGAATGCGGTCTCGAGCTTGCCCCAGCTTTCCTCGCGGCGCGCTTTGTCGCGCGACAGCACCGCTTCGCCGAGCGCGTTCTCGACGCGCTCCAGATAAACTTCGACCGTATCGCCGACCTTGAGATCGGACTG
Source organism: Pseudolabrys sp. (assembly GCA_036273755.1). GTDB lineage: Bacteria > Pseudomonadota > Alphaproteobacteria > Rhizobiales > Xanthobacteraceae > Pseudolabrys. Next base: position 20,172 of record DASUGZ010000124.1, read on the forward strand.
GCGTCCGGGCCCGGCAAACTCGCGCAGCGCCACGCGACCCTCGGTTTTCAGGCCGACGTCGATGACGGCCATATCCTTTTCGATGCCGACGATCGTGCCCTTGATGACGGACCCTTCCTGCAGGTTTCCGCCGCCGAACGTTTCGTCGAGCAGTTTGGCGAAGTCTTCACGCGTGGGCGATGCTTGAGCGGTGGCCATGAAATCTCCTCTATGCGGCGCGCCGGCGGTTGGAATGGCGTTCGCAAAGGCGCGGGCCGAAGGCCCCGCAAGACCTTCGACAGCCGCCCGGGAATCCCGGATGGCCGGCGCTCATACCGTGCTTTGAAAACGATTGGTTCGGTCAGGCACACCCAACGCAGAGGCTCGAGCGGGACTTTGTCCTCCAACACGAGGGGCGTTAATCGCGCCCTCGGCCCGCCCGGATGGCCTCGACGATGTCGATGGCGGCCCGGATGGCGGGGTCTATAGCCAAATGCGTCGTATCGAGCAAGTGCGCATCGGCGGCCTGTTTCAGGGGCGCAGCGGCGCGGGCCATATCGCGCTCGTCGCGCTTGAGAATATCGGCCAAGACGGTCGCCTCGTCGATCTGGCGCCCTTGGGCCTGGTATTCGGCCGCGCGGCGACGCGCGCGCGCCTCCGGGGTGGCGGTCACATAGATTTTCACGTCGGCATCCGGACAGATGACGGTGCCGATATCGCGGCCGTCGAGCACCGCGCCCGGCGGCTTGGCGGCAAACGCGCGCTGGAAGGCGAGCAAAGCGGCGCGTACTTCGGGAATGGCGGAAACGATCGAGGCTGCCTCGCCCACCGCATGGCTCTTGAGCGCAACCTCATCGAAGCTGGCCGGATCGAGCGATTGCGCCGCAGCAATCGCGGCACTTTTGTCATCCGGCCCGCGCCGGGCATCAAGCACGCTCTTTGCGACCGCGCGGTAGAGCAGCCCGGTATCAAGATGGCGCAGGCCGTAATGCGCGGCGAGCTTCTTGCCGAGCGTGCCCTTGCCCGAGGCGGCAGGTCCGTCAATGGCGATGATCATGCGATATCCGCGCCGAGCGAACGCATCAACTCGACGAAACCGGGAAAACTGGTGGCGATGAATGCGCCGTCGTCGATACGCACCGGATTGTCGGACGCCAAGCCCATCATCAGCGCCGCCATGGCGATGCGGTGATCCATATGCGTCGCCACGTCGCCGCCGCCCGCGACGCTGCCTTTGCCCTGCACGATCAAATCGTCGCCATCGATGTCGACGTGCACGCCGTTCGCCCGCAGCATCGCCGCTGTCGCTTCCAGGCGGTCGCTTTCCTTGACGCGCAATTCCTTCAAGCCGCGCATGCGCGTTTCGCCTTGCGCGAAGGAGGCGGCGACGGCGAGAATCGGATATTCGTCGATCATGGACGGCGCGCGCTCGGCCGGAACATCGACGCCCTTGAGCGCCGAGGCGCGCACTCGCAGGTCGGCGACTTCCTCGCCGCCGTCGTCGCGTTTGGCGACCGCTTCGATATTGGCGCCCATCTCAAGCAAAGTCTTGTAGAGTCCGGTGCGCAGCGGATTGGTCATCACCGCATCGAGTATGAGATCGGAGCCGGGCGCCAGCAGCGCCGCAACAAGCGGGAATGCCGCAGAGGATGGATCGGCCGGCACCACGACGTTCGCCGGCTCCAACTCGGGCTGACCCTGCAGCGTGATGCGGCGGCCATGCTCGCCGTGCGGCTTGCCGGTGAGCTTGGCGCCGAAATGCTTGAGCATGCGTTCGGTGTGATCGCGCGTGGCCTCCGCTTCGATCACTGTCGTTTCGCCCGGCGCGGCAAGGCCGGCGAGCAGCACCGCCGACTTGAGCTGTGCCGAGGGCACCGGCGACTCGTAGGTGATTGGCACCGGGTCAGTCGCCCCCTGCAGCGTCAGGGGCAACCGTCCGCCTTCGGCCTGCTCGACTACGCGCGCGCCCATTTTCTCCAGCGGATCGAGAATGCGGCGCATCGGCCTCTTGCGCAGCGAGGCATCGCCATCGAACGTCGCCTTGATCGGACAGCCCGCCACCGCGCCGAACATCAACCGGCAGCCGGTGCCGGAATTGCCGAAATCAAGCGGGGCCGCCGGCTGCGCGAAGCCGCCGACGCCGACGCCATGAATTCGCCACAGGCCGTCGGCGCCGCGCTCAAGCTTTGCGCCGAGCGCCCGCATCGCGGCGGCGGTATGCAGCACGTCCTCGCCTTCCAGCAGGCCGGCAACGGTCGTCTCGCCGACCGACAGCGCGCCGAGAATCACGGCGCGCTGCGAGATCGATTTGTCGCCCGGCACCCGGGTACGGCCTTGCACAGGGCCGCCGCGGCGGGCGGTTAACGGGCTTGAAACGGCAGAATCCACGGGCACAATCCTTAACGAATAGGCCGTCCTACCACGCGCCCGCGCGGGCCGTCATCCCGCCGCACCGGGGCGTCTGCGCTATTGACAGGGCGCTTGCAACTAGCCAAGTGAAACACCGATTTATCGACCATTTCGAGGAACCCGACCGTGGCGAAAGCTGATCTCGGCACCAAACGCATCTGTCCGGAAACCGGCCGCAAGTTCTACGATCTCGGCAAGACGCCGGTGATCTCTCCTTACACCGGCAAGGTCGTCCCGATCGCCGCGCCGGCGCCGTCGCGCGCACGGCCCGAGCCGGTGGCACCGACACCTGCGGCGCGGCCCGCGCCGGCGGCCGAGCCCGAGGTGGTCGCGCCGGAGACGGCCGATGCCGAATTCGTTTCGCTCGAGGACGCCGAGGCCGAACAGCAGGGCAAGAAGCCCGCGCCTGAGGAGGCCGCTGCCGGCGAGACCGAAGAAGTGGAGATGGACGAGAGCCTCGACGATGCCGCCTTCATCGAGGAAGAAGAGGAAGGCGACGCCGACGTGACCGACATCATCGGCGAGAGCATCGAAAAGGAAGAGGAGCCTTGACGGACGCGCGCCGCACGCGCATTCCCACGATTGCGGCATGACGATTTTGCGAATTGGGGCCATAGCTCAGCTGGGAGAGCGCCTGCATGGCATGCAGGAGGTCGGCGGTTCGATCCCGCCTGGCTCCACCAACCTTCGCCGCTTCGCGGCTACGGTTGGCAAGCCAACCTTCGCGCAAAGACTCTAAGCAAGCATTGTATCGCGAGCGGCGGAGGTTGCCCGTCGTAGCCCGAAGGGCGAAGACGGGCTAAGTTGGCTCGATGATGTACGTTTACATTCTCGCAAGCATCGATTTTCCAGGTGAAACTTACATTGGTCTCACGGATGATTTGCGCAAACGTCTAGCCGCGCACAATGCCGGACAAGCTCGCCACACAAGCAAATTCAAACCGTGGCGTTTGGTAACCTATTTGGCTTTTTCCAATAAAGACAAAGCCGTCGCATTCGAACGCTACCTCAAATCATCATCAGGACGAGCTTTTGCCAAGAAGCGACTTCGCTGACGTTACCGCAAATGAGAAAATTCGGGGAGAGTAGGACCAATGCATAACAAGATCGCGCTCGAAGAGCATTTCGCCATCGAATCGACGCTCGGCGACTCGCAGGTGTTCGGATCGCATGTGTGGGGCGATCTCGGTCCGCGCCTGCTCGACATCCAGGATTTGCGCCTCGCCGAAATGGACAAGCACGGCATCGAGATGATGATCCTGTCGCTGAACGCGCCGGCAGTGCAGGCGATCCATGACGTCAAGCGCGCGATCGCGGTGACAAAACAAGCGAACGATGTGCTGGCCGAGGACGTGCGCAAGCGGCCCGGCCGTTTTGCCGGCTTCGCCGCGCTGGCGATGCAGGACCCCGACGCCGCGGCCGCCGAGCTGACGCGCTGCGTCAAGGAGCTCGGTTTCGTCGGCGCGCTGGTCAACGGCTTTTCGCAAGTCGGATCACCCGACAACGTCACCTATTACGATCTGCCGCAGTACCGGCCGTTCTGGCGCACGGTCGAGGCGCTCGGCGTGCCGTTCTATCTGCACCCGCGCAATCCGTTGCCGAATTCGACAAAGGCCTATGAAGGCCACAACTGGCTGCTCGGACCGAACTGGGCTTTTCACGCCGAGACCGCGGTCCATGCGCTGCGGCTGATCGGCAGCGGTCTGTTCGACGAATGCCCGAACCTAAAGATTGTCCTCGGACATCTTGGCGAAGGTATTCCTGTCTATCTGTGGCGCATCGACGGCCGCAACGGCTGGATGAAGGCGCCGCACAAATACGCCGCCAAGCACGGCGTCGGTCATTATTTCCGCAAGCACTTTCATCTCACCACGTCGGGCAATTTCTCGACGCCGGCGCTGATCAATGCGATCGCCGAGATGGGCGCTGAGCGCGTGATGTTCTCGGTCGACTGGCCGTTCGAGGCGGTCGACGAAGGCGCCGAATGGTTCGACAACGCGGAGATCGACGACAGCGACCGCATCAGAATCGGCCGCGACAACGCGATCAAGCTGTTCAAGCTGAAGCTAGGTTAGCTGAAAGCGTTTCACCGCGCTCTCGTCCCACACCATGCCGTTGCCAGGGCGGTCGGGGACGATCGCTTGGCCGCCGACGATCTTGAGCGGCTCGCGCAACAGCACGTCGGCCCAGTCGACATATTCGAGATAATGGCATGTTGGCGTCGCGGCCAAGAGCTGCGCGCTCACTTCCGGAAACAGATGCGACGACATTTTGATGTCGCGCGCCGCTGCAAGCTTCGCCGCCGCGTTCCAGCCGGTGACCCCGCCGATGCGTTCCAGATCGGGCATCACATAATCGGGTTTGCCCTGGTCGAGTGCGGCGGCCATCGCGGTCGGCAGCGAGAAATTCTCGCCGATCTGGATCGGCGTCGTTAACTCATGCGCAAGCCGCGCGGCGCCGGCATAATCGTCGTGGCGGATTGGCTCTTCCAGCCAGTAGATATTTTCGGCGTCGAGGGCGCGCCCACGCGTCAGCGCCTCGTCGACGCTGAGCACCTGATTGTAGTCGACCATGAGATGCACATCGTCGCCAATACGCTTGCGTACCGCATGTACGGCCGCAATGTCGCGATCGAGCGTCGGGTAGCCGAGGCGCAATTTGACTGCGCGGAAATTGCCGGCGGCAAGCAGCTTCTCGGCTTCGCTTGCGAGCGCGCCGAGATCGTCCATCAGACCGAGACCGCAACTGTTGTAGGCGGGGACCGGCTTCGGCCCGGCGCCGAGAAAGCGGGCAAGCGGTTGCTTGGCGGCAATCGCCAAAGCGTCCCAGCAGGCGACGTCGAACCCGGCCATCGCCATGCGCACGATGCCCTGCACGCCGATCAAGGCATAGCGGCCAGCAAGCTTCGCCCATAGCGCGGATGGATCGAGGGGATCGCCTTCGACCGCTTCCTCCACGTCGTCGATCAGATTGACAATCGCGGCGGCCGCTGCGCGCACATAACAGAACAGGTACGAGCGGCCTGTGATGCCCTCCTCGGTCGCGACGTCGACCAGCAGCAGCGGCACCTGGCGAAAGGCGCCGCGGCTGGTGCCAAGGATGAAATTCGGAGGCACCTCGAACGGGGTGGCCCGGATGGCCCGCACCCTGAGGCGCGGTAAAATCGGCTGATCTGGCATGGAACTCCCTGCGGCCTAAGGCCTGATATTATCCGTCAAAACCGCGAATTTCCCTTGTTCTTGAACCTTTAACTCAGGTTGCCCATATTACTAACGACCGGCCGGCAGTCGCCGCCCGGTTGGGGCGCCCGCAAGGGGCCCCGTCAAAGTCGCTTCATGCGAGGGCTTTGAGACCATGTCACGAGTACCGTCACTATCCAGCCCGTTCCTTTTGGGCTTCGACGAGATCGAGCGTGTGCTCGACCGCGTTGCCAAGGGGGCCGATGGCTACCCGCCCTACAATATCGAACGGCTGGCGCGCGAGGGGCAAACCCCCGAACGGCTCCGCATTACGCTCGCCGTCGCCGGCTTTACCCGCGACCAGCTCGACGTTTCCGTCGAGGAAAGTCAGTTGGTGATCCGCGGCCGGCAGCAGGACGACAAGAGCCGCCAATATCTCCACCGCGGCATCGCCGCGCGCCAATTCCAGCGCACCTTCGTGCTGGCCGACGGCATGGAGGTGTTGGGCGCCGATCTCAAGAACGGACTGTTGTCGATCGATCTGGTGCGGCCGCAACTTGAGCGGATCGTGAAATCGATCGCTATCAGCGAGCAGGAATGACGCATTCGTGAATACAGGACTCGACCGCGTCGAGCGTTAACTCAATAGGAGTCGAGGGCCATGACGAACGAGAAGACAATGGAAACCAATACCACCAGTCCGGTGTTCACCCAGGAAGCACTTGCCCATCTGGGCGACGGCCGCTTGGCCTACGTCAAGACGATCCGCTCGGAGGATGTCGCCAGCCTATTCCCGCAGGCGCCGAAGATCGCGCCCGGCCTCAAGCTGTTTGCGCTGCACGGCGCCGACGGCACGCCGATCATGCTGACCGATACGCGCGAAGCCGCGCTTGCCAACGCCTGGAGCCAGGAACTCGAGCCGGTGAGCGTGCACTGATCAGACATCAGCTTCAGCAATCGGCGATCAAATAAAAAGGGGTCGGCAAAACGCCGGCCCCTTCAGATTATTGACAGCTGACGGTGATTCCTGGCTCAGGCCGCGCTGCTCGCCGCCGGCATCGCCAGCACAGCATAGACGGCGTCGGCATCGCGCGATTCGCGCAGCTTGCGGGCCACCTCGGGGTCGCGCAACAGCCGCGCGACGCGGGCGAGCGCTTTGAGATGATCGGCGCCGGCGGCTTCCGGCGCCAGCAGCAGAAAAATCAAGTCGACCGGCTGGCTATCGAGCGCTTCGAAATCGATCGGCCGCTCCAGCCGCGCGAACAAGCCGAACAACCGCCCGAGCTTGGGCAATTTGCCATGCGGAATCGCCACGCCGCTGCCGACCGCGGTGGAACCCAGCTTCTCGCGCTGCAGCAAGATCTCAAGGATGGCGCGCTCGTTCTGACCCGTGAGCGCGGCGGCGCGGGCGGCGAGTTCCTGGATCGCTTGCTTCTTGCTGTTGACCTTGAGCGCCGGAACAACCGCATTGGGCGCGACGAGATCGGTAAGCGTCATGGACATGGCCAACGACCAGAAATGCCAGTGCTCGATTGCCAGGGGGTTTGAAGCGGCGGACCATAAGGAGGGCCACCCGCGCCGTCAATGGCCGGGCTGGGAGGCCCGTGACGCTTTTTCTTGCAGTGCTTTATCCGATGGCGGAGCCGCTTATGGGCTGCGCTGGACGCGGCGGCGCTTGTATCGCCGCAGCCGCTTTTCGATATGAACCGCGGCCTGGTCGGCGCTTTCATAGGCGTCGGCGGCCATTCCCTCGGCCTCCAAAAGTGTGCCTGAGTCGAGATGCAGCACGCATTCGGTGCGAAACCCGAAGCCGTCTTTCCCGACGGTGGCATGCCCGGAGTAGCCGCCATGGAAATACTTCGACATCGCTTCCTCGACGCGCACTTCAATGCGCTCGCGCAATGCCGCGCCGATATTGATGTTCTTGCCTGACACGCGCAAAGGCATCGGTCTGCCTCCAGTTTCCCCGTACGGCTCTCGATTGAGCTAGGGAGTGTTCGGGGAAAGGTCAATCCGCCGCCCAGACGTGACTTTTTCACGCCTCAGGGCTCGGCCGCTTGTTTCTCGCGCCGGCGCTGCACCGAGGATGGAATGCGCATCGCCTCGCGATATTTGGCGACGGTGCGGCGCGCGATGTCGACGCCTGCTTCGCGCAGTTTTTCGACGATGGTATCGTCCGACAGCACATCGGCGGCCGTCTCGGCATCGATCAACTGGCGAATGCGGTGACGCACCGCTTCCGCCGAATGCGCCTCGCCGCCGTCGGCCGCCGCGATCGACGAGGTGAAGAAATATTTCAATTCGAAGATGCCGCGCGTGGTTGCCATGTATTTATTGGCGGTGACGCGCGAGACGGTCGATTCGTGCATGCTGATGGCGTCGGCGACCGTCTTGAGATTGAGCGGGCGCAGGTGCTGCACGCCATGGGCAAAGAACGCGTCCTGCTGGCGCACGATCTCGCTCGATACTTTTAGAATGGTTTTGGCGCGCTGATCGAGAGCGCGCACCAGCCAGGTCGCGGTCTGCAGACAATCGGCGAGATAGGTTTTGTCCTTGTCGCTGCGCGTCGTCTTCGACACTTGCGCGTAGTAGCGCTGACTGATGAGCACTTTCGGCAGGGTGTCGGAATTGAGTTCGACCTGCCAGGTACCGTCCGCCGCCGGCCGCACATAGACGTCGGGGACGATCGGCTGAACCATGGTCGAACCGAAGGCGAGGCCGGGCTTGGGATTGAGATTGCGAATTTCCGCGATCATGTCGGCAAGATCTTCGTCGTTGACGTCGCAGAGCCGGCGCAATGCGCCAAGATCGCGCTTGGCCAGTAGATCAAGATGCTCGACCAGAGTGCGCATCGCCGGGTCGTAACGGTCGCGGTCCTTGAGTTGCAGCGCGAGACATTCGGTGAGGTTGCGCGCGCAGACGCCGGGCGGCTCGAGTGTCTGCAGAACGGCAAGCACGGCCTCGACCTCGGCGCGCGGCGCGCCGAGCTTGTCGGCGACGGCGCCGAGATCGCCGGTGAGGTAGCCGGCCTCGTCCACCATATCGATCAGGTATTGGCCGATCATGCGTCCGGCCGGATTGGAGATTGCCAGCGTCATCTGCTCGGCAAGATGCGCGGCAAGCGTGATCTCGGCGGTGACGAAGGCTTCCAGATTGTAGTCGTTATCCGAACTGCCCTGGCTGCCGGCGCCGGTCCATTCCGAATAGGCCGGCGGCGACGCTTCCGGCGCAGCGCTCTTTTCGCCGCCGTCGTCGGGGAAAACATTTTCGAGTTCGGTGCCGAGCCCTTCTTCCATCGAAGTCCGGCTGGTCTCCATCTCCTCGCCGATCCAGTCGGCGGCACCTTCGTCGCCGCCTTCGCCGCTCTCGGATGCGGATGCTTCGGCTTCGGGGGACTCGCGCGGCGCCTCGTCGCCGTCGCTGGCGCGCTCGAGCAGCGGGTTCTTTTCCAGCTCGGCCTCGACATAGGCCGCAAGGTCAAGGCTGGAGAGTTGCAGCAGCTTGATGGCCTGCATCAGCTGCGGCGTCATCACCAGCGCTTGGCTCTGGCGAAACTCCAGTCGTTGCGACAGCGCCATAAGGTTTCCTGGCGGAAACTGGTCCGATTCTTGCTTCCTGATTCTTATAGCAGAGGGTTCGCGGCGCCGATATGCGATTCCGCAATGCAATGACGCCCAAAATATGAGCGCTTTGCCCTAAAGCTTGAATTCCTCGCCGAGATAGAGCCGCCTCACGTCGGGGTTGTTGACGATGTCGTCGGCCCGGCCCTCCATCAGCACCGAACCGGAATAGATGATGTAGGCGCGGTCGGTCAGTCCCAGCGTCTCGCGGACATTGTGGTCAGTGATGAGCACCCCGATGCCGCGGTTGGTCAGGTGCCGCACCAGCGCCTGGATGTCGCCGACCGCGATCGGATCGATGCCGGCGAAAGGCTCGTCGAGCAGAATGTAGCTCGGCCGCGTTGCCAGCGCTCGGGCGATCTCGACGCGGCGGCGCTCGCCGCCGGACAACGCGATGCTCGGCGTCTTGCGCAGGCGCGCAATGTTGAATTCCTCGAGCAGCGCGTTGAGATCGGCTTCGCGGCGGCGGCGGTTCGGCTCGACCACTTCCAGCACCGCGCGGATATTGTCCTCGACATTGAGACCGCGAAAGATCGACGCTTCCTGCGGCAGATAGCCGATGCCGAGCCGGGCGCGCTGATAAAACGGCAGCGTCGTGACGTCGTAGCCATCGAGTTCGATGCGGCCGCGGTCCGCGTTGATCAGGCCGGTGATCATGTAGAACACCGTGGTCTTGCCGGCGCCGTTCGGCCCAAGCAGGCCTACCGCCTCGCCTCGCCGCACGTAGAGCGTGACGCCTTTGACCACCATGCGGTTGGCAAAGCTTTTCTCCACGCCATGAACAGCGAGATAGGCCGGACGCACGGCCTGCCGCCCGTCCGAACGGCGCTCCGGCTGGGCTTGCGGCGCAGGCTGCGCGGCGGCCACAGCCGGCGCCACGGTGCGGATCACCGGCCCTGCCGGCTGCCGAACGCTGCGGCTCACGGGCTGCGGCCGGCGTTGAAACAGGGAGAAAAAATTCACCGGGCTACCTTGCGGCTCGCGTTCACGAGTGTGCCGAGCAACCGCCTATGCCGGCCCGTTACATTAACTGATTCCTCGCCACGGCGTGCAGCCGAGCTGTTCACGTGGGCGCGGCGGGTCAATTGGACGACCGCCCCGGGCGTGGCGCCGCGGCGGGGGCGGGGGCGGGCTTGGGACCACCCGGCTTGAGGTCGATAGCGCCGCTGGAAGGCAGAAACAGCCCCTCCACCCGGTCATGGCCGCTCTTACCGGATTCGACCCGTGACACACCGCTGGTCAGATCGACCACCAGACGGTCGCCACGCAAAATGTTTTGCCCCTGCGTCATCACCACCTTGCCGTTGAGGGTGACCGTATTCGACTTCATATCGAAGATGCCGGTCTCGCCTGTCGCAGTCTGGTCCTTCTGCGACACCACCACGCCGCCGCGCGCCTCCAGCCGCTTGATTCGCTGCTGACCGCCCGGACCCGGGTTGTCCGCCTTCAACGTCTTGGTCTTGTCGGCTTTGGCGCCGTCCTGCTCGTAGAACACGACCAGCGACTTGCAGCGCATGTTGGTGTCGCCTTGCGTGACGCGCACGTCGCCGGAGAAGGTCGCGACCTTGTCCTTGTCGCGCACTTCCAGAGTTGCGGCTTCGATGTGCACCGGCTGGTCGCGGTTTTGCGAGAAGCCTTGCAGGGCGTTGGGCGGGCCCTTCGCCGGCTGCGCATTGAGCGGCGCGCCGGCCAAAGCCAAGACCAAAAGTGCGGCGGCGATCGGCAGAGTGCGGCGCACGGTCATTGGACGCCGGCCTTGCCTTGCGGCGTGTCGCCGAGCTTCAAGGTCATGGTCACGCCGCTGTCGAACCGCACCACATCGCCATTGTCGACGATTTCCAGCCGGTTGGCGCGGAGCGTGCCTTGTAGCAGATCGATTTCGACCGGCTGGGTCGACAGCACGTGGCTGTTGCGGATATCGACGGTCGCCTCGCTGAGCCGGCCGCGGTAGCCGGTCGATGACGACAGCAGGATGTTCCGGTCGAGCTTGATGGTTTCGCTTTTGCTGTCATAGACGCCGATGGCGGCGGACAGTTCCACGGTGCTCTTGTCCTGCATTTGCACCTTGGCGTGAATATTGTTCAATTCAATCAAATCGGGCCTGGCCAAATCCTGCTTGGCGGCGTCGGCAGACAATTCATAGGCGCGCGCATCGTGGGTAAAGCCCGCGAGATGCGGCTTCTCCATGGTGATCTTGGTGCCGGCGACCACAAGATTTTTGATGTCGATCGGCATCTTGGCGAGCATGCGCAAGGGATTGAAATAGGCGAGCAGGAAAACAACGGAAAAACCGACGATGACCACGGCCGGAACGCCTACGCGCAGGATGCGCACCACACGACTGTGCCGGCGCGCAGAACGGAAGGCGCGGTCGCTGTCGCCGCGGCCCATGGTCCAATAGGCGCGCGCAGTCTGCGGATTGGTTTCGGCTGTGCTCACGCGGTTCCTGCCAAAATCGGCATTTAACTCCGTTGCTTCTCGATTGCGGATTTTAGCCAACGCCCCCACGCAATGTGACGCGCGAATATGGCTCCTGCGCGGCAGCCGAGACCCAGCGAATCCCCGGCTTAATACAATAACTTACGCGGAATGCGAAAAAATGTCTTCGGCCGCCCAGCCGGCGAGATCAAGCCGCACGCGGTCGGGCAAGAAGCGGAAGCAGGCCGCCGCCAATTCGCCGCGGTTCTCGCGCGCCAGCATGGCGTCGAGCTTGTCCTTGAGCGCATGCAAATGCAGCACGTCGGTCGCCGCATACGACACCTGGGCGTCGCTGAGCGCGTCGGCGCCCCAATCGGACGATTGCTGTTGCTTCGACAGGTCGACGCCGAGCAATTCGCGCGCCAGATCTTTCAAGCCGTGCTTGTCGGTGTAGGTGCGCGCCAGCCGCGAGGCGATCTTGGTGCAGTAGACCGGTCCCGCCATTGCGCCGAAGGCCTTGGCCAGCACGCCGAGATCGAAGCGCGCGAAATGGAAGATTTTCAGCTTCGCCGGATCGGCGAGCAGCTTTTCGATATTGGGCGCGTGGTTCTGTCCGGCCGCAATCTGCACCACGTCGGCGTCGCCGTTGCCGGGCGACAGCTGCACGACGCAAAGCCGGTCGCGGCCGGGGTCGAGACCCATGGTCTCGGTGTCGATCGCCACCGCGCCTTTGTAAGCGGAGAGGTCGGGGAGATCGCCGCGATGCAGGCGGATAGTCATGCGCTGTCCCGATTCGGAAATCTGGTGCCCAGGAGAGGACTCGAACCTCCACGCCTCGCGGCGCTAGTACCTGAAACTAGTGCGTCTACCAATTCCGCCACCTGGGCAGGGTTTTAGAATTTGCCCGGACTAGGTACGGAGCCCGTTTCCGCTTGTCAATTGAAGGGCTTTTCGCAAGCCGGCCCTACCCCCGTCCGGGTCTGTACAGCCTGCTTGCGATCCTGTATCCCCGCAGCCGTTCACCCCTTTGCCATGAGCGCGGAAATGACCGCCAAAAGCAATTCCGAAACCCTCGTCACCGTCTATGGTGGCTCGGGGTTCCTCGGCCGTCATGTGGTGCGGGCGCTGGCCCGCCGCGGTTATCGCATCCGGGTGGCGGTGCGCCGCCCCGACCTCGCCTTTCATCTGCAGCCGCTCGGGCGCGTCGGCCAGATCCACGCGGTGCAGGCCAATCTGCGTAACGCGTCGTCGGTGCAAGCCGCCGCGCGCGACGCCAGCGTGCTGATCAGTCTGGTCGGTTTGCTGTTCGAACGCGGCAAGCAGCGCTTCGACGCCGTGCACGTCCGCGGCGCCGAGCAAGTCGCGCTGGCGGCAAGCGCGCGAGGCGCCCGCATGGTGCACGTGTCGGCGATCGGCGCCGATGCGAAATCGCGCGCGGCTTACGCGCGAACCAAAGCCGAAGCCGAGCGCCTGGTGCTTGCCGCCCAGCCGCAGGCGACGATCATGCGGCCATCGGTCATGTTCGGACCGGAGGACGACTTCTTCAACCGCTTTGCTGCATTGGCGCGCATGTCGCCGGCGCTGCCGTTGATCGGCGGCGGCGAAACCCGCTTCCAGCCGGTTTTCGTCGGCGACGTCGCCGAGGCGATCGCGCAGGCGGTGGACGGCAGCGCCAAAAGCGGCACGATCTACGAACTGGGCGGGCCGGAAGTCTTCACTTTCGAGCAGTTGATGCGGTTTACGCTGGCGACGATTGGACGCAGGCGGCTGCTGGTGCGGGTCCCTTTCTTCGCCGCCAAGATCAAGGCGGCGCTGCTGCAATATTGGCCGAAGCCGCCGCTCACCCCCGATCAGGTCGAACTGCTGCGGAGCGACAATGTGGTTTCGGATGCCGCCAAGGCGGGCGGCCGCACGCTGCAAGGGCTCGGCATCCAGGCGGAAACAATCGAGGCGATCGTGCCGTCTTATCTCTGGCGCTTCCGCAAGACCGGCCAGTTCCGCAGCCGCGTCGCGTAGCGCGCAGATTCTTACAGAAAATAAATCGCCGCAAGGCCGATCGCGCCGACCAGGATACGCCACCACGCGAATACCGCGAAGCTGTGGTGCTGAACGTAACCGAGAAACGTTTTCACCACGATCCAGCCGAAGATAAACGAACAGGCAAAGCCGACCGCGATCAGCACAAGGTTGGCATGCGCAAGCTCGGCGCGGTCCTTGAACGCCTCGAAAGCGAAAGCGCCGACCATGGTCGGCATCGCCAGCCAGAACGAGAACTCCGCCGCCGCGCGGCGGTCGGCGCCGAGCAACATGGCGCTGACGATGGTGGCGCCGGCGCGCGACACGCCGGGGATCATGGAGAAGCACTGGCAGATGCCGATGCCGAAATACATCGGCAGCGTGAAGCCGGTCGCCTCATGGTAGCGCGGTTTCAAATCCAGCCGGTCGACCAGCAGCAGAATGAAGCCGCCGACGATGAGCGAAACACAAACCACACGCACGTCGAACAGATAAGTCTTGATGATCGAGTAGGCGAGCGCGCCGATCACCGCCGCCGGCAGGAAGGCGAGCAGCACGCCGATGACGAAGCGCGCCGCTTCCCATTGCGTGAACATGTTGCGCGCCAGATTCCACAGCCGCCCGAAGTAAATGCTCAGCAGCGCGAGGATAGCGCCGAGTTGAATCAGGACAGCGAAGGATTTGCCGAAGGCATCGTCGCCCCAGCCGAGGATTCGTTCCATCAGCAGCAGATGGCCGGTCGAGGACACCGGCAGATATTCGGTGAGCCCCTCGACAACGCCGAGCACGGCCGCTTTGACAATGTCGATATTCGCCGCGACCAAATCGGCCGCATGAAGGGCGAGAGGAGGCATAGGACAAGCTCCAGAAGGACAGGCTTTTTCCGCCCGCCGCGCGGAATCATCGAAAGGTCAGCGCTTTTGGCCCAATGCCGTCGGAGGGGCAACGAAAAAAGTTGTAATCGCCATCAATTTGCTCCGCTTTCATTGCTCCAAAGCGATGGTTTTCTATAGTGCTCTCCCGATTCCTCCCCACGACGGCCCTCGATACGGGCCAGCCAGCTCCAGGACCCATGCTGACGCTGTTTCACCAAAGGCTGTGCCCGCATTCGCGCTATGTGCGCCTGATCCTCGGCGAATACGGCATCGAAGCGCGCCTGATCGAGGAGCGGTTCTGGGAGCGACGGGACGATTTCCTGCTGCTCAATCCGGCCGGCGAAATCCCGGTTCTGGTGGCCGAGGGCCTGCCGCCGATTCCGGGCACCGCTATCATCGCCGAATATATCGAGGAGACGCTGCCGGCCGAACAAGGCGGCGAGCGTCTGCTGCCGGCTGCGGTCGAAGAGCGCGTCGAGGTGCGGCGGCTGGCGAGCTGGTTCAACGACAAATTCCACGCCGAGGTCAGCGGCCCGCTGGTCGCCGAGCGCGAGTTCAAGCGCCATATGACGGAGGCGCAGGGCGGCGGCCCGCCCGACACCGAGGCGCTGCGCGCAGCGCGCCACAATATCCGCTATCATCTTGCCTATATCGGCTGGCTGGTGCGCACGCGCGACTGGCTCGCCGGCGACCGATTGAGTTTGGCCGACCTTGCCGCGGCGGCGCATATTTCCGTGGCGGACTATTTGGGCGATGTACCGTGGAGCACAGACGAAGCCGCCAAGAACTGGTACGCGCGGGTGAAATCGCGCCCGGCGTTCCGCACGATTCTGGCCGACACCCTGGCCGGTCTGCCGCCGTCGAAGACCTACGCCAATCTCGACTTCTGAGCGATCCCGCGGCGCTGAAGGCTGCACTGATTGCGCAGGCGCGGGCGCAGGGCTTCGGCGTTATCGGCGTGACGCGGCCGGACTCAATTATCGAGGCGCAAAAGCATCTTGAGGCGTTCCTCGCCGCCGGCGCGCACGGCGACATGGCGTGGATGGCAGCGACCGCCGAGCGGCGCGGCGATCCGCGCGCGCTGTGGAGCGAGGTTCGCTCCGTCATCATGCTCGGGCTCAATTACGGACCCGACGAGAAAGATCCCCTCGCAATTCTCAAGCGGCGCGACCGCGGTGCGATCTCCGTCTATGCGCGCAGCGACGATTATCACGAGATCATCAAACCGCGGCTGAAAGCGATTGCGCGGTGGCTGATGGAAAACTGCGGCGGCGACGTCAAGGTGTTCGTCGACACCGCGGCGGTGATGGAAAAACCACTCGCACAAGCTGCCGGGCTTGGCTGGCAAGGCAAGCACACCAACCTCGTCTCGCGCGAATACGGCTCGTGGCTCTTTCTCGGCGCCATCTTCACGACGCTTGAACTGCCCTATGACGCGGCGGATGAAGACCATTGCGGAAGTTGCCGTGCGTGTGTCGACATTTGTCCAACTGCAGCTTTTCCCACGCCCTACCATCTCGATGCGCGGCGCTGCATCTCCTATCTGACGATCGAGCACAAAGGGCCAATCCCGCACGAATTCCGTACGGCTATCGGCAATCGCATCTATGGCTGCGACGACTGCCTCGCGGCTTGCCCCTGGAACAAGTTCGCGCAGATCGGACGCGACGCGAAATTTGCCGCGCGCGAGACGCTGCGCGCGCCGAAGTTGAGCGAGCTGGTCCGGCTCGATGACGCTCAATTCCGCGCGATGTTTGCGAAGACCGCGGTCAAGCGCGCCGGCCGCGACCGCTTCGTGCGCAATGTGCTCATCGCCATCGGAAATTCTGGCGACGTCTCCTTTGCGCCGGAGGCCGAGCGCCTCCTCGACGACACTTCGCCGCTGGTACGCGGCGCCGCTGTGTGGGCGTTGTCGCAACTGCTGAAGCGCGAAAAGCTGGCGAAACTGCGAAAATCAGATACCGATCCATCGGTAAATGCTGAGTGGACTGAAGCGCTCGCCTAGAACTCCTTTACCGCGCTTAACAGCCGCTCAATGTCCTCCGGCCGCGACAGGCGGTGGTCGCCATCCTTGATCAGCGTCAGCACCACGTCATCGCGGGCAAACCGCGACACCAATTCGACCGCGTGCCGCCACGGCACGTCGGGGTCTTGCACGCCTTGCAAGATGTGCACCGGGCAACCAGTCTCGATGAGCCCGCCGAGCAAGAGATGTTTGCGGCCTTCCTCGATCAGCCCCTTGGTGATCGGATAGGGTCCTTCCGAATATTGCGACGGACGCAGCCACACGCCCTTCTCCTCGATTTCGCGTTTGATCGCGGCGGAGAAATTCTTCCACATCAGCTCTTCGGTGAAGTCGACCGCCGGCGCGATCAGCACCATGCCGGCAATCGGCGGCGCGCCACTCCGCTTCTTTAATTCGCGCGCCAGCAACAGCGCCAGCCAGCCGCCCATCGACGAGCCGACGATCACCTGCGGGCCGTGCGCAAAGCGCGTGTAAACGGCGAGGCATTCATCGAGCCAGCGGCCGATGGTTCCGTCGGTGAAGGCACCCCCCGATTCGCCGTGACCGGAATAGTCGAAGCGCAGGCAGGCGCGCCCGTGCGCTTCGGCCCATTGATCGAGCGCCTGCGCCTTGGTGCCTTTCATGTCGGACATGAAACCACCGAGCCAGACAATGCCGGGGCTTTTGCCCTCGCGCAGCCGCACGGCGATGGTCCGCGCCGGCAGCGGTGATTCGATTGTCAGCGAGGTTATTTGGGCTTCGCTCATGGACATGACCGATGGTCATGTCTTGTCGCCATAAGCCGCCCCGGTACGCAAGACCCCGATGCCCGGAATTTCGCCGCAATGCGTTGCCGAGGCTCAATGCGGTGTTTATCCTCAGCTCTGGCCTGCAAGGCCCGACGCCCAAGAATTCAAGGCAGTGAACGGAAATGTCGAGTCCGACCGCGTCTGTCATGCCGGCCGTCAAACACCGACCACCTGCGTCCGCCCGGGCCATTGCCGATAGTGTCGAGACGCACGCGTCGCCCGGGCCCGCCCCACTCACCGTGTTGATTGTCGTGCCGACGCTCGATGTCGGTGCCGCCGATGTCGGAGCGCTTGGCTTGGTGCGCATCCTCACACAAGCCGGCCACCGGGCCATCGTCGCCTCGCAAGCCGGGCGGCTGGTCGCCGACGTCACCGCGTGCGGCGGCGAATTCGTTCCACTCGATCTCGCCAGCCACAATCCGCTGCGAATCTTACGCAACGCCATCGCACTCAATCGCATCGCACGCGACAATCGTTGCGACTTCATCCACGCGCTCGGCCGCGCCGCTGCCTGGAGCGCCTATTTCGCCGCACGGCGGCGCGGCATCCCCTTCCTCACCAGTTGGTACAAGGGTTTTCGCGACCAGAATGTGTTCAAGCATCTGTATAACGGCATCATGGCGAGCGGCGATCGTGTGGTGGCCGTGAGCGATCAGATCGCGCAATTAATCAGCGACCGTTACGGCCTTCCGTGGCAGCGCATCGCTGTGGTGCCGACCAACATCGATCTGACTCGTTTCGATCCGACGGGGATTGCGCCCGGACGCGTCGAGGCGATCCGGCGCGCCTGGGGCATCAAGCGCAGCACCAAAGTGATCCTGATCGTCGGCCGCATCGTGCGCCGCAAAGGCCATCATGTAGCGGTGAATGCCGCAAAACGCCTCAAGGACATGGGGTTGAAGGATTTCCTGTTCGTCTTCGTCGGCGAGGATCGCGGCCGCACCCATTACACCGGCGAACTATGGGACCTGGTGCTGTCGACCGGCACCATGGACGTTATCCGCATGGCGGCGCCGGTCTCCGACATGCCGGCCGCGTACGCCGCGGCCGCGGTCGTTGTCTCCGCGGCGGTGCAGCCGGAAGGCTTGCAACGGGCAATCCTCGAAGCGCAAGCGATGGCGCGGCCGGTCGTCGTCTCCGATGTCGGCGCCGGTCCGGACGTCGTGCTCACGCCGCCGGCGGTGCCGGAAGGCCGCATCACCGGCATGCGATTTCACACCGGCGACGACGGCGCGCTGACGGCGGCGCTGCTGCGGCTCTTCTCGCTTCCGGAACCTGTGCGGCGCGGCATCGGCGCGCGCGGCCGCGACTGGGTCCTCGGCCATTTTGACCAGCCGGTGGTCGCCCGCGAGACGCTGCAGCTCTATGACGAAGTCGCCGGGCGCGGCGAAAGCCCGGCCAAGGCTGGGCGCTCGCGACAAAATTAGAGGTATTTGAGTGATTTCAGCAGAGTTCGACAGATTTCATTCGCCATCCGCGATGAAACTCCGTTGACTTATTCGCCGTTTCTACCAATCTTTCCCTTCCCGGATGCCGCTTGAGGGTCCGGCCAGTCGCAACAGCATGAGGAGAAGAAAGCCATTCGTCGTCCGATGAAGTCCGCGCTGCCCGCCCAGAAGGACGGCCCGCGCATTAACGAGGAGATCCGCGTCCGCGAGGTTCAGCTGATCGATGCCACGGGCCATAATCACGGCCCCACACCCATTCAAGCCGCGCTCGACATGGCGCAGGCCGCGGGGCTCGATCTGGTCGAGATCGCCCCGAACTCCACCCCGCCGGTTGTCAAAATCCTGGATTACGGCAAGTACAAATTCCAGGCGCAGAAAAAAGCCGCCGAGGCCCGCAAGAAGCAGAAGGTCGTCGAGATCAAGGAGATCAAGCTCCGGCCGATGATCGACGATCATGACTACGATGTGAAGATGCGTTCAATGAAGCGCTTCTTCGAGGAGGGCGACAAGGTCAAGATCACCTTGCGCTTCCGCGGCCGCGAAATGGCGCACCAGGAGCTTGGCTACAAGCTGCTCAACCGCGTCAAGGAAGACACCGCGCCGATGGCCAAGATCGAATCCGAGCCGCGCTTCGAAGGCCGCCAGATGGTGATGATGCTGGCGCCGCGCTGACGCGCGGCTGCATTCGGCCGTTCTACGCCGCTCGCGCTTCGCGGGCGGCGTTTTGCGTTATTTCAACTCCGCTTCCCAGCGTCCCGCGCAAGCGCCGGTCGCGCTGAAGCCGTGCCAGACGCCTGCGCCGCTTCGTCCCGACAGACGGCCGGTACCGCTCGCGCCTTTGTCGCCGGCCTTGATGCTGACTTTGGTGGCGCCGTCGGGGGTCACGGTGCCGGCGAGGTTGATCGCGGAATCGACGTTGGAGCTGATGTGGCCGTTGGCGACTTTCACTTCATAGCGATAGCCGCGGTCGCACTCGCCTTTTTCGGTGATGATCAGCACGCTCCAGATGCCATCACGGACTGCCGCCTTGGCGGCTGGCGCGCCCAAGGCCATGCCGGCCAGAATTGCGGAAAAAACCACCGATTTCACCGAGCGGTGCATAGCTACGCCCCCTTGTTTGGCTGATTTGAAGGCCTGATAGCAAACCGTCGGCAAACAGTTCGTTAACGTGAGGCGGCCCCGCTGTTCGGTTGCAAGGCCCGCCCGCCTCTGCCATAACGCCGCCCTCTCGTCGCCCGGCCAGTCAGGGCTGCCGTGGCGGCGATTAAAAGCTCAATTCCGAGCATCCGCTCAAAGACTTAGGTCTGTCTGAGCACATCCCGGCCGAGGGCGGCCCCGCGCCCCTTTGCGCCGATCAGGAGAGCAAAATGCCCAAGTTGAAGACCAAATCGGGCGCCAAAAAGCGCTTCAAGATCACCGCCACCGGCAAGGTGAAATTCCAGCAGTCCGGCAAGCGCCACGGCATGATCAAGCGGACGACCAAGCAGATCCGCGAGCATCGCGGCACCAAGGTGCTGTTCAAAACCGACGGCAACAACATCAAGAAATACTTTCTGCCCAACGGCTGATCGTAATTTCAAGCCGCATGCGCGGCTTCGTGTCCCCGTCATTTGCCTGAACACCTGCAAGGAGATTTGTCATGGCCCGCGTCAAACGTGGCGTCACCGCCCACGCCAAGCACAAGAAAGTCTACAAGGCCGCCAAAGGCTATTACGGCCGGCGCAAGAACACGATCCGCGTCGCCAAGCAGGCGGTGGAGAAGGCCGGCCAATACGCCTTCCGCGACCGCAAGCGGCGCAAGCGCAATTTTCGCGCGCTGTGGATCCAGCGCCTCAACGCCGCGGTGCGGCCGTTCGGCCTGAACTACAGCCGCTTCATCGATGGCCTGTCGAAGGCCGGGCTGATCGTCGACCGGAAGGTCCTGTCCGATCTCGCAATCACGCAGCCGGCCGCGTTCCAGGCCATCGTTGAAAAGGCCAAGGCAGCGCTCCCCGCTTAACGCTTGAGGTCGGCGATGCCCGACATCGCGCAATTGGAAAGAGACCTGCTCGCCACCATCGCTTCGGCCAACGACGAAGCGGCGCTCGAGGCCGCTCGCGTGGCGGCGCTCGGCAAAAGCGGTCAGGTCACGGCGTTGCTCAAGACTCTCGGCGCGATGACGCCGGACGAGCGCAAGACGCAAGGGCCAGCCATCAACGGCCTGAAGGACCGCGTCACTGCGGCCATCGCCGCGCGCAAAGGAGCGCTCGCCGGCGCAGCGCTGGACGCCCGCCTCAACAGCGAAACCGTCGACGTCACGCTGCCGGTGCGTGAGGCGCCGGCCGAAATCGGCCGCGTGCATCCGATTACGCAAGTGACCGACGAACTCACCGCCATTTTCGCCGACATGGGTTTCGCGGTGGCGGAAGGCCCCGACATCGAGACCGACGATTACAACTTCACCAAGCTGAATTTTCCCGAAGGCCACCCGGCACGGGAAATGCACGACACCTTCTATTTTCCGCCGAAGAGCGACGGCTCACGCCTGCTGCTGCGCACACATACTTCGCCGGTGCAGGTGCGCACCATGTTGACGCAGAAGCCGCCGATCCGCGTCATCTGCCCGGGCCGTACGTATCGCAGTGACTCCGATCAGACGCATACGCCGATGTTCCATCAGGTCGAAGGCCTGGTCATCGACAAGGGCTCCCACCTCGGCCACTTGAAATGGATTCTCGAAGAATTCTGCAAGGCGTTCTTCGAAGTCGACAGCGTGAAGATGCGCTTCCGCCCGTCGTTTTTCCCGTTCACCGAACCGTCGCTGGAAGTCGACATCCAGTGCAGGCGCGACAAGGGCGAGATCCGCTTCGGCGAAGGCGAGGACTGGCTGGAAATTCTCGGCTGCGGCATGGTGCATCCGAACGTGCTGAAGAATTGCGGCCTCGACCCGGCGGAGTATCAGGGATTCGCCTGGGGCATGGGGATCGACCGCATCGCCATGCTCAAATACGGCATGAACGACCTGCGCGCCTTTTTCGAGGCCGACGTGCGCTGGCTGTCTCATTACGGCTTCCGGCCGCTCGACTTCCCGATGCTGGCGGGAGGATTGAGCTCGTGAAATTCACCCTGCCGTGGTTGAAAGAGCATCTCGACACGGTCGAACCTCTGTCCATGATCGTCGACAAGCTCACAATGATCGGGCTTGAGGTCGAGCGCGTCGAGGACAAGGCGGCGCAACTCAAGCCGCTTGTCGTGGCCTCGGTTCTCTCGGCCGAGAAACACCCGAACGCCGACCGGCTGCGCGTGTGCATGGTCGATACCGGCGCCGGCCCGCCGGTCCAAGTGGTGTGTGGTGCGCCGAACGCGCGCGCCGGCATGAAGGCCGTGTTCGCGCCGCCAGGCACCTACATTCCGGGCAAGAAGATCACCCTCGGTATCGGGAAGATCCGCGATGTTGAGAGCCGCGGCATGCTGATCTCCGGCGCCGAGATCGAAGTCTCCGACGACGCCGATGGCATCATCGAATTGCCCGCCGATGCACCGGCCGGTAAGCCCTATGCGGAGTGGGCCGGCCTTGCCGATCCCGTCATCGAGATCAATCTCACGCCCAACCGGCCCGATTGCACCGGCGTGGCCGGCATTGCGCGGGATCTGGGCGCGACGCCGATCGGTGACTTCAAAGACCGCCCGCCCAAGCCGGTGAAAGGCACGTTCCTCTGCCCGGTGAAGGTCAAAATCGAAGCGCCGGAATTATGCCCGGCCTTCGGTCTGCGTCTGGTCAAGGGCGTCAAGAACGGCCCCTCGCCCGACTGGCTGCAGAAGCGCCTCACGGCGATCGGCTTGCGGCCGATCAATGCCCTGGTCGACATCACCAATTTCATCACCTTCGACCGCGGCCGGCCGCTGCACGTATTCGACGCGGCCAAGGTCAACGGCGATCTCACCGTGCGCCGCGGCAAAAACGGCGAGAGCCTGGTCGCGCTCGACAGCAAGACCTACGCGCTCGACCAGGCGATGTGCGTGATCGCCGACCAAAAGGGCGTCGAATCGCTCGCCGGTATCATGGGTGGCGAAGCAACCGGCTGTTCGGAGACGACGACGGACGTCCTGATCGAATCGGCGCTGTGGAATGAGCTCAACATCGCGCAGACCGGGCGCAAGCTCGGCATCAATTCCGACGCGCGCTATCGCTTCGAGCGCGGCGTCGATCCGAATTTCATGTTGCCGGGCCTGGAGTTGGCGACACAGATGGTGGTCGACTTGTGCGGCGGCACGCCCTCTGAGGTCGTCGTCGCCGGCGATCCCAGCGCAAAGGAAACCGTCGTCGATTTCCCCTTGAGCGAGCTGCCGCGGCTTGCCGGCATCAAGCTTACCCTTCCCGAAATCCGCCGCGTGCTGGAGAAGCTCGGCTTCTTCGCCGCCGGCCA
>DASUGZ010000125.1:0-29525 GCA_036273755.1 Pseudolabrys sp.
AGACGGCTTCCGGTCATAGCCAATCGACTATCCACGATGTACTTTTTTTCTGCGAGCACCGCAATTGTCTCACGTCAGCAGGAACGATATGTATATTTTTGGAAGCGGTCGATGTTTAAAATTGAACTGAACCGAACTGCGTCATAGAAGACGTCATGACCACGCCGGATATCCTCCTCGTCGAACGCCCCGCAGATGCAATCATCGTGCTGCGCCTCAACCGCCCACAGGTGCGCAATGCGCTCAATCTCGACATCCGCGCGCGACTCGCCGAGGAGGTCACGCGCGCCGCCGACGATCCGGCGATCCGCTGCATAGTCATCACCGGCTCGGACACCGTGTTTGCCGCCGGCGCCGACATCAAGCTGATGGCCGAGGCGAACCCAATCGAGGTGATGGCCCGCAATCAGCAGAAATACTGGCGCACCATCATGGATTGCCCGAAACCGGTGATCGCCGCGGTCGAAGGCTACGCGCTGGGCGGCGGTCTCGAACTGGCGCTGTGCGCCGACATCATCGTCGCCGGCGACGCCGCCAAGCTTGGCCTGCCCGAGGTCAAGCTCGGCATCTTGGCTGGCGGCGGCGGCACGCAGAAGCTCGCAAGGCTCGTCGGCAGCAAGCGCGCGATGCTGCTGTTGCTGACCGGCCGCATGTTCGGCGCGGCGGAGGCGCTCGAGATGGGCGTGATCAGCGATATCGCGCCAGCGGGTCAGGCGCTCGCGCGGGCGATCGAGATTGCGACCGAGATCGCCGCGCAGCCGCCGATCGCGGTGATGCAGATCAAGGAGATCGTCAATGCCGGCATCAACGCGCCGCTCGATACCGCACTGATGCTCGAGCGCAAGGCGCTGCTTTTGCAGTTCGCCACCGCTGACCAGAAGGAAGGAATGCGCGCGTTCCTGGAGAAGCGCAAACCGAAATTCGAAGGAAAGTGAGCGTGCAGGATCTGCAGCGCGGCGACCTTTCTGTCGCCGTCATCGGCACCGGCACCATGGGGCGCGGCATCGCCCAGGTCTGCGCGCAGGCCGGCATGACCGTGCTGATGTTCGATACGCGCGACGGCGCGGCGGCCGAGGCGGTGTCGGCGATCGACAAAGCGCTCGACGGCGTGGTGGCGAAGGGCCGCATGAACGCCGAGGACAAGGCCGGCGCGATGAGCCGGCTGAAGCCGGTCAAGTCTCTCGACGAACTGGCCGGCGTCGGAATCGCCATCGAGGCGATCGTCGAAAACCTTGCCGCCAAGCACGACCTGTTTCGCGACCTGGAAACCCGCCTCGCGTCCAGCGCCGTGCTCGCCACCAATACCTCGTCGCTCTCGGTCACCGAAATCGCGGCCGGCTGCGATCACCCGGCCCGCGTCGGCGGCCTGCACTTCTTCAACCCGCCGCCGCTGATGCGCCTCGTCGAGGTCATTGGCGGGCTGCGCAGCGATCCCGCCTTGGTGCCAGCGCTCACCGGTTTCGTGAAGCGCATCGGCAAGCACCCGGTGGTCGCGACCGACACACCGGGTTTCGTCGTCAACCATGCGGGCCGCGCCTACGGGCCGGAGGCGTTGCGCATCGTCGCGCAGGGCATCGCCTCGCCGCGCGAGGTCGACCTCCTGATGAAGGAGGCTGCAGGCTTCCGCATGGGGCCGTTCGAATTGCTCGATTTGATTGGCGCCGACATTACTCACGCGGTGATGCAAAGCATTTATGAGCAGTATTTCAACGAGCCGATGTATCAACCCTCGGCCGAGATGAGCGTACGCGTGGCTGGCGGCTTGCTCGGCCGCAAGACCAAGCGGGGCTTCTACGAATACGAGGGACCGCCGCAACCGAGCGCTCCAACCGTCACCGCCGCGGCCCAGCCAAAACCGCCGTCGGCCTGGATCGCCGACGAAGACAGCGGGCGCGAATTGGCCGAGTGGCTCGAAGCCGCCGGCGTGAAGGCGCAAGTCGGCGGTGCACCGCCAGCGGATACACTCTGTTTCGTGACGCCGCTCGGCGAAGACGCAACCGGCGCCGCGGTGCGGCTGAAGCTCGATCCGAAACGCACGGTCGCCATTGACATGCTCGGGCGCTTCAAGGGCCGCCGCACGCTGATGAAGACGCCACTGACAACGCCGGAAACGCTCGGCGCCGCAACCGCTGCCCTGTCCGATGGCACGGCGGTTACCGTCATTAACGACAGCCCCGGCTTCGTGGTGCAGCGCCTGCTGGCGATGATCGTCAATGTCGGCACGCGCATCGCCGAATTGCGCATCGCCGCGCCCGCCGACATCGATACCGCGGTCGAATTGGGGCTGAACTATCCGAAAGGACCGCTGGCGCTTGGCGACGTGCTGGGCGCGGCCAGAGTGCTCGCCGTGCTCGACGGCATGCAGGCGATCACACACGACCCGAAATATCGCGCCACTGCTTGGCTGCGGCGGCGCGCGCGGCTCGGCATTTCGCTGCTGACACCCGATTGATGGGGATTGGAATATGGTACAGGCGGGTGGACTTGAACCACCGACCTCTGGTTCCACAGACCAGCGCTCTAACCAACTGAGCTACGCCTGCACGGGGCCCATCCTGTTGGACGAGCGGGCCGGAACCTAGGTTCAGGGGGCGGTTTTGGCAAGCTGCTTTGCCCGCCGCAGTTAAGCAAAAGCCCGGGCGCTGCCTACGCCCGGGCTTTGTTTATCGGCTCTTTAATCGCGACTTGCGCGGAGCGCGCCTTACGCCGCCTTGCTGAAGGCGGAGGTGAAGGTTTCCTTGATCGGCGCGGTGGTCTCGGTCGCGACCTTCTGCGCGTGGTCGGCGAGATCCTTGGCCTGCGCCGTCACGGTGTCGAACTGGGTGCGCATGAAGCCCGACGAGAGCTCGACGACTTCCGAGGCCGACTTAGCGCCGAGCAACTTGGCCATCAGGTCGAACGCGGCGTTGCTGTTGGCGCGCGCGGTTTCGATCAGCTTGAGGCCGTATTCCGAATAACCCTTGGACGCCGACGCATAGGTGTCCTCGAGCATTTCGGTTGCGTCCTCGGCGGCGGTCCTCATCTTCTCGTAGTTCTCCTTGGCCTGCGCGACGCTCTTCTCGGCCAACTCGCGGAAGGCGGAGGGGAACTCGATCTTCGGCATTTCGAACTTGGGGATTTCGAATTTCGGCATTTCAAAGGGGGTGATTTCGGGCATGGCGGTGATCCTCTCGGAGGGCTGATATCGACAGTAAGCGGGCCGCCGCCCTCGTTATATTCGGCTCGCGCGTATTCACGTCGCGCCCTCAAATGGGCGGCTCACAAAGGCTGTCCACGGGCGACGCTATAAAACCCATATAACATCATATTTGGTGCATTGCAACAAAAATATTGCGATGCACAAAAACGTCACAAAGTGCCTGCGCCGGCCCATGCCGCCGCAAATTGCCGTTAAACGCCCGCAAATACGTTGTTTCAGTGCTGGCTGGCCAATTTGCCAACTTGTTTGCTCAATTCCTTGGCCTGCTCGGTGAGCGCCGCGATCTGGCTCTTCACGTAGTCCGAATGGAGCGCGGTCAATTCCTCGGCGTCTTTGGCGCGCACCAGCTTTTCGGCGAATTCGAAGGAAGTCGCGACGTTCCTTTGCGTGAAGCCGATCGCCAGTTCGCCGATTTCCTTGGCGCCGGTACGCGCAGTCGCGGCTTGCGATTCGGCGGTATCCACCGCGTGTTTGGCGGCGGAAATGAACCCGTCAAAAGCCTGCTTGGCCTGTTCCACGCTTTTCTCGGCGAATGCACGCATTTCGGTCGGGATCTCGAATTTCCCATTGCCATCGTTCGCCATGACATCCTCCTACCTGAGGGCACCGGCGACCAGTGCCGGTTGTTAAGGCTCTATCTAGTTCGGGACCCGGCTGGCGCTAGGGCCGCGCCGCAACATTAAGGTTATCCCACGTTGCCGGCGTATGACAGGCGTCTGCGCGTGGACGCACCGGCCCAGCAACCGTATTAAGGGTTTGTTAGGCCTCAACGAAACGGCGCGCGCAATGAATGGGACCGAGTTTCAATTGGCCTGCCTGCGGGATGAGCGGCTCGCCGCGCATGCCTTAAGTCCGACGCCGATCTGGCTGTGGAGCGTGGACGCCACGCGTGTGTTGTGGGCGAACCCGGTGGCCGCTGCGATCTTCGACGCCGCCTCCCCCGCAGCGCTCGCCGCCATGCAATTTGCGCCCACGCATGCCGCGGCCGCGCAGGTCGCGCGCATGGCCGGCACGCTGCCGGCGGGCAACGCGCCGCGGCTCGAACGGCTGCGCGGATTCGGCGCCGGCTACGGCAGCCGTCTGCTTTGCCTGTGCTCGCGCATCGCGCTTGCCGACAACACGCCGGCAGTGCTGGTCGTGTCCGCCGAACGCGCCGGCAAGGATTTGAGCCTACCCGAGCGCGCGCAACGTCTGCTCGCCGGTCTGCAACAGCCGGCATCGATTTTTTCCGCCGACGGCGAGTTGATCGCCGAAACGCCGCAAGCGCGCGAGCGCTTCGGCGACAAACGAGACCTCACCACGCTCGGTGCCGATCAGCTTGCCCGCGAAGCCACGCTCAACGGCCATGCCGACGGCGAGATAGGCGCCTCGCCGGCCACGATCCTGCGCCTCGGCGCCGGCCCGACGCTGACGCTGCTGGCGATGCTTGGCACGGCCACCCAGCCGGCGCCCGCAGCCGCACCAGTCCAAGCCGCGCCCAGCGTCCCCAATCCGGTGATCGCCCAGGTGCCGCCGCGGCGCATCCCGGTGCGCTTCGTCTGGCAAACCGATGCGGACAACCGATTCACCTTTGGCGGCGAAGACTTCTCTACGCTGCTCGGTCCGGATACGAACGCCCTGCTGGGGCGCCCGTGGGCCGAGATCGCTGCGGCGCTCAAGCTCGACCCGCAGGGCGCGGTCGCCAACGCGCTCGCCGCACGCAACACCTTCAGCGGCCTGATCGTGCCGTGGCCGGTCGACGACGCCGAACCATTGCCGGTGGAATTGTCCGGTCTGCCGGTTTTCGACCGGGACCGTCAGTTCTCGGGCTTCCGCGGATTCGGCCTGTGCCGCGACGTCGAGCGGCTTGCCGGGCTGGAAGGGCGCCAGGCCGAACATTCACGATCGGCTGTCGAAGTGAAGCCGCCCACAGACAACGTGGTCGCTTTCCCGGTTGCCGCCGAAGAACCGCCGGCCCTCAGTTCGGGCGAGCGCAGCGCCTTCGAGGAACTCGCGCGCGAGCTCAGCGCGAGACTGAAGGGCACAGCAAGCCGCAATGCTGAACCGGCCTTAATTGCCGAGCCGCCCGCCGCACCGCGGCCCACACGCAACGGCGATGCCGCCCGCGACTTGCAGCAGGGGCGGCCGATTTTCGATCGCCTACCGGTCGGCCTGCTGGTTTATCGTCTCAACACGCTGCTTTATGCCAACCGCGCTTTCCTCGACTGGACCGGCTATGCCTCGCTTGAGGCCCTGAACGAAGCCGGCGGCCTCGATAGCCTGTTCATCGACACCAAGGCCGAGCCGCCTGGCGGCGCGCCGGCCAACGGAAAATCGCTGACGATCGCCACCATCGATGGCCATCAGAAGCCGGTCGACGGACGTCTGTTCAGCGCGCCATGGAACGACGAAAGCGCGCTGGTGCTGATGATCAGCACGCAGACACCGGTTGCGGTCGAGGCGCGCGGCGATATGGCGTCGCTGCGCCGGCTGGAAAACGAGAACGACGAGCTCAAATCGATCCTCGACACCGCAACCGACGGCGTGCTGGTGCTCGACCGTGCCGGCCGCGTGCTGTCGGCCAACCGCAGCGCCGAGGCTCTGTTCGGCTACGAGGCCGCCGATTTCGCCAACTTGTCATTCGGCGACCTGTTCGCGCCGGAAAGTCGGCGTTCGGTGCTCGACTATTTCGACCGCGTGGCGAAGAACGGCAGCGTGCTCGACACCGGCCGCGAGGCGATCGGCCTCGTGCGCCAGGGCGGGCTGGCGCCGCTTTACTTCACCATGGGCCGGATCGCCGCCGGTGAGAAACTCTGCGCCGTTCTGCGCGACATCACCGCCTGGAAGCGCACTGAGGAAGATCTGATCAGCGCCAAGCAACAGGCCGAGCGCGCCTCGACCGCCAAGTCGGAATTCCTCGCCAAGATCAGCCACGAGATCCGTACGCCGCTCAACGCGATCATCGGCTTCGCCGAGGTGATGATGGAGGAGCGCTTCGGCCCCGTCGCCAACGACCGCTACCGGCAATATCTGCGCGACATCCACGCCTGCGGCGGCCACCTGATTTCGCTGCTCAACGACCTGCTCGACCTGTCGAAGATCGAGGCCGGCAGGCTCGAATTGAGCTTGATCAGCATCAATCTCAACGACCTGGTGCAGCAGTGCGTCGCCATCCTGCAGCCGCAGGCCAACCGCGAGCGTGTCATCATCCGCACGTCGCTGCCGCCGAACCTGCCGCCAATCGTGGCCGACGCGCGCTCGGTGCGTCAGATCGCGCTCAATCTTCTATCGAATTCGATCAAGTTCACCGGCGCCGGTGGACAGGTGATCGTCGCCACCGCCTTCAACGACGCGCACGAGATCGTTCTCCGCGTGCGCGACACCGGGCCCGGCATGAGCGAGAGGGACTTACAGACCGCAATGGAGCCGTTCCGGCAGTTGGCGACCGCCAGCCGCGCCGGCAGCGCCGGGCTCGGTCTGCCGATCAGCAAGGCATTGGCCGAGGCCAACCGCGCCCGCTTCCACATCAGCAGCCAAATCGACGAAGGCACGCTGGTCGAGGTCGCCTTCCCCATGACCCGCGTGCTGGCGAAATAAATCCAATCGGATAAGCTTGACGCCTTAGCCGTCATCCCAAGGAGCATGCCGCAAGCATGCTGCGAAGGATCCTGGAGCGAGGCCATCATGCGTCGCCTGTTCGGCTGCCTGCTGCTTGCGTTTTCGCTCGCCCCGGCCGCGCGGGCGGCCGAGAAAGTCGATCTGCTGCTGGTGCTCGCCGCCGACGTGTCGCGCAGCGTCGACGCCACGAAATTCCAGCTGCAGCGCGACGGCTACGCCGCGGCCGTCGCCGATCCCCGCGTAATCGACGCCATCCGCGCCGGCCGCAACGGCAAGATCGCGGTCACCTTCGTCGAATGGTCGGGCTTCGGCAATCAGAAAGTCGTCATCGACTGGATGGCGATCGATGGGCCCAAAGCCGCACAAGATTTCGGCACGCGGCTGTTGGAATCGTCGCGCTCGTTTGCCGACCGCACCTCGATCAGCGGCGGCATCGACTTTTCGGTGGCGCAATTCCCGCGCGCGCCGTTTGCCTCCGACCGGCGCACCATCGACGTCTCCGGCGACGGCACCAACAATGCCGGCCGCGACGTCGGCCAGGCGCGCGACGAGGCGCTGGCGCTGGGCATCACCATCAACGGGCTGGTGATCCTGAGCGAAACGCCGCTACCGTGGAACCCGGAGCACACCAACCCGCCCGGCGGGCTTGCCAACTACTACCGCAACAACGTCGCCGGAGGGCCCGGCTCCTTTGTGCTGGAGGCGAAGAATTTCAACTCGTTCGGCCAGGCGATCATCAAGAAGCTGGTCGCCGAAATCGCCGACGCCACGCCGGCGCGGTAGGCTGAATCCAGGCGTTCGCGCCCGGCCATGAAAGCGTCACAGACGCCCAGCACGGTTGGTCCGCGCGCGGGCGGTGGTATAGTCCTCCGGAACTCGCCACCAGTACAACCGGAAATCTTCCCCTTGACGGCCGCCAACGGCTTAAAACGCTTGGGTCTCGCCTTGGTGGCCGTGCTCGCGGTCGGCGCCGTCGTCTATCTCACGGCGAGCGTTTTGATCTCAGCCGACGTGGTGCGCCGCCAGGTGTTGAGCGAAATCCGCTCGGTCACCGGCCTTGACCCGACGTTGAACGGGGCGGCCACCGTCTCGCTGTTTCCGACCGGCAGCGTCAGCTTCGCCGACGTGACGCTGGGCGACGCCAAGCGGCCGGCCCTGACCGCCGAACGGCTGACGGCGCGGCTGCGTTTCTTCCCGCTGCTCGCCGGCCGGGTTGAGATTTCCGACGTTGCGCTCGAACGGCCGACCATCGCGATCGACGTAGAGCCCGACGGCAGCACCAACTGGTCCGGGCTGATCGATGCGCTGACGCGCAGCCAGGCCAAGGGCGTCCGCGTCGCCGCGTTTTCGGAGATGCGCATCGAGAACGGCACCCTGCTGCTGCACAGTCCGTCGCAGAAGGTCGACGAGGTGTTGACCGGGGTGGAATTTTCGCTGGCCTGGCCGTCGATTTCCAAGAGCTTCGGCGCCACCGGCCGCCTGATCTGGCACGACGCCCCCCTCGACGTGACCATGACGCTCGGCGATTTCCCGGCCGCGCTCGCCGGCAACCGCTCCGGCCTGAAGGTGCGTGTCGCCGGCAAGCCGATGAAGGCGGCCTTCGAAGGAGCCATCAGCGTCAAACCGACGCTCAAGATCGAGGGCACGCTTGCCGCCGACACGGCTTCGATACGCGACGCGCTGATCTGGGCCGGGCAGAAGCCGTTGCCCGGCGGCGGCTTCGGCCATTTCGCGATCAAGGCGCGGGCCAACGTCGTGGGCGGCACCATCGGCCTCAACAACGTCAACCTCGAGCTCGACGGCAACACCGCCGAAGGCGTGCTTACATTCGCCACCGACGGCCGCAAGACGCTGCAAGGCACGCTCGCCTCCGACTCGCTTGATCTCACGCCGTACGTTTCCACTGTGCGCCTGCTCACCGCCAATCAGCGCGACTGGAACACCGGTCCCATCACACTCGACGGCCTATCGGGAATAGACCTCGACCTGCGCCTGTCGGCCGCGAGCGTGGCAATGTCCAACGCCAAGATCGGACGCACCGCGGTCGCCGCCAACCTGCATGGCGGCCATCTGGTCGTGACAGTCGGCGAAGCGCAGGCCTATGGCGGCGTGATTCGCGGCTCGCTAACGCTGGCCAATTTCACCGCCGGCGTGGACGTCAAATCGCAACTGCAATTCAACGACGTCGATCTCGAAAGCTGCCTCGGCCAGCTGTTCGGCCTGCACCGGCTCGAAGGCAAGGGCAATTTGTCCTTTGCGGTCGAAGGCAAAGGTGACAGCGTCCTCGGCATTACCCGTACCCTCAACGGCACCGCCAGCTTGGTCGGCGAGAAGGGCGCGCTCGCCGGTCTCAACGTCGAGCAGTTGCTGCGCCGGCTGGAGCGGCGGCCGCTATCCGGCGGCGGCGAGTTCCGCACCGGACGCACGCCCTTCGACAAGATCACGATGGCGCTGAAGATCGCCAACGGCATGGCCACGGTCGAAGACGTGAAGATCGAAGGCTCGGCGGTGCGGCTGGCGCTTGCCGGTACCGCCTCGATCCCCGAGCGCGAGGTCGATCTCAAAGGCACCGCGACGCTGGTCTCGACCGAGCGGCCCAACGCCCCCGCCTTCGAGTTGCCCTTCATCGTGCAGGGCTCGTGGGACGACCCGATCATGTTGCCCGATCCGGAGGCGCTGATCCGTCGCTCGGGCGCCGCGGCTCCGTTGCTCAACGCGGTGCGCGATCAACGCGCGCGCGACGCTGCCCGTTCGGTGATCGAGCGCTTCATGGGCACTCAGTCGCCGGCCATTCCAGCAGCCGAGCAATCCACTGTCCCCGCGGGCGCCGCGAAGCCCTGAGCTAGCGCGGTTGTTCGACGGGCTGCAATACGGCCATTTGACCCTCATCCGCCATCTTGATCCGCGGGACCGGCCCGTAATATTCGCCGACCTGCACGCTGATGCGCGGCTTGAGTACGATCGAAACCAAGCGTTCGAACAACGACTTGGCCGAAACCGGTTTGCAAAGAAACTCATTCACCCCGAGGCTGACGGACTCGCGAATGCGCGATTCCTTGCCGTGCGCGGTCAACATGATGATGGGGATGTCAGGCGATGGGAATATCCCGGGCGAGCGCACGATGCGTATTAATTCGGGCCCGTTGAGCAACGGCATGACCCAATCGAGGATGATGACGTCGGGCGTGTCCTCGCGGATCCTGTCCAGGGCAACGATGCCGTCGCCGGCTTCGCTGATCCGCTTGACTCCGATGTTGTGCAACAGCCCGCGCACGATGGCGCGCATGTATGCGCTGTCGTCGACCAGCAGGACGTGCAGTTTCTGGATCAACGCTTCGGCGTGCTTTTGAGTCATCGTCATGAAAAGCGGCTTTCGGTCGCGATTCTGGAGATGAAGTCTCACCGGGCCGTTAACGTGCGCTGCACCGCGTCCTGCCAGCCGGCATATTTTTGCTCTCGCGCGGCGGCATCCATTCGCGGTTCAAACCGGCGGTCGAGTCGCCATTGCGCCGCAAATCCGTCGAGGTCCGGGTAAACCCCGGCGGCGCGGCCGGCAAGATAGGCCGCGCCCAACGCGGTCGTCTCCATGATCGCCGGACGGTCGACCGGACTCGGCAAGATATCGGCCAGAAATTGCATGGCGGCAGCGCTTGCCGTCATGCCGCCGTCGACGCGCAGGACGGTGGCCCGCTCGTCTTGTGTCCAATCGGCCGTCATGGCCGTGAGCAGGTCGCGGGTCTGATAGCCGACCGCTTCGAGCGCCGCGCGGGCGAGTTCAGCAGCGCCGGAATTGCGGCTCAGACCGAAGATCGCAGCGCGCGCCTGCGCATCCCAGTAGGGTGCGCCAAGACCGACAAAGGCCGGTACCAGATAGACCTGTTCAGCGGGATCGGCGCGCGCAGCGAGGGCATCGATTTCCGACGCCGCGGCGATGATCTTCAAGCCGTCGCGCAGCCATTGCACGGCGGCGCCGGCGACGAAGATCGCGCCTTCGAGCGCATAGGTGCGCCGGCCGTCGAGCTGATAGGCGATCGTGGTCAGCAGTCGGTTCTTGGACCGCACCGCCGCGTCGCCGGTGTTGAGCAGCGCGAAGCAGCCGGTGCCGTAGGTCGATTTCAGCATGCCGGGGGTGAAGCAGCCCTGCCCGATCGTCGCCGCCTGCTGATCGCCGGCGATGCCAAGGACGCGGATTGGCGCACCAAGCAGATCCGGCGCGGTGACACCAAATTCGCCGGCGCAGTCGCGCACGCCCGGCAGCAGCGACATCGGCACGCCGAACAGGCGACACAGATCGTCGTCCCATTGCCCGCGGCCGATGTCGAACAGCAGCGTGCGCGCGGCATTGGTGGCGTCGGTCGCATGAACCTTGCCGCCGGTGAGCCGCCACAGCAAAAACGTATCGACAGTGCCGAAAGCGAGCCTGCCGGCTTCGGCTTTCGCACGGGCGCCGTCGATATGCTCAAGCAGCCAGGCGATCTTGCTGGCGGAGAAATATGGATCGAGCAGCAGACCGGTCTTGGCCGCGATCTCGGGCTCATGCCCGGCGCGGCGCAACGCCTCGCAATCATTCGCCGTACGGCGGTCCTGCCACACGACGGCATTGTAGATCGGCTTGCCGCTGACGCGGTCCCAGATCATCGTCGTCTCGCGTTGGTTGGCGATGCCGATGCCGGCGACGTCCTTTGCCGTCAACCCCGCTTTGACCATCGCCTCGCGCGCGGTCGCGACCGTGGCCGCCCAGATTTCCTCGGGGTCGTGCTCGACTTCGCCGGGCGCCGGATAGATCTGGCGCAACTCCTGCTGCGCCGTGCCAAGCGGCCTGAGCGCCGCGTCAAAGACGACGGCGCGCGTCGAGGTGGTGCCCTGGTCGATAGCGATGAGAGCGGCCGGCAAGCGACGTCTCCACGACGCGGGGAACGCTCCCCGAATGGGAAGACGAGGTTGTTCCCCGAATCTGAAAGCGCTGCAGATTAGTCGAGCAAGACGATCTTGGCGACAACGTCGTCGCTGGCGGCATGCATGCCGGCCGCCAGCTTGCGCGGCACCGGCCCGTAATAGTCGCCGCTCTTGACGACCTTGCGCGGTTTGTTGAGCACCGCGGACACCCGGTCCTGCAGCGCCTTCACCGACACCGGCTTGAGCAGGAATTCATCGGCGCCGACTTTGACGGCCTCGATCACGCGGGAACGATCGCCATGGCCGGTCAGCATGATGATCGGCACGTTCGGGTAAGGAAACGATTTCGGCGCACGCACCATGCGCACGAAGGTGGGCCCGTCTATTCCCGGCATCTGCCAGTCGAGGATGACGACGTCGGGGTTCATGAGCCGGATCAGTTCGAGGCCGGTCTCGCCGTCGGGGGCCTCATGCACTTCGCGCACGCCAATGCCGAGCAGCATGGTGCGCACGACCTTGCGCATATAGTGCTCGTCGTCCACCACCAGGATCTTGGCGGCGGCGAGACGAAAGGCGGCTTGTTTCGATCCGATCGACATTGACGGTCCGTTGGCCCCCGCACGAACGCCGCCAATACACCACAAAGACGTAGTGAGCGCTTAAAGCCGGTCGCTACAAATTGGGAAAATCCGGAAAGATTTTGTAAACCATGGGCGCGATCACGACGCCGACCGCAATGCGGCAATGAACGCATCGAGCGCGGCAACCTGCTCAGGCGTGGCTTCCAGGCCGAGCTTGCTGCGCCGCCACAGTACGTCTTCGGCATCGAATGCCCATTCAGTCTCGACCAGATAGCGTGCCTCGGCGCCGGTGAGATCGCCGGCAAAGCGCGGACCGAGATCATCCATGCTTTGCGCGTTCTTGAGAACTCGCTCGACGCGGCGGCCATAGGCACGCACCAGACGCCGCGCATGCGCCTTGGCAAGGAACGGCCAGCGGCGCAGCGTCTCCGTCACCAAATTGTCGACGCCTTCGACCGGAAAATCGCCGCCCGGCAGCGCCGAGCCGGCGGTCCAAGGCGGCGGCGTGCCGAGGAACGGCGCCAGCCGGGCCATCGCCGTCTCCGCCAGCCGCCGATACGTAGTGATCTTGCCGCCATAGACCGAGAGCAGCGGCGCCTGCCCGTCGCCGGCATCGAGGCTGAGCACGTAGTCGCGGGTGACATCCTCCGGCTTGTTGGCGTGGTCGTCGTAGAGCGAACGCACGCCGGCAAATGCCCACACCACATCGTCGGGCGTGATCTGCTCGCGGAAATAGCCGTTCACCGTCTGACAGAGATAGAGGATTTCGTCGGCATCGGGCGCCGGAGCGTTGACGTCGCCGACGAAGTTCTCGTCGGTCGTGCCGATCAGCGTGAACTCCTCCGCGAAGGGCAGCGCGAACACCACGCGGCCGTCGGCGGCTTGCAGCAGGTAGCCGCGCTCGTGCGCGAAGCGGCGCGGCACCACGATGTGACTGCCTTTGACCAGGCGTGCCGGTGCCGGCAGCGGGTGCCGGATCACGGTATCGGCCACTTCGCCGATCCAGGGGCCGGCAGCGTTGACCAGCACGCGCGCCGTCGCCACCTGGCGGCGGCCGCGCGCGTTAAGCACCAGTTCCCATTCGGCAGCCCGTTCGGCGCGCACGCAGCGGGTCCGGGTGCGGATATCGGCGCCGCGCTCGGCAGCATCGAGCGCGTTGAGCACGACGAGGCGCGCATCGTCGGCCTGGCAGTCGGAGAACTCGAAGCCGTAGCGGAGCGAGCGTTTGAGCGGCTGGCCGACCGCATGATGCGTGAGATCGACATAGCTTGTCGCCGGTAGCAATTTGCGGCCGCCGAGGTGGTCATAGATGAACAGCCCGAGCCGCAGCAGCAGCGCCGAGCGCAGGCCCGGCACCGGCGGCAGCACGATGCGCAGCGGCCGGATGACGTGCGGCGCCATGCACAGCAGCACCTCGCGCTCATGCAGCGCCTCCCGCACCAGGCGGAATGCGCCATGCTCGAGATAACGCAGGCCGCCGTGCACCAGCTTGCTCGAGGCCGATGAGGTCCCCGAGGCGAGATCGTTCTGTTCGACGAGCAGCACGCGCAGGCGCCGGCCAGCGGCGTCGCGAGCCAATCCGGTTCCGTTGATGCCTCCGCCGATGATGGCGAGGTCGTAGTCGGCCATGGTCCTGCCGATTCGCTTGGTTCCGTGCAGAATGGGCGGCTTAGATGGCGGCCTCAAGAACCGCCCGCGCGAAAGGCGTTCAAGGCCACACAATTCGGCGGCAATTGCAGAATCGCCGCGCTTTGACCATATCAAGTCTGCCTGATACGCGCCCTTCCACGCGTTCAACCCGGGTTTTGGCCCGTCCCAAAGCGCCCCATGCCCTCGCCTCGCCTGCTCGTCATTGAAGGCAACTCGCCGCAGACCTTGTCAGACCACCTCGTGGTGGGCGGAACTCCGGCGCACCAAGGCTATTCCAACCTGTTGCGCGAACTGCTGCCGGGCGCGGTGGTCGACGCCTGCCATCCCGGCGATCCGGCCGCGACGCTGCCGGACGGCGAGGCGCTCGAAGGCTATGACGGCATCGCCATTACTGGCTCCTCCTTGCATATCTACAACGGCGGCGCCGAAGTCATGCGGCAGGTCGACCTGGTGCGCTCCGCGCTCGGCACCGGCACGCCGGTGTTCGGCTCCTGCTGGGGCTTGCAGGTGATCGTCGCGGCGGCAGGCGGCAGCGTGCGCAAAAACCCGAAGGGCCGTGAGATCGGTTTTGGCCGCGGTATCAGGCTCACCGAAGCCGGACGCAAGCATCCGATGTATGTCGGCAAGCTCGACGTGTTCAACGCCCCGACCGTGCATCTCGACGAGGTCGAGGCGCTGCCGGCGGGTTCGACCGTGCTCGCCACCAACGCCATGTCGGATGTGCAGAGCGTGGAGATCAAGCACAACGGCACGGTGGCGTGGGGCGTGCAGTATCACCCCGAATATCCGCTGCGCGAGCTCGCCGCGATCGTACGCCGCATCGGCACGCGGCTCATTGGCGAAGGGTTCTTCGCCAATGAAGCCGACATGCGTAGCTTCGCCGAGGATCTCGATACGCTTGACAAGGACCCGCAGTGCAAGCGCCTGTCCTGGCGGCACGGCATCAGCAAAAACGTGCTCGACAAGAAGTTACGCGTCAGTGAGGTGGCGAACTGGATCGAATTCCAGGTGCTACCGACGCGGGTCAAGCGGGGAAGAGGTTAGTGGATTTCTCCGGCAAGCACGTGGTGGTCACCGGCGGCACCGGTGCGCTCGGCACTGTGGTGGTGGCAAGGCTCATCGGCGCCGGCGCGAGTTGTACCGTGCCTTACGTCCACGACGCCGAGATGCAACGCTTTCCCTACGGCAAGCAGCCGGACGTCAAGCTGATCAAGATCGCCAATCTCGCCGACGAAAACGACGTGGCGAAAGTCTATGCTGGGCTCGCGCCATGGGCGTCGATCCACATCGCCGGTGGCTTCGCCATGGGCAAGGTCGCGGAGACCGACAAGGCCGCGTTGATGGCGCAGCTGGAAAGCAACCTGATGTCGTGCTTTCTGT
Source organism: Pseudolabrys sp. (assembly GCA_036273755.1). Classification (GTDB taxonomy): domain Bacteria; phylum Pseudomonadota; class Alphaproteobacteria; order Rhizobiales; family Xanthobacteraceae; genus Pseudolabrys. Next base: position 15,304 of record DASUGZ010000125.1, read on the forward strand.
GCTGCCGCGCCGCGGTCAATGCCATGAAGACCGGCGGCCGTATCGTCAACGTCGCGGCGCGGCCGGCGCTGGAGTGGCGTTCCGGCGCGGGAATGACGGCCTACACAGTGTCGAAGGCGGGGGTCGCCGCGCTCACGGTCGCGCTCGCCGAGGAAGTCGCCAAAGAAGGTATTCTGGTCAACGCAGTGGCGCCCTCGATCATGGACACGGCGGCGAACCGCACGGCCATGCCGAAGGCGGATTTCGACAAATGGCCCAAGGTCGAAGAGGTTGCGGCGACGATTTTGTTCTTGGCCTCGGCTGACAACAAGGTCACCCGTGGCGCCGTCGTTCCGGTGTACGGAAAGTCGTAGCGACTACCCCGCCACGGGCACCAGTTCGAGCGGCGGGCGCAGCAGGCGCTGTACCGCGGCGGAAGCGGCCACGGTACGCGATTCGGCGAAGGCTTCGTGGTTCTTCTCGATGTCGTCGAGATCATACAGGTAGTTCACCATCAGGCCGTTCGCCTGGACGAGCGCCCTGTCCGAGGTGTCGGCGAGCCAATTGATGCGCTCGAGCCGCGCTCCATTGCCGAGATGGAAACGCGCCACGGCGTCGACGGGAAGGCCACGCTTATTGCGTGCGCGCACGAAATACCATGCGGCAGCGCGCGTCAGCGGCCCTTGGACGCGTTCAGCGATCTCCGCGTCCTGCCACCAGCCGGGCGTATCGAGGGCGGCGAGGACCGCCTTGTCGGCATCGTTTAAGGCCGCCGAGCTTTCCACACCGCGCTCGTGCTTGAGCCACGCAGCGAAATTCGTCACCGGCGACAGGGTCACGAAAGTCGACAACTTCGGCAGCTCGCGGCAGATCTCCTCGACCACCTGCTTGATGAGGAAGCTGCCAAACGAGACGCCGGCAAGCCCGCGCTGGCAGTTGGATATCGAATAGAACGTCGCGGTGCGCGCCTTGTCGGCTTCCAAGACTTCGCGCTCGGGGCTGAGGATCGGCGCGATGGCGTCGGGAATGTCGCGGGTGAGCGCGACCTCGACGAAAATCAGCGGATCGTCGACCAGCGCCGGATGGAAAAACGCAAAACAGCGCCGGTCCGGTGGATCGATGCGGCGGCGCAGATCGTCCCAATCGCTGATTTGGTGCACCGCTTCGTAGCGGATGATCTTGTCGAGCACGATCGCCGGCGTCGACCAGTCGATGCGGCGCAGCACCAGGAAGCCGCGGTTGAACCAGGACGAGAACAGATGGACGAAGTCCTCGTCGACCGGGCCGAGATCGTCGCGGTTGCCGAGCACATCCATCAGCTGCTCGCGCATGCGCACCAGCGCAGCGGTGCCGCCGGGCGCGAGATTGAGCCTGCGGAACAGTTCCTGCCGGCGGGGCTCGGAGGCGGCATGGAGTTCGGCGGCGGTTGCGTCGGATGGCTTGTCGCGCCAAGCCGCGACCGCGGCCTCCAGCCGCGCCGGATCGGGGCCGAAGCGCTCGTGCAGTGCCTCGAAGAAAGCAATGCGCGGGCCGGTCGTCAGTTCGCCGTAGCGGATGACGATTTCGCGCGCACGCGCGACGCCGGAAGCCTCGCCGCGGCTCGACAGCAGATCCTCGCACAGCTCGACCAGGCTCTCGGACCGCGCGCTGGCGTCGCCGCGCCGGTTGCGCGCCAAAAGCGCGCGGCCGCGCTCGGAGATCGTCTGCAGCAATTCGCCGAAAAACGACGTGTTCATCACGAGTTCCCAAGACCGTCCGGACGGCCCGGCAACAGCCCGCTATTTACCGGCCCCCATCAGATGATTCGGCAACCATGTGGCGATCTCGGGGAACATACACAAGATCACGATCGCCAGCATCATACAGAGGACGTAGGGCAAGGTGCCCCACATGACCTTGGTCACGGGCACGTCTGGCGCAATCGCGTTAACGATATAGATGTTGAGGCCGACCGGCGGGTGGATCAGTCCGATCTCCATGTTGATGGTGAGGATAACGCCGAACCAGACCGGGTCGAAGCCGGCGGCTGTGATGATCGGCAGCAGGATCGGCGACGTCATCAGAATGATGGCGGCGGGCGGGATGAAGAAGCCGCAGACCAGCAAAAACAGGTTGATGATGAACATCAACAGCCAGCGATTGAAATGCGCATCGGCGATCGCCTGCGCCAACGTCTGCGTGAGATAGAGCGACGTGAGCATGTAGCCGAACAGCACGGCGGCGGCGATGATAGTCAGGATCATCACCGACTCGCGCATGGTGTCGCGCAGGATTTGCCAGATTTGATCGGGCCGCCACAGCCGGTAGATCACAAGCGCCATGATGAGGCAGAGCGCGGCGCCGACACCGGCCGCCTCCGACGGCGTCGCCACGCCGCCATAAAGCGCGTACATCACGCCCAGAATAATAATGATGAAGGGCGCGATCTTGGGGATCGAGACAAACTTCTCTTTCCACGAATAGCGGAAGTCGACGGCGTGCGAACGAAAGCCGCGCCGCCAGATCGCGAACATCGACCACAGCATGAACAGGCCGGTGAGCATGATGCCCGGCAGAACGCCGGCGACAAACAGGCGGCCGATCGAGGTTTCGGTAGCGATACCGTACAGGATGAAGGTGATCGACGGCGGGATCAGGATGCCGAGCGTACCGCCGGCGCAGATCGAGCCGGTGGCGATCTCGTCCGGATAGCCGCGCCGGCGCATTTCCGGAATTCCCATCTTGCCGATGGCGGCGCAGCAGGCCGGCGACGAACCGGTGAGCGCGGCAAAGATGGCGCAAGCGCCGAGATTGGACAGCACCAATCCGCCCGGTAGCCGGTAAAGCCAACGGTCCAGCGACTCGTAGAGGTCCTTGCCTGCCGGCGACGACCCGATGGCGGCGCCCATCATCACGAACATCGGAATGGCGACCAGCGTGAAATCGTCAAGGCCGGAATAAAAGGTCTCGGCGACGACACGCATGCTGTCGAAGCCATGAAACAGCAGCAGGAAGATGATCGAGATCGCGCCGAGGCCGAAGGCGACGGGAATTCCCGACAGCAGCATCAGCAACGTGACGACGAGGACCAGCGAACCTTGGACTGTCGGGCTCATCCTGCGCCTCCCAAGGCTTCGCGCGCATGCTCGCGCACGACGTCTGCGGCGGCGGATTTATCGGAGATGCCGAAAGGCGGCGCGCGCCCGGTCACGAGTGCGAGCAGTTCGGCGGCGTATTGCAGAACCAGCAGGCCAAGGCCGACCGGCATGGAAAAATACGGTATCCACAGCGGTGCGCGCCAGACTGTGTCGGAATGCCAGTTGTTCGCCCAGGCTTGGTACCAATAGGCCGTGCACAGCACGAACAGCACCAGCACGAAGGCGAAAGCTATGCAGACCGTGGTCAGCGCAAACCAGTAGCGGGCTTTCGGCCCGAGATAGATCGGCAGCACGTCGACATTGACGTGCCCGCGCGTCATCAGCACGTAGGCGCTGCCGATAAAGGTCGCCCCGACGATGCAGTAAGTGACGACGTCGATTTGCCAGATCGTCGTGCGATTCAGGATGTAGCGCTCGACCACGATGTCGCAGATGACGAGAACCGCGGCGGCGATCATGAAAGCCGCGATCACGCCGGCGATGCGCGACAGTAAGTTAACCGCCCGAATGTAAGCGTCCATGGTTGTTATTGTCCCCAAACGACGCAGCGGAGCGTGCTGCGCGTATCCCCAAAAGGCTCCGGCCGGCGAACCCCTCGCCGGCCGGATGCCATCGTCACTTAACGGCGAGAGCCTCGTCGATCAGCTTCTGCCCGTTCGGCACATCCTTGGCGAATTTCGCGTAGGAGCTCTTCTTCGCCACGTCGAGCCAGGCGTTGTATTCGGAGTCGCTCAACGTGATGACCTCGACCTTGTGGTCCTTGAAGGCCTTGATGGCCTCCTCATTCACTTCTTCGGCCTTCTTCTCGTAGTAGGCCTGGGCGTCCTTGCCGGCCTTGATCACGGCGTCTTGCTGCTTCTTGTTGAGCTTGTCGAAGCTCTTCTTCGACATCAGCACCGGCTCGTACATGAACCAGAGCGCGTTGTTGCCGGGCGCCGTGAGGCACTTGGTGACTTCGTAGAGCCGGGTCGAGGCAAAGGTGCCGAGGCTCGTATCCGTCGCGCTCACCACGCCGGTCTGGAACGCATTGTAGATTTCGTTCGACGGCGGGCTGACGATCGAGGCGCCGGCCGCCTGCCACATCGCCGCAAAGGTCGGCCCGGCGGCGCGGAACTTGGCGCCTTGCAGGTCGGCCGGCAGCTTGATGCACTTGTCCTTCGAAGCCATGCCGCCCGCGAACCAGGCATCCGACAGGACGATCACGCCGTTTTTCTCGATCTCGGCGCGCACGTCCTTCATGAATTGCGAGTCGTTGATGCGCTTGGCGCGATCCTGACTGCGGATCAGGCCCGGCATCAACGTTGCCGAGAAGGTCGGCACCTTGCCGCTGGCGTAATCGAGCGGGAACAGCGAGATGTCGAGCTGGCCGTCGACCATCGCGTTCCACTGCTGGTTCGGCTTGAACAGCGAGGCGCCCGGATAGACCTGGACGTTGAGACCGACATTGGCCGCGCCGGCTTCCTTGGCAATCATCTGCACCATGTCGTCGCGCACGTCGTGCTTGCCGCCCGGGAACTGGTGCGACGCCCGCAGCGTGGTTTGCGCCTGCGCCGCTGCCGACAGCAGGACGGCCGCCGCAGCGCCCATCAGAATTGTCGTTAGAGTCCTCATTTGCATCCTCCCATTGATCTTTATTGGCGACGGAAACACCGCCGCGTTGATCTGAATAGTAGCCAAAATGCTAGGTCGCGCCCGATTGTCACCTTAGCTGGCGGCGCGGCTGAGGGCCATAGGGACCCGAGCAATTTTGGCCGTAAGCCTGTGGCATCGTTAAGGTATCGGCGGACTGGCCAGCCTCATATGATGCCTCTATAACCCCGACCAACATCCTTCCTGCCGCCTCCTCAGGAGTTTTTCGATATGCCGAAGCCATTGGCGGGTCTCCGCGTCCTCGAACTCGCCCGCATCCTGGCCGGACCTTGGGCTGGACAGATGCTCGCTGACCTCGGCGCCGACGTCGTCAAGGTCGAGCGCAAAGGGACCGGCGACGACACCCGCGGCTGGGGCCCGCCTTTCGTCGAAGGCGCCGACGGCAATCACCTCGGCTCGGCCTATTTTCATTCCGCCAACCGCGGCAAGCGTTCGATCGAGGCCGACTTCGAGGACGCGGAGGGCCGGCGCATCCTGCACAAATTGATCAAGCGGTCGGACGTCCTGATCGAGAACTTCAAAGTCGGCGGGCTCGCCAAATTCGGCCTCGACTACAAAAGTCTGGCGCCGGAGAACCCGCGGTTGATCTATTGCTCGGTCACGGGCTTTGGCCAGGACGGCCCTTATGCCAAGCGCGCAGGCTACGACCTGATGGCGCAAGGCATGGGCGGCATCATGGATCTGACCGGCATGGCCGACGGCGAGCCGACGCGCATCGGGATTCCGGTTTCCGATATTTTCACCGGGGTCTATTCCGTGGTCGGCATCCTGGCAGCACTCGCCGCGCGCGAAAAGACCGGCAAAGGCTGCTATGTCGATACGGCGCTGGTCGACTCGACGGTCGGTGTGCTGTCCAACCAGGCGCTCAATTATTTCGTCTCCGGCAACGTGCCGAAACGCATCGGCAATGCGCACGCCAACATCGTGCCTTATCAGGTCTTCCCGGTCGCCGACGGCTACGCCATTGTGGCAACGGGCAATGACAACCAATACGTCAAATTCTGCAACGTTTTGGGCGCGCCGGAGCTCGCACAAAATCCGGAATACCAGAACAATGTCGGACGCCTCAAGCACCGAGAGGAGTTGATTGGCAAATTGTCAGCGCTGACGTCCAAGATGAGGCGCGACGATTTGCTCGCCAAGCTCGAGGCGCAAGGCGTGCCGGCAGGTCCGATCAACGACCTCGACCAGGTGTTCAAGGACCCGCAGGTCGTCCATCGCGGCATGAAGCTCGAGCTGCCGAGCGCTGCGGCCAAGAGCGGCCACATCCCCGGCGTGCGCACGCCGATCGTGATGGATGGCTGGCGCGTCGCCTCCGAGCATCCCGCGCCGCGGCTCGGCGAGCACACCGCGGAAATCCTCAAGGAAATCGGCGAGGCTTGATCTTACGCAGCCGTTACACTCGACATCGCCTCTCCGCCACTTTCAGGAAACGGCGGTCGGCGCGAGTTCCTCGATGTCGCTGACAACGTCGATCACCACCGGACGGCCGGCGCCGAGCGCGCGTTGCAGCGCCGGCGCGATATCGCTCGCGCGTTCGACGCGGATGCCGAGCGCACCCATGTCTTCGGCGAGCTTGGCGAAGTTCATCGGATTGTAGGTCCACAATTCGCGCGCTTGCTCGGTCTGCGTGCCGCCATAGGCGCGGTCGAAGCCGCGCTTGCTCTGATTGCCGCCGCCGTTGTTGTTGACGACAGTGATGCTGTTGAGCTTCCAGCGCACCGCGGTTTCGACTTCGGCGATGTGATACCAAAAGCCGGCATCCCCGGTGAACACCACCACCGGCCGGTCCGGGCACGCAGCCTTGGCGCCGAGGCCGGCAGGAAACGCCCAGCCGAGATGGCCGGCGCTGCGCATATAGCTCTGCGTGCTCTTGCGCACGTCGTACATACCGCCCATCCACATGCCGGCATGGCCGGTGTCGACAACGACGATGGCATCGTCGGGGACATGCTGGCTCAGCTCGCCGCAGATGCGCGCCGGGTGGATCGGCGCGTTGTCGGATTCCAGCGCCGCCTTGTATTTGGCGTACCAATCGGCGCGCAGCGCGGCGATCTCCTTGATCCAGAGTTCGCGCTTGGCCGCGCTCGATTTGTCGATCTGACCGAGCATGCGCACCAACACGCTCTTGGCGTCGCCCAGGACGCTCGCTTGCAAAGGATAATTTCGGCCGAGCGACTCCGGCTCGATGTCGATCTGGATCGCCGGCGTGCCGATTTTGGGCACCGCCCAGAAATGCGTGGTCATGCCGCCGCTCTCGGTGCCGATGAAGCAGACGAGATCGGCGCGATTGACCGCGCGGTTGGCGGTCTCGCGCGAATAGCTGCCGACGACGCCGACCGACAGGGGGTGCACGCCGGGGATCGAATCCTTGCCGTTGAGCGAGGTGGCGACTGGGATTTGCAGTGCTTCGGCAAGCGCCACCAACTCACGCCCCGCCCCTGACGCACGCACGCCGCCGCCGGCGACAATGATCGGACGCTCGGCCTTCTGCAGAATATCGAGCGCGGTCTTGACGTGGGCGGATTCCGGCTCGGGCCGGAACGGCGGCACACGAGCGAATTGCGCCTCGACCAAGCCATCCATCTCGGCTTCCTCGAGATCGAGTTGCCCCTCGTTGCCGCGAAATTGCAGATGAACGGGGCCCGGCGCGCCGGACGTCGCCACGCGGAACGCCTGGCGCACCATGTCGGGAATGCGGGCGACCTCGTCGATGGTGGCGTTGAGTTTGGTCACCGGCTCGAAGGCCGGCACGTCGTCAATCTCCTGATAGACCTTGCGGAACTTGGTCTTGGGGTCGCGCCCGCCGGTGAAAGCGAGCACCGGGGAATGCGCCAGATACGCATCGCGCAGACCCGCGGCGAGATTGAGCGCACCGATGACCTGCGCCATACAAATGCCGGGCTTGCCCGACGCGCGGGCGTAGCCGTCGGCCATGTAGGCGGCGGACTTCTCGCCATGACAATGCACGCGCGCGATCTTGGTGCGCCGCTCCATCTCCGCGAAGGTGCGCCTTAAGACGGCCGGCACCATGAAGACGTGGGTGACGCCGTAGCCCGCCAGCATATCGGCAAGCACTTCGGCGCCGATGCGTTTGGTATTGTGTCCGACCTGGCTCATTGGTGTCCGTTTCAATCCGCCTTGAAGTTCAACGCCAGGCCGTTGATGCAGTAGCGCAGATGCGTCGGCGGCGGGCCATCGTCGAACACGTGGCCAAGGTGGCTGCCGCAGCGGCTGCAATGCACCTCGTCGCGCACCATGCCATGGCTGGTGTCGGTATCGCTTTCGACCGCGCCGGGAATCGGATCGTTGAAGCTCGGCCAGCCGGTACCGCTCTCGAATTTGAGCTTGGAGGCGAACAGCGGCTGCCCGCAGGCGGCGCACTCGAAGGTGCCGGCGCGCTTCTCGTGCAGCAGCGCGCACGAGCCCGGCATTTCGGTGCCATGCTCGCGCATGATCTCGTATTGCTCGGGGGTCAAGATTTTGCGCCATTCGCCTTCGGTGTGGGTGACGGGATATTGCTTTGCCATCGTTGCGCTCCTTGCTCAATCCGCCCTCATCCTGAGGAGCCCGAGCGAAGCGAGGGCGTCTCGAAGGATCAGGTCGGCCCATCCTTCGAGACGCCGCCTTCGGCGGCTCCTCAGGATGAGGCCGAGAGAGATCATTTAATCGCCAGCGGATTGACCGGCGAGCCCACCGCGCCGGTGATCGGAATTGCCGGCGCCACGAATAAAAACTCATAGACCTTGTCGGCGGCACAATCGTCCGCGAGTTCCTTGAGATCGAAAATCTCGCCCATGGTCATGCCCATGATCGGGATCGTGATCCAGTGCCAGGGCTGATTGATGTTCTCGCCCTCGGCCACCGGGTTGGGCCGCACCTCGCAGCCCCAGGTGTCGGAGGCGAGCGCGGCAAGCTCGGTGTCCTTGACGAAGTCGAGCGTTTCGAAGCCGAAGCCCGGCGCATCGCCGCCCGGATAGCCGTCCCAGCTTCCTGCCTTCTGGCAGCGCTCCATCATGCCGGTGCGTACGATGACGTAGTCGCCGCGCTTCAAGGCCACGTTCTGCTTCTTCGCCGTGCCGTAGAGATCGTCATTGGTGATGCCGTAGCCGTCGTCGAGCGACTCGACGCCCTTGTAACGCGCGACGTCGAGCAACACGCCGCGACCGACCATCTTGTTCTTGGTTTTCTCGATGCCGCACTTCTGCGCGCCGGCGCTGGTCACCTCGCGGCAGTCGTAGCCGTTCCACATGTTGTTTTCATAAAAGACATGGCCGAGGCCGTCCCATTGCGTGCCGCATTGCAGCGGCATGGTGACGATGTCATCGGCGGCGCGGATGCCGCGCTTGTCGAGTACGCCGGAATAGGCGTCAGTGCCGGTGCGGATCATGGTGTGGATCGGATTGGTGCGGCCCATCGCCGGATATTTGCTCTTGGCGCCCTGCGGCCCCGTGTAATCGAAGTTGAGCGCGAGCGAGATCACCTTGCCCTTCTTCACCAGCCGCGTGGCGGCGACGATGTCCTCCGCGCTCGTGTAGTTAAGCGTGCCGATCTCATCGGCCGGACCCCACTTGCCCCAATTCTTGTATTTCTCCGCGGCGGCAGACATGTCTTTGCGGGTGAGCTTGCGGGCCGTCATGGTCGTTCCTCTTTTATTGTCTATTGTCTCGCGAACAAGTCGGGATGAGCGCGGCGCGCGCCAGGAATGCATTGCGATGCCGCAACGGGCGTAGAACATCCTGCCGGGTTTGTTTAATGTCAATCAGCAGCAGTCAATGACAGGAAGCGCACATGGCGGCCCAGACGACGAAGACGATCCTCACGGTCGCGGTGACCGGAAATCTCACCACCGTGCAGCAGAACCCCGCGCTGCCGTGTACGCCGGAGCAGATCGCCAATGCCGCGCTGGAATCGGCCAAGATCGGCGCTTCCGTCGCCCATATCCATGTCCGCCATGCGGACGGGCGGCCGAGCATGGAGCTCGCGCACTATCGCGAGACGGTGGATCGCATCCGCCAGAAGAATACCGACCTGATCATCAATCTCACGACCGGCCCCGGCGGCCGCTTCGTGCCGGGTAAAGACGATCCGCGCGTCGCCGGCCCGGGCTCGACCCTCATCCCGCCGCTCAAGCGTGTCGAACACATTGTCGAGCTCAAACCCGACATCGCGACGCTCGACCTCAACACAATGTGGTCGGGCTCGGCCGCGGTGATCAACCCGCCGGAAAACGTGACCATCATGGCCAAGGCGATCCAGGAGGCGGGCTCGAAGCCGGAGCTGGAAGTGTTCGATTCCGGCGATATCCAGCTCGCGCATGTGCTGCTCGATCAAGGCGTGCTCAAGCGCCCGCCGCTGTTTCAGATCGTGATGGGCGTTCGCTATGGCTTCGTCTCGACGCCGCAGACGTTGATCTACGCGCACTCGCTGCTGCCGTCCGACGCGATGTGGGCGGCCTTCGCCATCGGCCGCTGGGAGTTTCCCATGCTGGCGACGACCTGGTTCCTCGGCGGTCACGTGCGCGTCGGCATGGAAGACAACGTCTATCTCAGCAAAGGCAAGCTGACGCCGAGCAACGCCGCGCTTTGCGAGAAAGCCGTGCGCATTCTCGACGACATGGGCGCCGAGTTGGCGACGGCGAAAGAAGCGCGGCAAATCCTCGGACTGCGGCCCTAGCCGATGCGCATCGTCGACATCCGCGAGACGGCGATCCCGCTCAACTCGACGCTCGCCAATTCGAGCTTCAATTTCAGCGAAATGACGACGTCCGTGGTGGCCGTGATCACCGACGTTGTCCGCAACGGCAAACCAGTCTGCGGCTTCGCTTTCAATTCCACCGGCCGCTACGCCTGCGGCGCGCAGATGCGGGCGCGCTTCATCCCGCGTCTGTTGAAAGCCAAGCCCGAGAGTCTCGCCGATGACGCCGGACTGATCGCGCCGGATAAATGTCTCGCCACGATGATGCAGAACGAGAAATCCGGCGGGCATTCGGAGCGCTCGGTCGGCGTCGGCACCATGGAAGTGGCAATCTGGGACGCACTCGCCAAGGCCGTCGACAAGCCACTGCACGTGCTGCTGGCTGAACGCTTCAATGGCGGCAGGCGCGCCGAGAAAGTGTTCTGCTATGTCGGCGGCGGCTGGTATGGGCCGGGCAAGACCACCAAGGACCTGCAGGACGAGATGCGCCGTCATCTCGATGCCGGCTACACCATGGTCAAGATGAAGGTCGGCGGCATGGCACTTGCCGACGATCTGGCCCGCGTTGAGGCGGTCAAATCGATCCTGCCCAAGGGCGCACAGCTCGCGGTCGACGCCAATTCCAAGTTCGGCCGCGAGGACGCGCTTGCTTACGCCAAGGGCCTCGCACCGTTCAATCTGCGCTGGTTCGAGGAACCATGCGATCCGCTCGATTTCGCGCTGCTGGCGGAGATCGCCGCGACGTACAAACCGCCGCTGTCGACCGGCGAGAATTTGTTCTCGACGCAGGACGTGGAAAACTTGGTGCGCTTCGGCGGCCTCAAGCCGGAGCGCAACGACGTCATCCAGATCGATCCGCCGCAGGCCTACGGTATCGTGCAGTACGGGCGCACGCTCGAGATGCTCGCCCGCCATGGCTGGCCGCGCTCGACCCTCTTTCCGCACGGCGGCAACCAGATGTCGCTGGCGATCGCCGCGGGCTTCGGGCTCGGCGGCGCCGAGTCCTATCCTGGCGTGTTCGGCGACTTCGGCGGCTTTGCCGACGATGCGCGCATCGAGAACGGCTTTATCTCGTTGTCCGACCGCCCCGGCATCGGCTTCGAGGGCCAGGCGCGGCTCTACAAGATCATGCGCGACTTGGCAGCCTAGCGAGAAAGCCCATGGCAAAGAAAAGCAGGCGTAAAGCCAAGGCGGCAAAACCCGCCACGGACCTCATCGGCAAGCGCATTCCCTTCGACCGCGCCACCTGGAACGCCATCAGCGTGCTCGCGCGCGAGCAGATGAAGGACATCCCCGAGATCACCGAGGAAGCCTTCCGCGATCTCTTAAAGAAGTACGGCCGCAGCGCCGACTTCCGCGAGGCCCTCAAGCTCTCGGCGCGCCGCGCGCGGAAGTGATCAATCGATAAACGTCAGCGGCCGCGCTACCGCCTCGAGTGGCTTGCGCTCGGCATCGACGCCCCAGCGCCATGCGACCAGTCCGCCAGCGATCATCAGCGCCGCCCCCAGCAGATAGCCACCGAATACGCTGACGCGCGAACCGGTATCGATCAGGACGCCGAACAGCCACGGTCCGACGATGCCGCCAATGCCGGTGCCAACCGCGTAAAAGAAGGCAATCGCCAGGGCGCGAATTTCGAGAGGAAAGGTCTCGCTCACGGTGAGGTACGCCGAACTTGCCGCCGAGGAAGCAAAGAAGAAGATGAACATCCAGCATAGGGTCTGCATCTGCGCCGTGATCAGGTCGCGCGCGAACAGATAGCCGGTCGCCGCGAGCAAAACGCCGGAGACGATATAGGTGAAGGCGATCATGACCCGCCGCCCTTTGGTGTCGAACAGGCGGCCGATCAGCACAGGGCCGAGAAAATTGCCAGCCGCGAACGGCAGGATGTACCAGCCGACATGGCCGGACGGCACGCCATAGAAATCGGTAAGGACCAGGGCATAGGTGAAAAAGATCGCGTTATAGAAAAACGCCTGAGCCGCCATCAGGCTCAAGCCCACAAGCGTGCGTTGGCGATGGCGCTTGAACAGCGTCTGCGCCACCTCTCGAAGCGGCGTCGCGCGCCGCGTGCGCAGCCGCACGCGCGGCAGATCGTGCGCCGGCGGCAGCGCATCGAAGCGCGCCTCGATGCCTTCGATGACGCGGTGCGCCTCTTCGATACGGCCGTGCGTCAATAGCCAGCGCGGGCTTTCCGGGATCCACATGCGCATGAAGAAAATCACCAGGGCCAGGCTCGCCCCGATCAGGAACGCAAGCCGCCAGCCATAGTCCGGATCGATCACGTTCGAATCGAGCAGCACCAGCGAGCCGAGCGCGCCCATCGCGGCGCCGATCCAGAAGCTGCCATTGATGACGAGGTCGCTCCAGCCGCGCACCCGCGCCGGGATCAATTCCTGGATGGTGGAATTGATGGCGGCATATTCGCCGCCAATGCCGGCGCCGGTGATAAACCGAAACAGCGCGAAGCTCGCGATATTCCACGACGTCGCCGTCGCGGCGGTGGCGAGGAGATAGACGGTCAGCGTCACGAAGAACAGTTTCTTGCGGCCGAGCCGGTCGGTGAGCCAGCCGAAGAACAGCGCGCCGAGCACGGCACCGGCGAGGTAGGCGCTGGCGGCAAGCCCGATGTCGGCATTGCCGAAGCGCAGCGCCGGACTTTCCTTCAGTGCGCCGGCTAGGCTGCCGGCGAGCGTCACTTCGAGGCCGTCCAAAATCCAGGTCACGCCGAGCGCGGCCACCACCAGCACGTGGAAGCGGCCCCAGGGCAGCCGGTCGAGTCGCGCCGGAATGTCGCTGCTCACGATCGCCTGGTCCGGCGCCATTGCTGCTTCGTCCCTGCCCCCGGTGTGAGGATAAACGCCCGATCAGCGCGGATGTTCGGCATTTTGCCGGGGCCGGCCACCGCGGGCCCTTCCCCTGCCGCGGCGCGGACGCTATTGGATCGAGCCCATGGACACCGACATCCTGCGCCGCCTGCATTATGCCGCCGCCGTCGCCTGCGGCGTGTTCGCGGCGCTCGTTGTGCATATCCTGCTTACGGTGTTCGGTGTCGGACTCGATGCGGTGCTGCGCGATGCCGCCGCCAGCACGCGGCCACAGTTCGTCTCGGCGCTCGCCTGGTGGGCAATTGCGGCGGCCGGCTTCATGGGCGCCTGGGCCACGGGCGCCTACCTGATCGCGGCGGCACGCGAGCGCGATTTCGTCTACCGGCTGGCCCGCGGCTTTCTCATTGCCCTGGTGTTTGCCGCAGCAACCGCCGGCGGCGTGATGAGCAAGAGCGACAATCTTGGCGGCACGGTGGACGTCATCGCCGGCCTGACCGCGCTCGGCCTCGGTCTCATCTGCGCCTTCTGCGGCGCGCGGCTCGCTTATCTCAACGCCGAACAGGTGTAGCGGATTTTACATTCGCTTCGCGCGTGTCGCCAGTTTTGCCATCGCGCGCCCATATCCAGGCCACAATGACACGCGAGCCTTAAGGCGGCGCCGGTTCCAATTCGGAACTCGGCGTTAATTCTTTGTCATGTCGTCGATTGCGAGCGATCGGTTGCCTATCTGATCGTTCGACCGCCGTGTCGGGTAACATTCGGGGCTTACAGGTATCGATGCGACCGTTGGATCTTAATGAACTGGCAGCGCTCAAGCTATTCGCGAATGGAAAGACAGCCGACGAGATGGCGGCTGCGCTTAACGTCAGCAAGAGCATGGCCCAGCATTATCTCCGCGTCGGCGCGCGCAAGCTCGGCGCGCGCAACCGGG
>DASUGZ010000126.1:0-49597 GCA_036273755.1 Pseudolabrys sp.
CGTCCCAGATCAGCCGGTCGTTCGGCGTGTCGAACACGTAATGCAGCGCAACCGTCAGCTCAACCACACCCAAACCCGCACCCAAATGACCGCCCGTCACCGCAACCGCATTGATCGTCTCGGTCCGAAGTTCGTCGGCGAGCTGGCGCAGCTGCACCGTCGACAAGTTCTTGGCGTCGTGCGGCAGGTGGATGCGGTCGAGCAGGGGTGTTTTGGAAGTTTCGGTCAAACGTTCACTCCACAATCAATGTGCCGGAAGTTGCCGCGAGATGGTCGGTTGGAACTTTGATCTACACCAGTTCCGCGGCTCCCTGCAATTCAACGTCCGGACGCAGAATCCGGTTCAAATTGACCCAATCGCGCGGCCTCCGCTGCCCGCCAGAGGCTGTGCGGGCGGCCAAACCGGGCGGTTCGCAGCAGGAATTGTGGTGTCATCGTAGGGGCAGGCGAACAACCTGAGCGGGCGTTCAGTCCACGTCGAGCGGTTCGCTGCCGGCCGGCTTGCCGGAGGAATCGAGCGTGATTTTCTCGACGCGGGCCTCCGCCTGGCGCAGCAATTCTCCGCAGCGCTGCTTGAGTGCCTCGCCGCGCTCGTAGATCGCCACCGATTCATCGAGCGGTACCTTGCCTTCCTCGAGCCGCTTGACGATCGATTCAAGCTCCTCGATCGCCCGCTCGAACGGCATCTTCTTCACGTCGGGATGGGTGGTCTCGGCCATTGATGACATCTTGCCTGGAATGCTCGACACTGACGATAGCGCAGTTCACCCGGAGCGCCTAGCAGATGGCCGAGCTGAAAAACAAGGTCGTATTGGTGACCGGGGCGGCGGGCGCCATCGGCGCGGCGGTGATGACCGCGCTGTCGCGAGCCGGCGGCACGGCAATCGCCACCGACCTTGCCGGCGACGTGGCGCTCGACGTCACCTCGGAGGCCGATTGGCAACGCGTCACCGACGAGATCGGCGAGCGCCACGGCCGGCTGGATGGGCTGGTCAATGCTGCCGGGATCGTCGCGGTCGGTACCGTCGAGCAGCTCGACTTTGCCACCTGGCGCAGAGTGCTTGCCGTCAATCTCGACGGCGCCTTCCTCGGGTGCAAATACGCGTTGCCACTGTTGCGCAAAAGAGGCGGCGCTATCGTCAATCTGTCGTCGGTGTCGGGCCTGGTCGGCGGGCACAATCTTGCCGCCTACAACGCCTCGAAAGGCGGGCTGTCGCTGCTGACGAAATCGGTGGCGCTCCACGGCGCGCGGTTGACGCCGCCCGTGCGTTGCAACGCCGTGTGTCCGGCTTTCGTCGAGGGACCGATGGTGGACAGCATGGCCCAAAATGCCCGCGATCCGCATGGCGCGAAGGATAAAATGAGCAGGGCCATACCGCTTGGTCGTTTGGGCAGACCAGAAGAAATCGCCGCGCTGTGCGTTTACTTGCTCTCGGATGAAGCGAGTTTTATCACCGGCGTCAATTGGCCGGTCGATGGCGGCCTTACGGCATGATCAGCCGCGCATCAGCGCGGTGACGTGGGCGGCGACCGAACGCGCGAGCCCTTGTAGATCGTAACCGCCTTCCAAAAGCGACACGATGCGTCCTTGCGCGCATGAATCGGCAACGTCCATCAATTTCTGCGTCGCCCAGGTGAAGTCGGCTTCCACCAGATTGAGATTGGCGAGCGGGTCGCGCGTGTGCGCGTCGAAGCCCGCCGAGATGATCAGGATATCCGGCTTGAAGGCGCGCAGGCGCGGCAGGATCGTGGTCTCGAACGCCTCGCGGAACACGTCGCCGCCGTCGCCCGCCGACAAAGGCGCGTTGACGATGGTGTCGAAGTCGCCGCGCTCGCCGAGCGCGCCGGTGCCAGGGAACAGCGGCATCTCGTGGGTGGAAGAATACATCACGGTTTTGTCGGCCCAGAAAATATCCTGCGAGCCGTTGCCGTGGTGTACGTCGAAATCGACGATGGCCGCGCGCTCGGCGTGGTAACGCTGCTGCGCATAGCGCGCCGCGATGGCCGCGTTGTTGAACAGGCAGAAGCCCATGGGTCGAGCCGTCTCGGCGTGATGGCCAGGCGGCCGAACGGCGACGAAGGCGTTGCTGGCCTTCTGGTTCATCACCTCGTCGACCGCGTGCATGGCGCCGCCGGCGCCGCGCAACACCGCTTCATAGCTCCCGGGCGACATCGAGGTATCGGCGTCGATATGCACCAGGCCCTCTTGCGGCGAGGCGTCGCGGATCGCCTCGATGTATTCCATTGGGTGGGCGAGGGCGATGACGTCGAGCGGCGCGCGCGGCGCTTGCTCGCGCGTCAGGCTCTGGAACCGTTCGTCCTCCAGCGCCTGCGCGATCGCGCGCAAACGGTCGGGCCGTTCGGGATGGCCGGCGGGGGTGAGATGGTCGAGGCAGGCGGGATGCGTGATGAGCAAAGTGGACATTGCTTACACTTAGACGCTCAAGTCGCCGCATGAAAGGCCTATCCCCGTCACCCTGAGGTGCCCTCGCGTAGCGAGGGCCTCGAAGGGCGACGGCCCGGGCTGCCATCCTTCGAGGCTCGCGACGCTCGCACCTCAGGATGACGAGAGAGGCCTCAGGCTCACCGTGGGCGGTGGCGGGATATTGTCCGGCACGAAGAAATCCACCTGCAGCGGCTGGCTCGGATCGACGCGATATTGATCGAAGTCGGTGACGCCTTCACCTGCGAGGAACGTGTCGTCGATGAGGAAGTTCCCGGTGAACGTCTTCGGCTTGTTGAAAATACGATAGGCGGCCTCCGCCAGGATCGCCGGCTTGCGCGACATGCGCATGATGGCGTCGCCGCCGAGCAGGTTCTTGATCGCCGCTGTCTCGATGGTGGTGCGTGGCCACAACGCGTTGACCGCGATTTTGCCGCGCTGCTCGCCGGCCAGACCGAGCACGACGAGGCTCATGCCGAATTTCGCCATCGAATAGGCGGTGTGCGGCGCGAACCACTGGGTCTGCATGTCGAGCGGCGGCGACAGCATCAGAATGTGCGGGTTCGCCGCCTTGGCGAGATAAGGCAGCGCATATTTCGACACCATGAACGTGCCGCGCGCGTTGATGCCGTTCATCAGGTCGAAACGCTTCATGTCGGTCGCGGCGACAGGGGTGAGCGAAATCGCGCTGGCATTGTTGACGACGATGTCGATGCCGCCGAATTTCGCCGCAGTCGCATCGAGCGCCGTCTTGACCGAGGCCTCGTCGCGCACATCGGCGGCAATCGGCAGCGCCTTGCCGCCGGCTTTTTCGATCTCCGCCGCTGCGGTATGGATGGTGCCTTCGAGCTTGGGATGCGGTTCGACGGTCTTGGCGGCAATCGCCACATTGGCGCCGTCGGCGGCGGCCCTGAGCGCGATGGCGAGCCCGATGCCGCGCGAACCGCCGGTGATGAACAGCGTCTTGCCTTGAAGGGACATCGCTACTTTTTTCTCGTCATAAATGCCTCGAAGGCGGCGCGCGCCTCGGCCGATTTCAGGCGCGTCTTGAACAATTCAGCTTCCTCGTCGATACGCGCGACGATGTCGTCGGGTTTGCCGCGCATCAATCGGCGTGAGGCGACAACGCCTTGCGGCGGCAGCGCGGCGATCGCGCGCGCGGCCTTCATGGCTTCGGCTTCGACGGCGTCTGGCGCGACGACGGTGTTGACCAGTCCGGCGGCTTTGGCCTCTTCGGCACCAAGCGGCCGGCCCATCACCAGCAGCGAGAAGGCACGCGCCTGGCCCATCAACCGCGGTGCCAGAAGACTGGAGGCCGCTTCCGGCACCAGGCCGAGCCCGACGAAGGGCGTCGAAAAGCGCGCATTGTCGGCGGCGACCACGTGGTCGCAGTGCATCAGCATGGTGGCGCCGACGCCGACGGCATTGCCCTGCACGGCGGCGACCAGCGGCAATTCGCAGCGCGCCAGCGCGTAGAGGAAACGCAGGATCGGTGTGCCCAGTGCGCCGGCGCCCATCGCCATCTGCAGGAAATCGCCGATGTCGTTGCCGGCGCAGAAAACCGTCGGCGCGCCGGCGATCAGCAGACAGCGCAGCGCCGGATTTTGCGGCGCGCTCTCGATGCCTGCGGCCATGGTGTCGTACATCGGCAGTGTAAGGGCGTTCTTTTTGTCCGGACGGTTCATGCGCACGGTGCGCACCGGCCCGTCGTCGCTGATGATGACGAGTTCGGTCATTCGGCCAGCGCGGCTTGCGCGGAATTGATGCTGTCGGCGCCTTCGGTGACGCTGCGTTCGAGGCTCGCGGCTTGCATGGCGATATTTTCCGCGAAGAACCGCGTCAACGCGACGCGCGCCGCGCCGTCGCCGTTTTCGCGTAAAGCGGCGAGCGCCTGATCGGCCAGCATGCAGCCGCCGGCGGCCTCGCCGAACAGCCGCAGATAGGGCGTCGCGCCGGCGAGCGCCGTGTCGGCGGATTTTTGCGCCAGTAGCCACCTTGTGGCGCGCTCCAGGCTGTCGACGGCCTCGCCAAGGCGCGCCGCGGTCTCGCCGAAGGCCGGTACATTGCTCGCCTTCACCGCCGCGACACTCGCCCGCAATTCATCGATATAGGAGGCGACGACCTTGCCGCTGCCCATCGGCAGCTTGCGCGTAACGAGGTCTATCGCCTGGATGCCGTTGGTGCCCTCGTAGATGGCGGCGATGCGGGCGTCGCGGTAGTGCTGCGCTGCGCCAGTCTCCTCGATGAAGCCCATGCCGCCATGGACCTGCACGCCGAGGGACGCGACTTCGATGCCGATATCGGTCGAGAACGCCTTGGCGACCGGGGTGAGCAGCGAGGCGCGCTGATCGCCGGCCTTGCGCGCCGCGTCCGTCTTGCCGCGCTGCGAGCGGTCGATAGCGACGGCGGTGGCGTAGCAGACCGCCCGCGCCGCGCCGGTCAGGGCGCGCATGGTCAAGAGCATGCGCTTGACGTCGGGGTAGTGGATGATGGCGCCGCCTGAGCCCTGCTTGCGCTCGCGCGCATAGGCGAGCGCCTGTTGCGTCGCGCGTTCGGCGACGGCGACGCCCTGCAAGCCGACGGCGAGCCGGGCGCGGTTCATCATCTTGAACATCGCGAGCATGCCTTTGTTTTCCTCGCCGATGAGGAAACCAACGCAGGCGCCTTTGTCGCCATAGACCATGGTGCAGGTGGGCGAGGCATGGATGCCCATTTTGTGCTCGAGCGAATGCGCACGCACGTCGTTGCGCGTGCCGTCGGACATGAATTTTGGGATGAGAAATAGCGAAATACCTTTGGTTCCGGCCGGCGCGTCGGGCAACCGAGCAAGCACAAAGTGGATGATGTTGGAGGTTAAGTCGTGCTCACCATAGGTAATGAAGATCTTCGAACCCGTGATGCGATATGTGCCGTCTTCAGCGCGCACCGCGCGTGTGCGCAGCGCGCCGACGTCGGAGCCGGCCTGCGGCTCGGTGAGCTGCATGGTGCCCATCCACTCGCCGGTCACGAGCTTCTCGAGATAACGCTGCTTGAGGTCGTCGCTGCCGAAATCGTGCAGCGCGTCGATTGCCGCCATGGTCAGCACCGGGCCAATGCCGAAAGCCATCGACGCTGCGTTCCACATCTCAACACACGCGGCGTTGAGCGCGTGCGGCAGGTCCTGACCGCCGAACTCGGCCGGGGCGGCGAGCCCGTTCCAGCCGGCCGCAGCCCAGGCGGTGTAGGCCTCTTTCCAGCCCGGCGGAGTGGTGACGGCGCCGTCCTTGAACGGGGTGCCGAACTTGTCGCCGACGCGGTTGAGCGGCGCGATCACGTCGCCGGCGAAACGGCCGGCTTCTTCCAGCACCTGCTCGACCATCGCCTCGTCGAGGTCGCCGTAAAGCCCTTCCGCCATGGCGGCTTTGAGGCCGGCGGCATGTTTGAGCGCGAAGGCGATGTCGGCGACAGGCGCGCGGTAGGTCATGGTTCATCCTAGCCAGGGTAGGGAGCCGGTCAACGCGAGGCGAAAATGGCCGCGTTTCTGCCTTATATTGCCGTTGCCGGGCGTTGATCCGGCGGGTGCGCGCCGCTATGGTCCGCGCCACGCGCGCGAGGAATGGATTCGGCGCGGCTTCTCACCGGTATTGGGGCGTAGCCAAGCGGTAAGGCAGCGGATTTTGATTCCGCCATTCGGAGGTTCGATTCCTCCCGCCCCAGCCAGCCACTCTCTGCGATTTGAGGTGCTGAAGCTCGGTCGCCCAATCTCCCAATCCCAACTTGCTTTTTCAGCGAGCCGGCTATCGGCAAAGATCTAAGCCCGCTTGTCGACAAAGATCACGTGTTGATCACGGGTCGCGTGATTGACCCTAACGGCTGCTCAAAAAAGCGGAGAAGTCATTGCGTTCGCTATCACCTTGTCGGCAGGGAACGATCCACGGATCGCTCCCTCCGGCACCAACAGCGGGCGCGTCGCGGGCTCGTCGGCAGGGTTGGAGAACGGCTGCGTGGGGGTCACGACAACAACCGCCTGCTCAGGCGACGGTTGGTCAGGGTCGGTCGGCGGCTCAAGCGGCAGGACGATCTCGAAGCGCGCCCCGATGTCGACATCGGGAGACATGGAAAGCTCACCACCGTGCCGTTCGACGATCATCCGGCAGATCGCCAAGCCCATACCCATGCCGTCCTTTTTCGTGGTCACGAAGGGGTCGAATATCCGGTCCATCTGTTCGGGCGCGATCCCGGGGCCCGTGTCTTGCACGCAAACAGCGACTGCCGTGCTGCCGCGTCTCTCCGTTCGCACGTAGAGGCTTCCTCCGACGGTCGAACCGCTCTTCATCGCGTCGAGCGCGTTATGGATTAGATTGACGATCAGCTCCTGCAGCTGACCCTTGTGGCCGAGAATGGTCGGCAGTTCGCCTTCCAGCTCGACGCGTGACGTGACGCGGTGATCGGCGAGGTCGTTTTGCAGGCCGTGGAGGATGCCCTTGACGACCATGTTCATGTCCACCTGCTGGACATCCTCACGGGAGTTTCGGAACAGGCTGCGAACATTTTTGACGATCTCATCGGTGCGGTAGCTGCCGTCAATGATTTCGCCGACGATCCCGCGGATCTCTTCGAGGTCCGGCGCCGCGTGATCAAGCATGAGCTGCGCCGCCTCGGCGTTGGAAATGATGCTGGTGAGCGGCTGTTTTACCTCGTGCGCCATGGCGGCGAGCGCTGCATCCAACGTCGCCACCTTGCGGCTGCGCTCAAGCTGCAACGCCAGATTTGTGCGCGCGAGACGCATGCCCTGCTGGACGGTTTCTGCAAGCAGTGCGATCAATACGACTGTCGATGCAGCCAGTGACAGCAGGCGGCTTGTGTAGAAGCCGACGCTGAAACGGCTGGCGATAACGAAGGTCGTCATTGCCAGTTCGGCCACGAGCGCGACAGCCGCGACGGTCAGCCAGAGATCGAAAACTGATTTTCGGCGCCGCCGCAACACCACCAGGAGGGCAACTACACTGAGCAAGAAATCGAAGCCGGTAACTTGGTTTGCCAAGGGCGCAAAGCCGCGCCGATCGACAATGAGTGCCGGCAGCGTGTCGCCATGCGACACCGCGGTCCACGCGAGCACGGCTGCGAGACCGACGACGAGCGCTGCGGTCCAAAAGACGGTCGAGCCCGTCACCGGGTGCGGCTCGTCCGGCAGATAGACGTAGCCGATAATTGCGGCAGGCAGGCCGAAATGCCAGAAAATGAAAAGCCATGCCGTGGTCTGCAGGCCGCCGCCGAGCAGGCCGGCCGATGCAAAAGCGCCTGGAAATGTCAGACCGTGAGGAATGACGATCAGCGCTTCGAACAAAAAGCCGGCGGCGAGCAAAAGCAGGCCGCGTGAACCAATGGTCGTGGCATGGCTTGCGAGGAGGGCGGCGGTCAGCAGGTCGATGATCGCGATCACGGCTTCGCTGGCCGGGATAAAGCCATCGACGGCCGGCAATTGGATTGCTCCGAATGGAGCTGCCACGGTGCTGGCAACAAGCAACAGGACGACAATCGTTAGCGTCAACCGGCGTTGCCACGTCGTCGGCGTGAGCGACGCCAGTGAAAATTTAGACGCATCCCCAATCGTCTGCAGGGCCATCAATGCACCCCCGCATGGCCGCAACAAATTACCACAAGTGTAGGATGTGTATCGAAGCAATTAAACCGGAAGGGGGCAAGCAGATTTTTTGGCCGGATTCCGGCGGTTTTCTTAAATATGTCATCTGGTTGGGGGCAAACCTGAAGCGCGCGTTGGCATTTCATGAGCGGCATAAGGGCCGTCGGCTCAGGGGCCAAGCAGCTTCCTTGCAAAAACTAGACTGCGTCAGCTCGCCTTTGCGACCGATCGCAAGCGTGCCTGGCGAGGTGATTTGCCGGACCAACGTTTGAAGGCGTGAGTAAAAGAACTCACCTGTTGATAGCCAAGCAGCCACGCAACCTGAGAAATCGAGAGGTTGTCTTCGGCCAGGTAGCGCTTTGAGAGGTCGGTCTTTAGCTCACCCAATACGGTGGAGAAGGTCAGCTTTTCGCGGGACAGCCTTCGCTCGAGGGTTCGCTGACTTATACCGAGCCGCCGCGCGATTTCGTCAAGATTGGCTTTGCCGTGTGGCAGCAATGGCAAAATTGCATTTTCTACTGCCGTACGGAACGAGCCTCGCTTTACTCTCCGCCGCTTGAGCGCCTCCTCACCCTGCGTGACCAAAAGTCTGTTCAAGTAAGGATCCCTGCTGGTGATCGGCATATCAAAATCGGTCTGAGTAAACAAAACTTCATCGACGTGTGAACTAAATTCAACATCGCTTCCAAAAAATCTTGTCAGCTCCCGGTCCCCGCCTTCTCTCCTGTGGGAGAATTTAATTCCGGTCGGGACCAGTCTGTTGCCCGTCAGATGACGGAACAGGCGAACCAGCATCGTCATGAAAAACTCGATCTGATGTCGATCTATATGTCGGCTCACGCCGACGTAACGGATGGTCAAACCAGGAGTTCTGCCGCTGAGATATCGGAGCGATACGCCTTCATTCGCAATGGATGCGTATCGCGCGAGGCGCTGCAATGCTTCGCTCAGTCGTTCGGAAGACGCTGCAATATAATACAGTACGCCGAATTCACGCAGATCTGACGACAGTGCGAGATGAAATCCAAACAGTTCATCGCGCAATGCTCCGGCAATGAAATTGAGGAATCTGATTTGGTCCTTCACGTTGAGCCGCAAGTGTGGATTCTTAATCTGCTGAAGCGTTAGGTTTGCGCTTTTTAGAAACGGCCGCGGATCGAGGCCGCCCGTTTTGACGCGCGTATAAGCAAGCCGCGTTAGAGTTCCAGCGGCGCTCGGAATCGAGCCGAGTTTAGCAATATGACGTCTACTCATTGGACGCCTCGGTCAGGGTGGCGCATATGGCCAACACTTTGGCAGATCCTAACAAGACCTGAGTCGGAAATCACTTTATTGACGGTGCGAATGGAGCGGACGTTGCGTAGACGAACCCGTTTTTCAGCAGAAATCAATCTTTGATCATCGAACGGAAAGCCCGGCGGCGGGTGGATAGGATCTTGATGTCAGATCAAAAAACAATTGTGGCGGTTATCGACGACGATCCCGAATTGCGCGCGTCGATCGCGACGCTTCTATCAAAGCTGGACTATTGTGCGCTCACCTTCGATTCGGCTGAGACATTTTTGTGTCACGCTTCGACGTGCAATGCGGCTTATCTCCTCGTTGATGTCGAACTTGGCGACATTTCCGGCGTGGAATTGGTGCGCCAATTGGTGGCCGACGGATTCACCTATCCGGTCATATTCATGACGGGCCTCGACGACCCGGCGATCAAAAAGCAGGCCGATGCGGTCGGCGGCGTCGCGTTTCTGCGAAAGCCGTTTCGGTCACAAGCATTGATGGAGGCACTCAAGAAGGCGGCCGGCTCATAGTGGGCAGAGCAACGCCGTCGTCGCATCTGCCCACCATTTCGAAGTCGCCCCGTTGCCGCGGGCCGTACTGGTCGACCAACAGCTTTGCCAACGGCAATACCGTTTTGACAGAAAATGGCGAGAAATACTGTGCCGCGAAAGCCGGCCTTTCGGCCTATTTGCGGGATAGCATCGTGTCGATGGTTTTCATGACTGATTTCTTTGGATCGGCACGGCACTCCTCGACGATCACTTTGGCATTGTGCTCGAAGTTCTGCAGATCGAGCTTCCTGTTCTTGTGCATTCCGTTGTAGTAGCCGCTGATCCAGATTGCCGCTTCCGTTGAATCGGCGCTGCCCTGCAGAATCTGCGCACACGTCAACTTCGACATATCGATCGTTTCTGCGTGGCTCGCCGGCGCTAGCCCAGCCGAAAGCAGGACAAACGTGAATAGCAGTGCCGATTTCCTCATTTTCGCCTCTCCTCTGGTTGAAGTGTCCGTCGTCGTGGTCGGCGGCAAATCGTTAGTTCATTTACGGTCAGTCTTTCAGCGTGGTGGCATCGACGGCCTTCCAAGTCTTGTCAGGATTGTAAATGGTCATTCGCTCCGCGATGTGAGCCGTGCGAGGTCCGAGATCTTTCTGAAAGACGGTTCCGGTGTGATTGACGATAAACGTCATCACGCCGGAGTTTCTGTACTCAGCTGGATAGGCCACCAGCGCGAATCCACCGATCATTTTTCCGTGGACGATATAATCTAGTTCGCCGCCAGGCGCCGCTGGACCTTGCTCGGTGAGAATCTTGAAGTAGTAGCCGTGGAACGGCGCGCGTCCAGCACCGATTCGGTAGCCGCCGGCGGCGGCTTCCGCGACGAGCTCGCCGAGTGGGCTTTCGTCGTTGTCTTGCGACGTCGGCCAGTAGAGGCCGTTTTTCTTGCCGGGAGTGCTGACGATGCGCTGCGCATAAACGCCTTTGCCGGCGCCGGTGCGATCCTTTTCGGCATATTCGTTCTGCGCATCGACATAGGCGAGGGAGGCCTGGATCGTATCGAGTTCATTGCGGCCGATGCGGCGGTCGAGAATTTCCGCGCGCCCGGCCTCCGTATCAAACCGCCACATTCCATCTTTGCGCACGAGAGGAATCGGGAGTGGAAAGTCCTCGTTGCCGATGACCATAATTGCCTTGGCGTCACCTTCCATTTCAACCCGATGCTTTGCGTCGTAGGTCGCAATGAATTTCTGACGCGTGGCCTCGTCGGCGACTTTGTCGCCGGACGCGACGATTTCAGCGCTGCTCTTGCCGAGTATGTCGACCACGCCGTTCGGCCATGCGTCCTTTGCGGCGCGGACAAGCGCTGCTGCGCCGTCTTCGGGAGTCTTGAAGGCCTGTTGAGCATTGGCGGCGGATAGCGACGTCAACAGGATGACCGCTATCGAGCATGGTGAGATCTTGCCAAGCCGCGGCAGACCGCAGCGCGAAGCAAACGAGATATTTTGTTTCATGACCGTGTCACCACTGGTTCAAATTTGTCGACGATATCCTGTGCCCTCGGTGGGGCAGTCAATGCATGTGGGTGCTGGGAATCCTTGCTCCCGTCGAGATCCATTGGTCGTAGGTTTCAAACGGCACACCGAGTTTCCGGTAGTAGACCCTCAGGTAACCGTCGCCGCTGCGGACGACCGCATCAGGCCTGACCGACTGCACTTCCTGGGCCATGACGCCGACATAGATCTTGTCGTGGCCGTTGTAGGCGAAGCGGTAGAAGCCAAGACCGTTGTCGAGATGACCAAGCAGAACGATGTCGTGCTTGAGCCGGATGTCGGAGCGCCGCCCGCCGCCACCGCCGCCACGACCGCCGCCGCCGCCACCGCCACGCATCCCTCCGCCGCCACCGCCGCGCATTCCTCCTCCTCCTCCGCCGCGGCTGCCAAGGCTCGCACTCCCGCGCGCGGATGCCGCGCGGGCAGCGCTACCTGAACTTATATTGCCAAGGGCATTGCCGCCCCGACTTGATGACGGCCGCGCGCCGCCCTGTCCACGGGAAGGCTGCTGCTTGGCGGTCGGTCGTTGCCCTCCGGCGGGTCTTTGTCCCGCACTCGGTCGTTGCCCCGCACCAGGCTGTCCGGCGCCTGGCCGCTGTTGTCCGCCACCTGGCCGTTGCTGTCCGCCACCTGGCCTGAGAACCTGATCGCCGCCCCGGCCACGGAAATCCGCCCGGCCCTGGCTCCCGCCGCGGAGATTGTTATTGCCATACCGTTGCTGAACCCGCGGATTGGCATATTTCACACCCTGGCGATGGCTTGCGTTGTGCTGCCAGTTGCCTCCGCCAAGTGGATTTACCTGAGGGCGGTTGATGTTGATGTTGTTATTGTTCCAGTTGACGTTGCCGCCCCAGTAATTTCCACCGGATGCCCAGCGGCCGAGAGCGTAACCTGCTCCAAACGCAAGACCAGTCGCGAGAATCCCTCCGGCGACATATCCCGGCGGATAGTAGTAGTAGGGCGGATATGCGGGATATGGCCAGCCGCCATAGACGACGGCCGGGTCGTAGTAAGGCACATAAAGTGTGTTCGGGTTCGTCGGCTCGATGACGATGACTTGCTTGCCTTGTTCCTGCCGCTTGGTGACTTTCTGCTCTTTCGTCGACGTAAGCTTTTTGTTGCTGTCTGCTTTCGTTCGCAATCGCTGAACGGCATCCATCACGTCCGGCTGCTGAGCAAGAACGGCATCGCCCAGCTTCTGCGTCCAATCGAGCTTCGTGCTCATCATAGCAAGCACGGACGGTGTCGCGACCAGGCCCTTGACCGTTTCGTCCCACGCCTGTTTATCAACTGCCGCCTTGAGCTCGTCACCCTTCAAGTTTTTATTTTCCTTGGCCCAGCGGTCGGCCTGTACGATTTCCAGCGGATAGGTCGATGCCATCAGGACCTGGGCCAGCAGCGTGTCGGGATAGAGCGCGATCGGCGCGACGAGCGCTTCGAGTTCCTCGGGTTTAAGGTCCTGCTGTTGTGACGCCGCCGGTGGGGCCTGTTGCGCCGCCGCTGGCGCCTGTGGGGGCGCCGCGGGCGGTGCGGGGCTCTGCGCTTGTGCCATCACGCTGACTGGCGTCAGGAGAAGGAATGCGACTAGCGTCGACTTTGCCCACGACATTGTACTCTTCTCCTCTCCACAAACCCACTCGTCGATATCGTCTACTTTCAACGAGCGGATAATCCTTCTTTCAAACGCGGAGCATGCGTTCCTTTAGTGGCTAGTTCGCACACGCGCCGGATCGTAGCGTTCCAATATTGATCAGCTGCACACGCCGATTTTCCGCGGCGTCAGGATTGCTCCGATTGAGCAACTGCTCTTCACCGAGGCCGACGGCCGCAATACGGGCGGGATTGATGCCGAACGGGTTTGTCAGAGCCGCGCGAATGGCATCGGCACGTTGTTGGCTGAGCTTGAGATTGTACTCTCGATTTCCTTTTGCGTCCGTATGTCCGACGACCAGGAAGCAATAACCCTGAAGATATGGGTGATTCAGTGCGTCCGCCATGAGCCCGACGGCTCGGAATGAATTCGGACGGATTCGCGCCGAGTCGAAATCGAACTGGATGGCAACAGTGAGCTGCGCGAGGTTGCCAAGCTGTTCGGACAACGGCGCTCTGTTCATCCGATCGGCCCGGGCCGGGTCATGGATCCCCTGGGCGGCAAGTTGTCGCAAGCTCGCCGCGCTAATGCCGGAAGTGGCGGCCTCGACTCCCTGAAGACTACTGAGAATGTCGTTCGACTTTAAATGGATTTGATCCGTCACCGGACCTGCCGCAAGAGAAACCTCGAAGCCCGCGTCGGCGACAACCTGTTGGCATTTGGCGCTTGTGTTGCGCTTGGCCTTGTAAAAGCACTCCATCAAGTTGCCATCGCCCGGCTGAATCCCGGCGCAAAGTCGGCGAATATCAGAGTCGCATACGCTCAGCACGGAAGCCCGCGCCGCCGCCCGCTTTTTCAAGAGAGCGCTGAGCGCAGCCGAGGTCGCTTTGCAACTTGGCGAAACATGTGCCTGATTTTGTTCCAGGCATTGTTGAACGCGACCGCCGCCAAGGGCCGCCGTTTTGCAATATTTGGCAATATCCGCGGAGCAATTCGCGCCAAATTGGCCGACGGCTTCGGCATATCCAATCGTCTGCGCATTCAGCCTTTCTGCGAAGGCAAAGAGGAGCGATGCCGCAGTGGCAAGACATATCAACGTGTTTCGGACCATCTTTCTTTCCAATCGATGACTGTCGCGCTCGATGCTACTGCATTGAAATAGTCAGTCCGCTCAGGCTGAGTGAAGCCTCAAACCCGACTTGCCGTCCGTGCAGCGTCAGAACGACGCCATTGCCGTTCCGGAGCGTCACCGCTTTCCCGCCGCCGGCTACTGCAATTCCGGCGGAGGCGGCCGAATAACTGCCAACGATGTCCTGCGCGGTTCGTAGATTGGTCGCGGTGCCGATCAAGTCGGCTCCCGCTACGCCGATGGTGCCGGCGCTCACACCGCCGACGCTCAGCCGATAAGTTCTGCCCTGGAAGGTCAGCGTGCCCGAGCCGCCACCGACGCCAACGATGAACCCCACCTTAGAGACTTTCAGGCGTACGGTGCCGCTCGCCGCATAGGATTGCGAAGGGACGTTCGTAAGCGTGAATATTGCCGTCAAAATCGCTGCCAAAACTTTCGGTCCAAAAAAACCACGCATCGTTATCTCCCGATTTTGGTTTGCCAACGCAGATGTAGCTTTGGCGTTGGATAAGGATGTGCCGCAGTCGATGCCTTCATCGCCTCAGGTGTCCGCCATTGCTGATTTCTTTTTCGACGCCGGCTTAGACGCCTCGTAGGCATCTCTGTATCCGCGCGCGATCGCCCTGACGCCGCGGCCGATATCTTCGTAGGCCTCATCAGGCAGGTTCGCCAACGACACGCGAAGCGACCAATTGGGAGCGTCGAATCCGCCGCCGTTCAGCAGCACGATTCCGTGTGCCTCGGCCAACCGGAAGGCGAGGTCGAGCGGATGGATATTCTTCTTCAGGTATTCAACCGCTTCATCGCCGATGTTCTTGCGGGCCCAGAACTCAAAATCGATCAGGCCGTAGTAAGCATCGAAGTTCGCGTTCGGAGGAACCTCGAGGCCCATCCCTCCGAGCAACGCCATGGCGCGGTTGTGGACGATCTCCATGCAAGCCTTTTGATATTCTTTTTTGACGTCCATCAACTCGTAAAGCGAGAACATGGTCATCATCACCTGCTGCGGCAGCGAGAGCCCCGCAGTGTGGTTGAGAGCGATGTCGCGGCTGTCGGCAACGATACGATCGATAAACTTGAGTTTGCGTGGTTCGAGGGTCAGGCCGCCGTAGCGCTTATCCAGTGCCTTCACATGCTCGGCCGGCAAGTTGGCGATCATTTTGTCGAAGATATTGTCCTGGTGGACCGCGATGGTGCCCAGGCGCCAGCCGGTGCAGCCGAAATATTTGGAATAAGAATAGACGCCGATGGTGTTGTACGGGAGCTCACCGAGCAGCGAGCGGAAATCGTTGACGAACGTTCCGTAGACGTCGTCCGTCAGCAGCATCAGGTCGGGGCGTTTGGTCTTTACCAGGTTCACCAGCTTGGCGATCGTTTCCCGGCTCATGGCCATTCCGCTCGGATTGCCGGGATTGACGATGAAGAACGCCTTGATCTTCGGGTCTTCCAGCTTCTTGAGCTCGGCGTCGCTGTACTGGAAACGGTTCTCCTGCGGCGCCGCGATGTTCACGACCTTGAGGGCGTAGTCCTCCAGGTGCGTCATCTCAATGTAAGGCGTGAAAATCGGCGTGCCGAGTGCGATCGTGTCGCCCGGAAACAGCAATCGATTGGCCTTCAGCGATTTGAAGATGTAGCACATCGCGGCGGTGCCGCCCTCGACCGCATAAATGTCGAACTTGCCGGCTGGGTGCGGCTTGCCGCACATCGCCCACATCAGATATTCGTGCACAATCCGTTCGTTGTGCACCAGCATGCGGTCAGGCACGGGATAATGGTCGCCGATGATCGAATCGACAAGCTCGTGGACGAAGGCATCGGGCTCGAACTTGAAGGTCTCGATCGCGAATTTCACCATCGAGGACAAGAATTCCGCGCCGGGCATGTCCATGTGCTTCGCAAGCCACGCATCGAGGCGCGATGCACAGCCCTTGGCTTCCGGCATTCCGCCAATTCCGGGGGAGTGCTCCATGACCCGCTTGCTCTCGGTGACGGCGAATTGGCCGAGCAGGAAGAAGCCTTCTCGCGGCGTGGTCGAGACCCAGTTGGGATTGCCGCGGCCGGCGTTCAGGAATGCAGACTGTGTCGTCTGGGACGTTTTCTTGGCGAGATCTTGGAGCTCGTTCTTGATCTCAAACGGACCCAGCGCCTCGAATTTTTTCAGTGTGAGGATGTCAGCCATGTAGCACTCCCAATTCTGTGTATGTTCGAACCAAAAGAAGGACGATTTCGCGCCTAGCTCAGCATCATGACGAGGATCATTCCCCAGATCGTCAGCAGCGTATTGCCGACGGCATAGGTGACCGTGTAGCCGAGTGCCGGGATCTGGCTCTTGGCCTGATCGGTGACCATGCCGAGCGAGGCGGTGGTCGTGCGTGCGCCGGACACGATGCCGAGCAAGAGCGCATCGTGGAATTTGAACACGTACTTCCCGACGAACATCCCTAGGAACAGCGGAACCGATGTCGCCACGATGCCCCACAGGAAGAGGTTAAAGCCGAGCTTCTGCAAGCCGGCCACGAAGGCCGGACCCGACGAGATCCCGACGATGGCGATAAAGATGTTGAGGCCGACCGAGTTCATGAACCACACGGTCGGTGAGGGGATGCGCCCGAAAGTCGGCCGAACCGAACGCAGCCAGCCGAAGAACAATCCGGAGAATAGCGCGCCGCCGGCGGTGGACAGCGTCAGCGGGATACCGCCGACCTTGTAGACAAACGCCCCGAGCAATGCGCCGATGGTGATGGCGCCGCCGATGAACGCGACGTCCGCGATATCGGTCGGGCGGTCGAGCACACCAAGCGCTTGGGTTGCCTTCGCGATATCCTGGGTGCGGCCGACCAAGGTGACAATGTCGCCCCGGTTCAATTTGGTGTCGGGCAGGATCGGGATTTCGGTGGCGATGGCGCCGCGCGCGATCCTGCGCAAGAAGATGCCGCGCGCCATCGGCATCTTGGACAACTCGGCCAGGGTCTTGCCATCCGCGTCCTTACTGGTGACGTAGACATCGACACCTTCCGCAGGTACGGCCAGCAACTCACGATCTTCGACCTCTTCGGCTGCCGCGCCGAGAATGTTGACCAGCACTTCGCGGCGGCCTGCGACCGCGACGATGTCGCCGGCCTGGATCACCGTGTCGGGTCCCGCCTCGATGATTTCACCGTTGCGGCGGACGCGTTCGACGAACACCCGTTCGTTCGGTACCAAAGCTTCCGCCTGTTCCGCAGTTTTGCCGACCGCCGGCCCGTCCTGCTTCACGCGATAGGCGCGCAGATCGAACTGATGCCAGGCCGTGCCGGCTCCCGTTGCAGCCTTCCCGCCGCCGCGCTCTTCCATATAGCGCTTGCACGCTTCGACGAGGTTGATGCCGAGGAGTGGTGGCCCGATGAGCGCGATGATGATGGCCGACCCAACCGTGCCGAAAATATAGGTGATGGCATAAGCGACCGGCATGATGTCCAACATCGGCTTGACCTGGTCGGCGGGCAGGCCGAGCCGGTTGATCGCATCGGTGGCAAGGCCCATCGACGCGGAAATTGTTTGCGAGCCGGCATAGAGGCCTGCGGTGGCGCCGACGTCATAGCCAGCGATTTTGGCGATGACGAACGGCGCGAGCAGGCAGAACACGCACTGAACGACCGAGAAGATGGCTTGCGGCACGCCATCCTGCGCGATACCGCGCACGAATTGCGGACCGACACCGTAGCCGATGGCGAAGAGGAACATCAGGAAGGCGAACGGCTTAAGCGGTCCGGTCACCGTGATGCCGATCTGGCCGATGATCACCGCCGCAATCAACGTCGCCGTCACCGCACCGAGGCCGATACCCTTGAAGGTGAATGAGCCGAAGTAATAGCCCAACCCCAGCGCGAGGAAGATGGCGATTTCCGGATACTGCTTCAGTGTCGCGAAAAGCCAGTCGATCATGATATCACCCGTAAATGTGGTAGGCTTTGGAGTTGTTCGTCATTGTGGGCACGCCGCATGTTGATTCCGGTCATACACATTCAGTTGGCGGTCCGGGCCTCGGTTGCTGCCGTTCTGTCGCTCGCGATTGCACAGTTTTTTGGACTCCAATTTCCGATCTATGCGGCCGTCGCCGCAATCATCGTGACCGATCTTTCGCCGGCCGAGACGACGCTTCTCGGCTGGCGTCGTATGGTCGCAAGCGCCATCGGCGCCTTTACTGGCGCCATACTCACGATGGTGCTGCCGCAAAGCGTCTGGACCGTCGGACTGGGCATCTTGGTCGCCATGCTTCTGTGTCACTTCTTTCGCGTATCGGAAGTATTCAGGATCGCAGGCTATACGTCCGCCATCGTTATTCTCTCTCGCGGTATCGATCCGTGGCATCTCGCCTTCGAAAGGTTGCTCGAAACAGCATTGGGTATTGCTGTCGCGTGGATCATTAGCTGCGTTCCCAAGTTGCTTCGGTCCCCACCGAAAGATCAGCCGCAATAGCAACCGGCATTTCGGTCGAGCGGATTTTCCTCATTCATGCGGCGCGCCGCGGCGCTTCGCCGGCGAGTTTCGCCAGAGCCTCGGGGCGCACCAGTTTCAACCCCTCCGCGGCGACGTAACCGTGGATCTCCTTGACGTCGAGCTTCCGCATGAAGTCGATCGTCTCCTGCGTGATCACCTGACCTGGCACCATGATCGGGAAGCCCGGCGGATACGGAATGACGAAGTTTGCGGAAACCAAGTCGGGACCGTCCTTCAAGCGGCGATCGATTTCGGGGTCGGCGAGCCGTATGTGTTCACAACCGGCCTCGTCGTACGCCGTGTAGAATCCACCGCGGATATCGCCTTCATTGGTTCGGTCGCCGGCGTCGTGCCGGAAGGCGTCGTGGAAGCGCGAGAAGTTCGGCAGATCGGGTACATCCGTCATCAGGCTCTTGACCCGGGCCTCGAATGCCTGGCGTACGTTCGGGCCGCCCTTCGCGAGGCGTTGGTCGATATCCTGACTGATCTCCACCAGCACGCGGATGAGATGCGCGACGTCGCTCCGCGTATTGTTGATGTTGGATTGGAGAAGGACGGAATTGCGCGAGGTCTTGTTGAGCTGGATGTTGTAGCGGCTGGCCAGCAGGCCCTTGAATTGAGTGCCGTCGAATCCAGCGGTGCCGCAAACGAGCGTCATGCGCGTCGGATCGAGGCAGAACTCGTCTTCTTGCATGCTGCGAAGGGCGATGGCCCAGTTCGCTCCCGGCGCCAGGAAATCGGTGAATCCGCTTTGCCGATACTGCGCGGGCACCATGCCGTCGGCGCCAAGGACCTTGAAATATTTCGAAATCAACGGGTGCTTGGCGACGGCTTGGCGGATCGCTAATGAGACTTCGATCGCATTGCCGACCAGACCATAGCCTTCCAGTTCCATTTGCCGGCGCGCGACGTCGAGACTTGCGATCAACTGCTGATTGGGGCTGGTGGAAGCGTGCGTAAACACCGCTTCGTGGAACTGCGCTTCGACGGTGTGGAACTCGACATCCTTCACCAGCAGCATCGAGCCTTGCCGCAAGGCGGACATCGATTTATGCGTCGAATTGGTCTGATAGACGCGTAGGCGCACCTGGCGCGGATCGGGAATGAGCCGCGCGTTCAGCAGCGTCTCGGTCGACGGATTGCTGCCGAGCTCGGCCTGCTGCTTCTCATAGGCATCGACCGACGCCGGATCGCGCAGCCAGGCGTCGATGTCGTTCGCCGCGCCCATCGCGGTGCGCGGCCGTAGGAACGGCGAGAATCGCGCGAAGCCGAACCACGCTTCGTCCCACAGGAAGATGAGATCCGGCTTTATCGCCAGGCATTCTTCCATCACCCGCCGCGTGTTGTAGATGTGGCCGTCGAAGGTGCAGTTCGTCAGGTCCACCATCTTGGCCTTGTGCAACCTGTTTTCCGCTTTCAGATTGAGCAGGGCTTCCTTGATCGTTCGCAGCGGCACGGCGCCGTACATCGAATATTCCGTCATCGGAAATGCTTCAACGTAGAGCGGTTGGGCGCCGGCAAGCACCATCCCGTAGTGATGCGACTTGTGGCAGTTGCGGTCGACGATAGCGATATCGCCCGGCGCCAACAGCGCTTGCACCGCCATCTTGTTGGACGTTGACGTGCCGTTGGTAACAAAGAACACATGGTCGGCGCCAAAGGCGCGCGCGGCCTTCTCCTGCGCGACCTTGATGTTGCCTGTCGGCTCCAGAAGGCTGTCGAGGCCGCCGGTCGTGGCGCTGCTCTCAGCCAGGAAAAGTGTTTCTCCGTAGAATTCACCCATGTCGCGAATCCAATCGGACTTGAAGACGGACTTGCCGCGCGCGATCGGGAGCGCGTGGAAAGTGCCAATCGGCCGCTGCGCGTACTTCTTGAGATTGTCGAAAAACGGCGTGCTGTAGCGATCCTGCACGCCCTCGAGAATGGCCAAGTGCAGCTCAAGCAGCTCTTCCACCGAGTAGAAGATACGACGAGCCGCGTCCGCCATCGGGCTTCCCGCGAGTTCTTCCACGCGCCGGTTCGACACCACATAGATGTCGAGTTCGGGCCGCACGCGCTTCAACAAGCGTGTCAACTGGAGCGCCGAGAAATCGGCCGTGTATTCGCGCTCCAGCGATGCCGACAAGCTCCGCAACACGGGCGCATCGTGACGCGACTTGAACGCAAACCCCTCATTGACGACCACCGCCGCGAGGTCGGGGTTCAGCATCGTCGCGCAAAACGCATCTTCGACGCTGCCGACGAACACCGGCTCGTGGATGAAGCCGTCGAGCGGCCGCCGCAGGCCGCGCCACTCGGTAGCGAGGGCCGGCCAGCGCTCCGGCGAAATGCCCGTCACAATCAAGGTTTCGAAATAGGGCCGACGGCCGTCGGCGCGGCCGAGAGCTGGGGGAAGCAAGTCCGGCACGCCTTCATCGCCTTCCTCGTTCACCTCCCAATCGCCCGCGTGTTTGCGAAAGGACCGCGTGAGCAAGGATGAACTGATCCGCGTCGCCAGCGCGAGCGCGCCGCGAGCGTCGTCCGCGTCCGATCGATCGTAAAGAGCTGCGATCAGGCGATGTCCCGGGTAAGCGTGAAATTGCTCGGTTGCCGTCAGGTCTGAGATCGCCGTCTCAAAGCCTAAACGCGTTTCCGTTCCGGCCACCCAGGCTTGCGCCACATTCACCAAGTCGCGCCAGCGATCGGCGCGCGCGCTCGGACCCGAAAAAAACTGATCAATTCGACCGTCGGAATGCTTTGCTCCATTTGCCATGGCCGAAATCTCCGTCAGCGTTGCCGGCTGTCCCAGGCGCGAGATGTCGCGACGCGACGCGTTGCTCGGCGCATCGTCCGACGCCTGTTGGGTCAAGGCGCTCTTCAGGCAATTTGAACTGCAGATTGTGCGGCTAGGATATTGTCCTTTGGGGCAGTGAAAAAACTCTGGACCGCGCATGTGCTCGCGCTCCGCGCGGGTGGCGGCGCGGCCCCTGGGCGAGCGTTGCGCGTCAACCGATAGAGCGTCCAGCGAGGACCAACAAAATTCAGTTTTGCGCCTTAGTGCGCGATCACAACGCGAAGAAGATCGCTGGCGCCGGTCCAAATAATCTGGACGCCTAAGCAAAATAGAATAAACGCAGATAGGCGGACCGCTATGTCCGTGCCTCCACGCCCAAGCACCCTTTCAATCCAGTGCGAATAGGCGAAACACGCATAAACCATCACCGCCATAGCGATCGTTGCGAACAAGCCGGCCAGCAAAAAACGAAAATCTTGCGTATGGTCGGAATACGCGCTCCGTGACAATCCCAAGCTGATCATGACCGCGATCGTGCCTGGTCCGGTCGTTAGCGGCAGCGTCAAGGGATAAAAGGCTTGGTTTGCGTAATCGACCCTTCGCCCTTGCTCTGGAGTCTCGTCGATTGATTTGATGCTGCCTTCATTGAGCAGGCGCCAACCCGACACGGCGACGATCAATCCTCCGGCCACGCGGAGGACCGGCACTGAAATGCCGTATAACTTTAGGATGAATGCGCCGGCGAGGAGTGATCCCGCCATGACGAAGAAAGCGTTTATGGCAACGCGTTGCGCAAGCGATCGCCGGGCTTCGGCCGTCGCCCGCTTGGTCAAACTTAGGAATACAAGTGCGGATCCGGGAGGATTGACCACCGGAAAAAGCGCGGCAAGCACCAATAAAAAGATATCCACGAATTCACGTCCATTAAATTGGCCGAACGAGTTAGCTCAGTTCCTAGATTCTGTTTTCAGTGCGATAGAGCATTGCTGGCCGCTCGCGATAGTGAGGCTCGGAAAAAATTAGCCGATAGATGTGACGCCGACAATTACGGGTCCCAGCACGGTCAATACGATATTGGCGATGGCATACGGCACAGCGACGCCGAGTACCGGGGTTTGGCTCTCTGCGACTTCGCAGGATCCGGCCACCGCGGCATCCACGGTCATTGCGCCTGCGAGTGCGCCACAAATAATGACCGGGTTCATGCGCAGGACGCGGTGGGCGAAAATCGTTCCAACAACCATAGGAGTCAGTGTCACGACGATGCCGACCATCAGCAGCATCAAGCCATGCGCTTGGATTGCAATCCAGGCCGCGTGGCCGCTTACCAATCCAATGGCCGCCACGAACCCACCGAGGCCGATGTCGGCGAGCGTCTGCTGCGCGGCCGGGGGGATCGTTCCAACTGTAGGCCGGCGAGAATGCAGCCAGCCGCATATAAGCCCGGCTATCAGTGCGCCGCCGCCGCCGCCAAGAGTCAATGGGACCGGACCCAACGTGAAACTGAGCAAGCCGATCGACAGGCCACCTGCAAGACCGAAAGCGACAAAGGCGACGTCGATACGGTCGCCCGCGCGCATGACCTGCCCAACCTTCGCTGCAACCCGGCCGAGATCGTGGGACAATCCAATCAGCGTCATGACGTCGCCAACGTAAATGCGCGTCCGCGGCGTCAAAGGGACGTCCTGGCCATGCCGCGTCAAAGCACGCAAGAATACGCCGCGCGCGGAATCGCCAACGCGCTCGACGATTTCTGTCAACGTCCGGCCATGCAGGTCGCGGGACGTTACGAGCACTTCGAGCACCTCGCCAGGAACCGAACGCATGACGTGCTCGCCTTCGATCTCGGCCCCGACGACGGAATGTGCGGCAACAATTGCACCTGTTGGGCCGGCAAGAAGAATTTCGTCGCCGGCCTGGAGGCGAGCATCAGGTTTCGTCTCGATATCTTTACCGCTGCGCAAGATGCGTTCGATCACGGCGCGCCGCCCAATCTGGCTCTCCAATTCCGCGACCGATTTGCCGGCGCCGGCGGACACTTCATACGCCCGCGCCTGAAATTTGCGATAGATCAGATTTTTTTCTTTTGGCTCGGCACCCCCAGAAAGGGCCGCTTCGAGTTTCATTGCTTCCTGCTTTAAATTGATACCCATTAGCCGCGGCGCCACGAGCGGAACAAAAAGCAGAACGAGGATGTAGCCGAGAATATACGTGACCGAATAGCCGGCGGCGATGTTGGCTTGTTGCTGCTGCAATGCCTCATTCGGTAAGCCGAGTTGTGCCAAAGCACCCGATGCCGTGCCCATCATTGATGATTGCGTTAGGCTGCCGGCGGCAACGCCGGCCGCCGTACCGGGATCAAACTTCAATATAAACGCAAATGTCAGGACGACGGCCAGTCCGGTGATTCCAATAACGAGCGCCAGCACGACTTGTGAAAGCGTACGAATACTTAACGAGGCAAAAAATTCCGGGCCGGATCGATAGCCGATTGTGAACACGAAAAATCCAAAAAAAATCGATTTTAAAAGAGACGGAATAACGAATTCTCCAATTTGTCCCAATGCAACAGCGACGATCAAGGTGCATGCGGTGGCACCGATCGTAAATCCACGAAAGCGGATGCGTCCCAGAACCGTGCCGATCGCAATGGCCAAAAAAAGAAATATTTCCGGTGCCGCTTTGACGAAGTTCTGAACAATAGACACTTTCGCCCCCAATACATTTAGCGCACTGGAATACGTTAAATTGCGCGCATGGCAGGGTCGATTGTACGATGGTGCATAGTACGAAATGGCGGCTGGCGCATTCCTTCGATCAACTCGTTCGCGTTTCGCGCGTCCACGCGGACAGCAACTCCCAAATAACGGCGAGGACAATAGGGCCGAGAAACAGCCCGGTAACCCCGTAAGCGATCGTCCCGCCGACAACGCCCACGAGAATCACCAACATCGGGGTTTTCAATCCGCGGCCCAACACAATGGGCCTCAGAACGTTATCGACCAAATTGACGGGCACCATGTAGGCCGTGAACAGAAGTGCCGTTGTCGAGTCCATTGCGGTCCAGCTCCAGATGATGATGGGAATCAGGACAATTGCCGGGCCAATCTGAATTATTCCGAGAATCAGTGTGACGACGATGAAAAAACTTGCGTGCGGAATCCCGGCAAGCACCAGTCCGATGCCCGCTAACAAGGCTTGCAATACCGAAATGCCGATGACACCCCGTGATACGGAGCGGATAGTAGCTCCCGCCAGCGTGATGAATTCCTCGCCACGTGCTGGATTGAGCCTGCGCGCAAATGTCTTCACGGCGTCGACGATCGTCGGCGCCGGCGAAAAGAGAAATCCGGCAAGAATGATAGAAGCGATAAATTTGATAACCCCGATACTTGTATCGGCGCTTGTGCGGAGCAGGCTGCTGCCGAGCGGCTTGAGTTGAGGGGCAAGCTTGCCGAATGCGGCCTTGAAATTCGTCGCGGCGAGATCCCAAAATTGATAAATTGAATCGCCAATCAGCGGCCAGTCTCTCACCGACTTTGGCGGTGCTGGAACGGGGAGAGTCGACAAGTCAATTCGCTCGGAAATCGTGCGAAAACTTTCGACCAGCGCCAATGCAAGCCAGGTCGCCGGACCGATGACGGTCACCAGGCTCAAAATTGTAATCAGGATAGCCGCCAGTCGGCGTCGTCCGCCAAGCCGAAAGGCCACCCAATTGAAAACTGGATAAAGCGCGACAGCTATCACGATGCTCCAGATAGCCATGGAAATAAACGGACGTACCAGCACCAATGACCAGTAAAGGAGGAGGGCCAGCACCCCGAGCCGGATCGCCACTTCGGCAAAATTTGCGGTGAGTTGATCACTGCCAGACGGCGAAAATCTTTTACCCGCCATGGCTCGCCTCAGACCTGATCTTTGCCGCCGTAGCTGAACGGCGGCTGGGGGCCATCGTCGTCGGTGCCCTTTTTGCCTCTATTGCAAGCCGCCCGAGGTCAAAGGCGTCGGCCGCGCCCAAGATCGCGCCAACCGCCGCGCCCCGATATTGCCCTTACGGGCAATATCAAAATGGCATGGGAGCGGTAGAAAAAGGAAATATACAAGCTCTTGCGAAGACGGAGTCGGACTGTGCGATGCTTTGATCGCCATGAGGCATGTCATGGCTGAGCAGCTTCATCCCATAGCAACTCAACATCTTCCGGGGTTCATCACGGCGCCGGGCCAGAGCGATTGGCTCATGGTCTTTTTGGCCTTTTTTCTTGCCTTTAGCGTTTTTGCGTTCGGCGTTTTCTATTGGCGCTTGCATTCATTGCCGGAGCGACTTGCTCACAAATCGCAGAAAATCCAGTTCGAGTTCGTCGCCATCCTCGGTTTGATTTCTCTCTTTACGCACAACCATATTTTCTGGATCGCGGGATTGTTGCTTGCGTTCATCGACATTCCGAACTTTTCAGGATTCCTTGGCCGTATCGCAGGTTCGCTCGAGAGGATGGCCGGCCTAAAGCCCGGTACGGGCGCCGAGGGTGTGCCGGAGCCAGGCTTCGCGGCGTCTTCACACGCGGCGTCATCACACTCGGTGGAGGCCCCAAAGGAGTCGGACGACGGTGGCAAGTCTTCCACGGTGAGCAAGTTATTGCGTGCCGTGACTGGCCGTAAGGAGGTTGACCATGCTTGAGATGATGCTCTGCTCGCTGGTAACGCTTCTTCCGGACTACCTCTTTCGCCGTTATGTCCAGGGCAAACGGTTCGGCAAGGAGATAACGTTCTATTCGGTGTGGTTCGAGCTCCGGTGGGGCATCACGGGATGTCTCCTGCTGACCGTGGCGCTGATCACGACCGTCTTTTACAACCATCCTGCCACGACGAACGTAACTCTCTTCTTTCGTACCGTTCCGATTCTGCCCGAAACGAACGGACGCGTTGCCGAAATCTATATCGGCAATAGCGGCCCCATCACCAGGGGGGCGCCGATTTTCCGCCTGGACGATTCAAAGCAGAAGGCGGCTGTCGAATCGGCGCGACGGAAGATTGCGGAAATAGAAGCGCAAATGCAGGTATCGCGGACGGACGTGGCCAAAGCCGAGGGCCAACTGCAGGAGGCCAAAAGCAACCACAAGCAGACGCTGGACGAACTCGCGACAAAGCAGGAATTGTATCAGCGCAATCCTGGCAACGTCCCATTCCGCGAGATCGAGCGGCTCCAGGAACGTGAGCGGGGTCAGCAAGGCGCCATCGACGCAGCGACTGCCGCGAAGCAGAACGCCGAAGAGCGCCTATCGTCCTTGCTCCCTGCGCAGAAAGCCACCACCGAAGCCGAGCTTGGCCAGGCTCAGGTCGAACTCGACAAGACAGTGATCCGTGCCGGCGTAAGCGGTCGGGTAGAGCAGTTTTTTCTTCGGGTCGGCGACGTCGTCAATCCTCTCATGCGTCCGGCCGGCGTCCTGATCCCCGAGGGCGCCGGATTTCAAGCTTTGCAAGCCGGTTTCAACCAGATCGAAGCGCAAATCATGAAAGTAGGGATGATTGCTGAAGTCACCTGCGTGTCCAAGCCATTTACTATCATCCCGATGACCGTGACTGCCGTACAAGACTACATCGCCGCCGGACAATTTCGCGGCGGCGAGCAGTTGCTTGATGTCCAGCAAGTGTCGAAGCCGGGTACCCTCCTTGTTTTTCTCGAGCCGCTTTACAAAGGCGGACTTGACGGTGTGACGCCGGGTAGCACCTGTATCGCCAATGCCTATTCGAGCAACCACGACGAAATTGTCGCGAAAGACACCGGCACCTTTCGGGCGCTTACTCTCCACGTCGTCGATGCGCTGGCGCTTGTGCATGCTTTAATTCTGCGGCTTCAAGCACTGGTGCTTCCGTTCCAGACTCTGGTATTTGGCGGACATTGACCACGGCCTTCAGGGAGAGCGCCCATGCGCACCTCAAACAGAACTGCGACATTGGTCCTCGGTGCGAACTTGGTCCTGTCAAGCCTCCCGGCTTACGCGATCGACTTGAACGGTGCGTGGGCTGATAACGAATCGAATTGCAGCAGGATATTTGTGAAAAAAAACAATAAAATTTCGATCGCTCGTGACTCGGATCACTACGGGAGCGGGCTTATTTTTCAAGGGAATAAAATTAGAGGGAAGATCATGACCTGCACGGTCACGAAGCGCGTCGAGGAGGCGGGCAGTTTGAATTTGATTGCCAGTTGCTCGAATGACGTCGCTCTTTCGACCATGCAATTCAGCTTGAAAATCGATGGTGACGACAAAATAACGCGTGTGTATCCGGGGGTGCCAGAACTTTCAGTTTCGTACGTCCGTTGTCGTTGAAGTTGTTCGTCAGGTCAGGCGGCTTAAACAAATGACGTGCGCGAGCAGGTCGCCCTGAATTGCCGTTTTTCAGAGTGAGAAACTTTATATCAGTGCCTTTCGGCAACGGATGTCGCATTGCGAATTGCATTGATCAGTGCGTGCCCGGAAAATGGCTTCTGCAAATAAGCCGCGCAGCCCGCGTCCATCGCTTCTCGCCGGACTGCCACACTGTCATGCGCGGTCATGAAGATCACGGGAATTGTAGAGCCCATCGCTTTCAATCGCTGCCGCAACTCTATGCCGGATATGCCGCTCAAATGGATGTCAAGAACGATA
The DNA here is from genome assembly GCA_036273755.1 of Pseudolabrys sp. Classification (GTDB taxonomy): domain Bacteria; phylum Pseudomonadota; class Alphaproteobacteria; order Rhizobiales; family Xanthobacteraceae; genus Pseudolabrys. The sequence continues at coordinate 28,017 of DASUGZ010000126.1, forward strand.
CAAGACACTTGGCTTGCGCTTTCGCTATCGAGAAAGGCCTCGCCGCTGTCGTGCACCTTCGTGGCAAAATGCGACGCGTCCAGAACCCGCTTGAGTCCTCTCAAGACACTCGGGTCGTCGTCGATGATCGCAACCAGTTTTCGCTTTGTCGGCACCTTGTCGCTTCTTGTGCTAGTAGAAGCCCCGCCAAATCAAAGTCTGGGGCGCCGGAAATATTCATGCCCTAAATGCCCTGGGTGTTGATATTGTCCTACGGTGCAGTCGCGGCGAGGTCGTCGCTGTCAGGCGTTAGTGGCTGCCCGGCTCGGTGACCCTACCCAGGTGCTCGGCAATTGAAACGAGTTCGGCGAGCGATTTCACCTTGAATTTCTGCATAATGTTGTGGCGGTGCGATTTGATGGTGCGCTCAGACGTGCCGAGCTCATACGCAATCTGTTTGTTGAGCCGACCGCGCACAACGATCGCAAAAACCTGGCGCTCACGCGGCGTAAGGGCATTGTAGCACTCCCGATATTCGCTTAATCGAATATTGCGCTCGTGCGTTTTGTCGTAGTGCCTCAAGGCTCGTTCAACCGCCTCGAGCAAAATTTCTTTTGACGCTGGTTTTGAAAGAAAATCTTCGGCACCGGCCTTGATTGCGTGGACACTCGTCGGGATATCGCCGTGGCCGGTCAAAAATATGATCGGCAGTGAAAACCCCTTTTTGTCGAGCAACTCCTGCAATTGCGGTCCATTTATGCCTGGCATACGCACGTCGAGCAGAATGCAGCCTCGGCTTGGTGCGGGCAGGCTGTCCAATAATTGGTTGGCCGATTCATGGAGGCTGACTTGATATCCGGCGGCGCGCATCATGCGTCCGACTGCCGAACGGACGGTCTCATCGTCGTCGACGATGTGGATAAGGGGGACCTCACTACTCATCCGCAATTGCCCTTTGGCCATCGGCAGCAAACGTATTACGACATTGTTACTATCCCTCTAGCGATCCGCCATAGAACTTCCCCAAAGGGCAATACCGGCATTGACCAAAGCCGTTTAGCGTTGTTTTGCTCGTTGCCTCCCAATCCTGCATTCCCCCCAGCGGACGAGCGGCGCCCCGGCTTTCCCCTAAGCCGGGGCCTTCGTTGTTAATTGAAGCAATATCGCGAAGGTCAGCTCGAGCCGAGGCCGGTCAGCATGCCCCAGAGGGCAGGACGATTGCCCTTTGGGACAATATTGTAACCTAGCGTTCATTTTACCCTGCAAATAAAGGCGTTCGCTTTGCGCCGGTCAAATCAACGAAGCGTTACGGCTATGCCATGGGCACTTTTGTCACATGCGCGCTGTTGGCCACCCAAACGCAGGAAAATTCGGGTAACGAAAAAGTCCTGTGACTCGTGCTGTTTGAGTAAGCCGCGGCTGCGATGATCAATGGACGCTGGACCATTGGCGAGTTCTTTGCGTGGGGCAGCAGGCGCCGCTCATGCGGCCGATTAGTTATCGCCGTCGCAACGCCTATGGCGATATTTGCGGTGGCCGGCTGCGCCTCTATCGAGCGTCTTCCGGCAGTGCCCTACGCGCAAGCGCCGAGAACCGAGGTGTTGGATATCCCCGACGCTCGCTTTTACGTCAGCGATACGAACCGCATTTATGCAATAGCGCTGAAGGCGTATCAGCGGCGCACCAAAGTGAAGGCAGCGTCAGCGACCCAATATTTTCTCGCCATTTCTGGCGGAGGAGATGACGGCGCTTTTGGGTCTGGTCTCTTAGCCGGCTGGGCCGACCGAGGAGACATGCCCAGTTTTGATGTCGTGACAGGCGTTAGCACCGGCTCGCTTTCGGCGCCGTTTGCATTTCTCGGCCGTGAATATGATTCACAGCTAAGGGAGGTCTACACGGAGACAACCGCCAGCGATGTCGCTGAACGCCGGTCACCGCTGCTTTCCGCCGCTGCAGGCGATGCGCTGTTCGGCAGCGGCCCCCTACGTGAAATGATCTCGCGCCATGTGGATAGCGCGATGGTTCGCAGGATCGGCGAGGAGTATGCCAAGGGGCGGCTGCTGTTCGTCTTGACAACTAACCTTGACCAAGGTCGCCCGGTCATATGGAACATCGGCTCAATCGCTGCGAGCGGCAATCCAAACGCCCGCGAACTTATCATTGATGTCTTACTGGCCTCAGCCTCGATCCCGGCTGTTTTCCCGCCAGTCATGATTAATGTGACCGTTGATGGACAAAAATATCAGGAGATGCATGTCGATGGTGGAACAATAGCGCAGGCTTTTCTTTATCCGCCTTCGGTCTCGCTCAAGCAGGCGGCCGTTCGGCTTAAGATCGACGAGAAAAAGCTGAGGGCGGCACGCAAGCGTGTCGCTTACATAATCCGCAATGGGAGGCTTTCGCGGGCGGAGGAGGATGTAAAAGTGCAAACGCTGGCGATCGCGAGACAGGCGATCAACACGATGATTACATCAAGCGGTGTGAATGACACGTATCGGATGTACCTGACCGCACAAAGAGATGGCGTCGATTTTAATCTTGCTTCGATTCGTGATGATTTTAATGTTCCCTATCGGGAGCCTTTCGACAAAGATTACATGCGCGCAGTCTTCGATTACGGATATGAGAAAGGCCGGGCCGGCTACGCTTGGCAGAAGACCCCTCCGGGATATGCAAATTAGGCCGGTTGATTCACGTGGTGAACCCCGGCCAGCCATCGAGCGACTTTTCGAATAAAAAAGGGGCGGCCACAAAGGCCGCCCCTCTCTCTACCCGCTCGTCACTCTATCCTTAGTCGCACTCGCGATGCGTGCGCCAAATGACGTTACCGTGCGACGTCACGATCCGCTCTCGAACCGTGCGGCATTCCGGAGCGTAGGCGTAGTCGTCACGCCAGTAGCGATGACCCACACCCACGCCGACCGGACCGACCTGGACGCCGACACCGTCCGGGTTTGCGCCTAAATACACTTGAGCGTTTGCCGGCGTGAATGCTGCGAAGAGCGCCGCCGCCGCAACGCCAAACAGTACTCGTTTCATGCGTGCCTCCTTTTGCTCGTAGGCTTGCAATAGGCAACGTCCCGGGGTGCGATGCCGTTTCCCGATCTCACGGACAGTTTAGCGCGCGGGAACTTCGGCGCTATTGCGGCCGAATTGTGCCACGAGTTCCTGCGGACCGAATGGCCTCAAACCGTGAGCAGTTTTTCCAGCCGGATCGGCAATTGGCGACTGCGAACGCCGGTGGCGTGATAGACGGCATTCGCGACGGCGGCGGCGGTGCCGACATTGCCGAGTTCGCCGATGTCATTACCCTGATGACTTATCTCATCACGCTAGGCGGCTTACCCACATTGTCGCCGGAAGCATGGAGGCGTTCATGCTGCTGATGAGCGGGGATACGGGGATCGGCTGGGTGCTGTTCGACTTTGCGGTCCCGACATTGCTCGGCAACATCGTCGGCGGCACGGCGCTGTTTGCCGTGATCGCCTATGCCCAAGTGATGAAGGAAATCTAGCCGACGATGATGTCAGCTAAAGGGGCGGCGTGCGGTTGGCGGCGCAATCTCGAAATCAAGCCGACGCAGCCCGAACTGCACTTCGGCGCAGCTCATGAATAGTTGCCACAACAAGCCGGAGCGATGGTTCTCGATCATGACCGCGATCGGCCCTTGGTCGATGGCGAGGTTCCCCGCCGCGCGCCAACTTTTCGATGCGTTGAAGGCGTCGACAAAGCCGTAGCGGCCCCATAGCGAGTCGCCGAGGTCCTCGTAAAAATGCCGCGCCACGGCGATCGACTCGCGCGGCGTATAAGGCATCGACGCCAGCGCCGCCGTCGGCGCGATCACGCCGCGGTCGTTCTGTGGGCAAAAGGCACCGTAGCCGGCGTCGCCGTCGCAGGCGGTGAGCCCCCAGCAATTTTCGCCGTAGCCGTCAAAGCCGTTCGGATTGGCGATGCAGTGGGCGCGGTTGATCAGCGCATGGGCGCGGCATTGCTGCCAATAGTCTGCGTAGCGGTCACGCAGGCCGCGCGGATCGAGGCCGAGGAACGAATAGTGGGCAAAGAACAGCGGGCCGCCGAACGGCGGCCCGAGAGGCAAGGCGATGCCGTAATAACTCGCGCCGTTGCGGAAGGTCGGACTGGCGGTCCAGCCATTGTGGTAGGCCGACGGCGCAATGGCGTGGGTCGGCGAGGCGGCGGCGAGAACGTAAGTGATCAGGCACTCATTCCAGCCGGTGACGGTCTGTTGGAGCGCCCAGCCGTCGCGCGGGCTCGAATGCCAATAAAGAATGTCGCGGTCTCGCGTGTGCCAGTCCCATTCGACGGCATGCCAAAGCCGGTCGATGGCGGCGCGCAGGCTCGCTTCGGCGGCCGCGGCGCCGGAGAAATATTGCCGCGCGCACAGCAAGCCTGTCATCAGAAACGACGTCTCGACCAAATCGCCGCCGTCATCCTTTTCGGAGAACGGAATGGTCGCGCCGGTTTCACCGTGCAGAAAGTGCGGGAATACACCGCGATAGCTCGGGGCGCGTCCAAGAAACGCGACGGTGGCCGCAATGCGCTCGAGCACCGCGGCGCGCGGCAGGAAGCCGCGTTCGGCGCCGGTGATCAGCGCCATGATGCCGAAACCGGTGCCGCCGCTGCACACCGTGTCGCGATAATCGTAACCGGCAACCGGATTTGAGCGCTCGCGCGCCATGCCGCTCGCCGGATGGGCGAAGTCCCAGAAATAGGCGAGGGTCCGCCGCTGGATGAGATCGAGCAGGGCATCGTCCGACAGAGGCGCCGTGCTCGCGCTTCGCACGTGGGTCATGAATCGCCCCGCCATTCGACGCGGACCGCCGAAAGATCCTGCGAATTCGGCCCGATCTCGACTACAAAAGCGCCGGGCTCAAAGACCGCCTCGGGTTCGGCAAGACGTTCGGCGCGAAAATACGTCAGGTCGGCGGTGGTGACGGTGAAGCTCACGCGGCGCTCCTCGCCGGGGCGCAGCGAAATTCTACGGAAGCCTTTGAGTTCGCGCATCGGACGCGACCGGCTGGCGACCGGATCGCCGATATACAGTTGCACGATTTCTTCGCCGGCCACGCTGCCGCTGTTGCGCACGCTGACCGAGGCCTGCAGCGTGTCGGCGCCGCGCAGCTCGGTCTTGTCGACCGTGAACTCGCTGTAGTCGAAGGCGCTGTAGCTCAGACCATAGCCGAATGGATAGAGCGGCGTGTGCGGCCCTTCGAGCCGGCACGCGGTGGTGAATTTACGGAACACGCGTTTGCCGAAGCGGTCGAACTCCGTGTCGCCGGCAACATCGATACCGACTTTGTCGATCGGCCGTCCGGTCGGCGGCTCGGCGTAATAAATAGGGCATTGCCCGGCGCCGCGCGGAAAGCTCATCGCCAATTTGCCGGACGGATTGACGGCGCCGAACAGCACATCGGCGATGCCGTTGCCGGCTTCGCTGCCGGCGAACCAGGCGTGCAGGATGGCGCCGGCGTGGCGGTCTTCCCATTCCAGCGCCAGTGGCCGCCCGCTCATGGTCACCAGCACCAACGGTTTTCCGGTCGCATGCAGCGCCTGCAGCAGCCTTTGCTGGCTGCCCGGAAGGCTCAGGTCGGTCCGGGTCGACGACTCGCCGCTGTGTTCTCGCGCTTCGCCGACGCACGCGATGACCACGTCCGCGAGCCGCGCTATGGCGATAGCGTCGGCAATCAGTTCGTCGGGCGTCCGCACGTCGATGGTGAAGGTCTCGCCAAATACATTGAGACGTGCGGCGATATTCGGATCGTCGACGATATTGGCGCCCTTGGCGTAGAGCACCTTGTCGGCCGCCGTCTGCAACCCTTCCAGCACCGTGACGCTGTCGGCCGATTGCGCCGCCACCGCCCAAGTTCCCTGCATGTTGGCGCGGCTGTCGGCGAGCGGTCCGACCAGGGCGATGGTTTTATCGCGCGCAAGCGGCAGGACGCCGTTGTTCTTCAGCAAGACGCAAGACCTCGCCGCCGTTTCGCGCGCGAGTCGCCGATGATCGGGCGTAAGCGTCACCGCCCGCCGGCGCGCTTCGTCGAGGCCGCGATACGGCGCGTCGAACAGACCAAGCTTCTGCTTAGCGGCGAGCACGCGTCGGCAGGCGGCGTCGACTTCGGCTTCAGCAACGCGGCCCTCGCGGACGAGCGCAGGCAGATGCCGAATGTAGCACTCACCCACCATATCGATGTCGACGCCCGCATTGAAAGCCAGCAACGCCGCCTCTTTGGCGTCGGCGGCGACCCCGTGGTTGAGCAATTCGGGGATCGCGGTGTAGTCGGACACGATCAGCCCGTCGAAGCCCCAGCGTTCGCGCAATAGCTCGCGCAGCAGCTCGCGGTGCGCGGTGCAGGGGATGCCGGCGAGCGCATGAAAGCCCACCATGATCGCGCCGACGCCGGCTTCGACCGCGGCCTTGAACGGTGGCAGCACGTTGTTGTGCATGCAGTAGGGGCTCATATCGACGCTGTTATAGTCGCGCCCGCCTTCGGCAAAGCCGTAGCCGGCGAAATGCTTGGCGCAGGCCATCGTCGACTCCGGCCGCGCCAGATCGTCCTGCTGATAGCCGGCGATCATCGCCCGCGCGAACACGGCGCCGAGCGAGGGGTCCTCGCCCGGGCTTTCGGCGCAGCGGCCCCAGCGCGCATCGCGCGAGACGTCGAGCATCGGCGCCCACGCGAGCGTGATGCCTGACGCCGCCGCTTCTATGGCGGCGACCCGCGCGGTGCGCTCGATCAGCGCGGCGTCGAAAGTGCAGGCAAGGGCGAGCGGCAGCGGGAAAATGGTGCGGTGGCCGTGAATGACGTCGAGGGTGAAGATCAGCGGAATGGCGTTCGGCGACTCTTCGACCGCAATCGTCTGCAGTTCACGCAGCCGTTCGAGATCGAGCCCGCCCGGGACGCTGCCGACCTCGCCGCGGCGGATGCGGCTCTCGATGTCGGTCACCGCGCCGGCCGCGCCGGTGGTGTCGGCCGCGGCGCTGACATGATTGAGTTGCCCGACTTTTTCGGCGAGCGTCATACGGCTGAGCAAAGCTTCGACGGACATCGCTCACCAAATTCACGTGATTTTGCAAATGAGTCGCTACGCGGTCAACAACGCGCTTCGATTGCCCACGACGTTTGGCACCGTGGTTGGCTCGGCAAGCAGGGCTTCGAAGCGATCGACGATCGCCAAGCCCGCCGTCTCGCTCGGCGTGAGAAACAATCCACGCCGGCGGGCGGCGGTTCCCCAGGACGGCTTGCTCGTCGCCCAAGCAAACGGAATGGCGACGGCCGGCCCGACGAGCAGCGGCAGGTACCACCAGAAGTCGCCCGGTGTAAAGCGCCAGACCAGCGCGCCGGCCGCGATTGCAATCAGAGTGTGCGGCGCGAAGGCGACGAGCGCGCGGCCGAAACCCGTGCCGTCGCCGCCGCGCGGCTGCGCGCCCCATTTGGTGATGCGGCCGGTGAGGTTGGTGAAAACGAACCAGCTATGCGACAGCATGGTGATGGGCGCGAGTAGGGTCGACAGGATGCTCTCGATGAGTGCGCCCGCAATGAGGCGTGCCTTGCCCCCGTAAGCGGCGGCCGCACAGGGATCGCGTAAAAGCACGATGACGGCCAGGGCTTTGGGCAGGTACAGCATCGCCATGGCGGCGATCGCCAGGCTGACAAAGGCCACGGTGTGCGAGATCGGCCAGGCCAGCACCGGATATTTCCCGACATAGGTCACGGGCGCCGCATATTTCATCTGCACGGCGTGGATGGTGAAGAGGGCGATCGACAACAGCCACAGCGGCGAGGACAAATAACTCATCGCGCCGATCGCCAGATGCAGGCGGCTCGGCAGCTTGAGGCCGCGTGCGAACAGCAGGCGCACGTGCTGGAGATTGCCCTGGCACCAGCGGCGGTCGCGCGCGAGGTGATCGATCAGTGTCGGCGGCGAAGCTTCGTAGCTGCCGCCGATATCGTCCAGCAGCCAAAGTTCCCAGCCGGCGCGGCGCAACAGCGCCGCCTCGACGAAATCGTGGCTCATGATTTCGCCGCCGAGCGGCGGGCGGCCCGAAAGAATGGGCAGCCCGCAATTTTCCATAAACGGCTTGACGCGAATGATGGCGTTGTGGCCCCAGTAGTTGCCGTCCGGTCCTTGCAGCTTGGCGAGCGCCGCCGTGTACATGCGGCCGTAAACCCAGGAAGCGAATTGCTGGCTGCGGGCAAACAGCGACTCGCCGCCGATCAACACAGGCGCCGCCTGGATCAGCGCGGCGCGCGGGTTGGCGTCCATCAATCGCACCAGATGCACCAGCGTATCGCCGGTCATCAGACTGTCGGCATCGAGCACCACCATGTAGTCATAGGCGGCGCCCCAATTGCGGCAGAACTCGGCGATGTTGCCGCTCTTGTGGCCGGTGTTGTAATCGCGCCGACGATAATAGATGCGGGCATCCGTGTTGCGCGCGCGCAACGCGCGCCAAGCGGCGACTTCCGCCACGCAGCAGTCTGCGTCGGTCGAGTCGCTCAACACAAAAAAGTCGAAATTCGCCGCGGCGCCGGCGGCCCTCAGCGATTCAAGGATCGCCTCCATGCGGGCGAAGACATGAGCGGACACTTCGTTGTGCACCGGCATCGCCAGCACGGTTCTCGAGGTGCCGAGGTCGGGCGTTGCATCCGCCGCGGGCGGCGCGCGCAACGAGCCGGTCGCATCGCCATGCCAAAGTGCATAGGCGCCGAGGCATGCCATCCAAAATGAGATGGCGATCCAGAAAAAAAGCAGCGCAAAGACGATCAGCAGCAAGGTTTCGACCGAGGCGATGCCGTCGACGCGGAAAATCGCGAGCAGCCGCGTACCCGCCGCGGCCATGGTGGAAAGGGCGAGACCGAGGATCAGCCAGCGTTGGACGGTGACATCATCGCGGCTCATCGACGTTCACTGGCACTGGGGCATGCTGCAGCACCGGCGGCCGCTCCCGCAGCCGCGCCAGCATCGTCGTCGCCAGAACCCGCGGCGTCCAATAGTCAAGAGTTTGCCGGGGCATAGGCGCCGGGCGAAGTGGCGGCGTTGCCGACTCACCCGCCGCCGGCATGGGGCGCCGAACGCTTTGCGATTTTTGCTGAACAGCCATCTTCCACTGCGCCTTTAAGGGAACCCAAAGCCCTGCCGCGCGTTCGGACCCCGTGCCAACGCGCTCGACTGACAACGCGCCGCATGCCGCTTGGTTTCCGGGGAAGGGCGGTAAATCGACGAGGGGAAGCGCGAATCCATGGGCAATGTGAAAAATTTTTAATCTGACACGGGCCCGTCATGTCTCGCTTGAATCGCCGACAAGTTCTGCTCGCCAGCGCGCCGCTTGCGCTCACCCTTACGGGATTCCCGGGGGCCCGCAGCTTTGCCGATCCGGCACCCGGACGCTTCGGCGAACCACATCCCTTCGATTTCGGCGTTTTGCAGCAGACGGCCAAAAGTCTGGCGGCGAAATCCTACGCGCCGACCAAGGCGCCGGCGCCCGGTGTCGTCGACAAGATCGATTTCGACACCGCCCAACACATCAAATTCCGCGCGAACCGGCAGCTTTTCGGCGACGGACCCGGTCCGTTTCCGGTCCGCCTGTTTCATGTCGACAAATTCAATTCGCTGCCGGTGCAAATCAACGTGCTGTCCGGCGGCAGCGCCCGCCGCGTCACGTATTCTGCGCAAGATTTCGACTACGGCGATACCGGCTTGGCGCAGAAGCTGCCGCCCGACACCGGCTTTTCCGGGTTCCGCGTGATGGATAGCCATCAAGCGGCGACCGATTGGCTGGCGTTCCAGGGAGCGAGCTATTTCCGCAGCTCGGGGCAGGACAATCAATATGGCGGCTCGGCGCGCGGCGTTGCCGTCGACACCGTGTCGTCGTCGAAAGAAGAATTTCCCCGCTTTGTCGAGTTCTGGCTCGCGGAGCCGCAGGCGGGCCGGGCGTCGATCACGATCTATGCGCTGCTCGATGGGCCGAGCCTCACCGGCGCCTACCAGTTCGAGGCGACAAAGGAGACCGGCGCCGTAATGCAGATCCGCGCCAACCTGTTCGTCCGCAACGACATCGCGCAATTGGGCATCGCGCCGCTCACCAGCATGTATTGGTACGGCGAAAACGAGCGTCGTAACGCCAACGATTGGCGTCCGGAAATTCACGACAGCGACGGCTTGGCGCTGTGGACCGGCAAGGGCGAGCGTATCTGGCGGCCGTTGATCGATCCGCCCTCGGTCCTGACCAATTCGTTCCTCGACGAAAACCCCAAGGCGTTCGGCCTGATGCAGCGTGACCGCGATTTCGTCGACTATCAGGACGATGGCGCGTTCTATAACCGGCGGCCGAGCATGTGGGTCGAGCCGCAGGGCAATTGGGGTGCCGGGGCGGTACAGCTCGTTGAAATCCCGACGCAGGACGAGATCCACGACAACATCGTCGCGTTTTGGACCCTCAAGCGCCCGATCAAGGCCGGCGACCAAGTCGACCTGTCATACAAACTTTATTGGCGGAACGACGAGACGCATCCGCCGGCCGACATCGGCCGCGTTGTCGCCACCCGCATCGGTCAGGGCGGCGTGCCCGGTCAGCCCAAGCCTGAAGACAAAGATAGCTTCAAGTTCGTCGTCGATTTCGAAGGCGGACCGCTGTCGAAGATGGCGGCGCGCTTCGACGTGACGCCGGTGGTCACCGCCTCGCGCGGCAAGATCGTCAACCCTTACGTCATTAAGGTGGTTGGCACCGACCGCTGGCGTGCGCTGTTCGACATCTACGCGCCCGGGAAGGAGCAGATCGACCTGCGTTGCTATTTGCGGCTCGACGACAAGACGCTGACCGAGACCTGGCTTTATCAGTATTTCCCGTCGAACGGATCGGCTTAGGCGCGCGCGGCGGTCCGCTGGCCGAAAATCTCGATCTTGCCGTCGGCATTGGCGAGGGCAGCGATCTCCTCGGCATTGCGCAGGCGCGCGCCCTCGGGCGTGCGCACCAGATGCAGCACCCGCGTATGTAACTGTTCGAGCCCCGGGCGGTGGCCGATGCTGAGCACGGTCGTGCTGTCGAGTTCGCGGTCGAAGATCGACATCGCGCGGCGCTGGCTCAACTCGTCGAGCGCCGAAGTCGCTTCGTCGAGGAACACCCAGCCCGGGCGATGCAGCAGAAGCCGCGCGAATGCGATCAACTGCTGTTGACCGAGCGACAAGTTCTTATCGAGGCGCGTCTGCTCGTCGAGCATCGGCAGCAGGTCGGCGAGGCCGACGCGGTTGACGACGGCTTCGAGCGCGGCGGTCGCGAACGCGTCCGGCGCGTCCGGGTAGGTGATCGCGGCGCGCATGGTGCCAAGCGGCAGATACGGCCGTTGCGGCATGAACATCATGCTCGCGGGGTCTGGATGACGGATGGTGCCGCCGCCCCAGGGCCAGATCCCGGCGATGGCGCGGAACAGCGTGCTCTTGCCCGCGCCGGACTCGCCGAGGATGAGCACGCGCTCGCCCGGCGCGATCTCGACGGTCGCTTCGGAAATCACGACGCGACCGTCCGACAACAGAACGCTGACGCCCTCGAAGGCCAGCGTTCCCGCCGGGTGCGGCGCGAGAGTAATGTTATCAATGGTGCGGTCGACTTCGTCGATTTTGTCGACCGCGGCTTTGAAGGCGCTGACGCGGCGCAACGTCGCGCACCAGTCGGCGATCGAAGGGAATTGATCGACGAACCAGCGCAGCGAAGCCTGCACCTGGTTGAAAGCGCCGACCACCATCATCAGCCCGCCGATGGTCATGCCGCCGCTGAAATAGCCCGGCGAAGCGACAACGATCGGCACCACGATGGCGATCCAGCCGTAGCCCGAGGTGATCCAGGTCAGCCGCGACAGCTTGCCGGAAAGCTGCTGCATGGTGCCGATGACGCGGTCGAGGTTGCCGTTGAGCTGACGCCGTTCGTCGCGCTCGCCGCCGCACAGCGCGATACTCTCGGCGCTTTCGTTGACGCGCACCAGCGCGAAGCGCAGCTCCGCCTCGCGGGCGTAAAGCTCGGAATTAAGACCAATCAGCGGAATGCCAACGCGCCAAGTCATCAGCGAGCCGATCATCGCGTAGATGACCGCGCACCACACCATGTAGCCGGGGATGGTGAAGCTGTAGCCTTGGACGGTGAAGACAAGATGCGACGACAGCGCCCATAAAATGCTGATGAAGCTGATCAAAAGCAGCGCGGCTTGAAACAGGCCGACCGCGAGCCCGGAGGAAAGCTCGGTGAGCTTGCGGGTATCCTCCTCGATACGCTGGTCTGGATTGACGCCGAGTTGGCCGGCAAGCCCGAGCCGATAGGCGCGGCCCGCCACCAGCCAGCGGTCGAGCAGATGATGCGTCAGCCATTCGCGCAGACGGACCTTCAGCATCTGCTGCATCCAGGTCTGGCCGACGACCATCGCCAGGAGCACGGCGATAATGAAGAAGAAGATCAGCAGCTGGTGGCCGAGCGTGCCGAGGTTCCGCTGCTGCAGTGCGTCGAAGAATGCGCCGTTCCACTCATTGAGGCGGATCTGTCCGACCATGTTGGCGACAAGGACCGCGGCGATGCCGACGCTGAGCAGAACCACGCGCAGGCGATGGCCCGATCGCCACAGCGCGCGCAACAGCGTCAGGCTTTCGCGCGCGGCGCCCTTCGGTTCGTAGTCGGCGGCGGGAGGCGCGAATGCGTCGTCGCTTACGCCGCGCGCGACATTGCTCGTGCGCGCCTCGGCCAGCGGGCGTGACTCAACGGAATCGTCAGCGTCTCGGCTCTGTCGATCTGTCACGATGCTTTTGCACGCTGGCCCCCCCGGTGGCCAGCAAGGTTGCCGCAATCGCGCTGGGGCGCGCTATGTCTCTTATCAATGAAAAAAATTTGCAAGTGATAAACGACCGCACCGCAAAAAATGGAACTTAAGTTCCGCGATTTCGTTCGCACGATGATGCGAGCCGACCTCGACGAATGGATCGCTGCGCAAGAAAAACGCAGCATCGCTGCGATGGAACGGGCGATTTCGGCGACAAGCCTCACGCGCCGGCGCGAGAAATTCGGCCAGGTCATCGTTCCGGCGACAGGCTCAGTGCTCGCTTCTCCACAGATAGCGAATTGGGATCCCGAGCCAGATTATTTTTTCCACTGGCTGCGTGATTCGGCAATCGTCATGCGCAGCGTCGCCGAGCTGGCTGTCGTTGGCGCCGGCACCGAGCGCGCCCGCTGGCGGCGTCATTTCGAGGATTTCGTCGGCTTCAGCCTGCGGCTGGGCGAGCTCAACGGCGCTGGCGCGCTCGACCATCGGCCGATGACGCAGCGCGAATTTCGTAGATTCCTGCGTCCGCAAAGCGAAATCGCCGCATTGTCGGGCGACAGGCTGCTGGCCGAACCGCGATTCAATCCAGACGGCACCGTCGACATCTTCCGCTGGTCACGGCCGCAATATGACGGGCCGGCGCTGCGCGCGCTGGCGTGCCTGCGCTATGTCGCTGCCGGCGGCGCACCGAGCGAGGAGGTCGCGCGGCTGTTGCGGCGCGATCTGTCGTTCACCTTGCGTCACGCCGGCGAACCTTGCATCGGCACTTGGGAAGAGGCGGGACAGATTGCGCAGCACTATTATGTTGCCTTGGTGCAGCTCGGCGCGCTGGTCCACGGTCGCGCCTGGGCGGGCGACGCCAAAGCCGACTGGGACGCAGCGGAGCGCAAATTGCGCGCGGCGCTCGATCGGCACTGGTCCGACAAACAAGGAATTTATCTCGCCCGTCTTCCGGCGGCCGAGGACGCCGGCGATACGCTCGATGCCGCGGTGCTGCTCGCCGTATGGGACGCCGACCTGCCGGACGGGCCACACAGTCTTGCCGACCCGCGCGTGCAGTGGACCCAAACGACCATCGAAGAATTTTTCGCGCGCGAGTTTCCGATCAATCGTAGACGCGCCGCGCCGCTGCTCGGCCGCTACCGCGGCGACCATTATTTCGGCGGCGGTGCCTGGTATCCGACGACGCTGGCTGCGGCCGGTCTTTATTATCGGCGGGCACGGCTTGCAGGCGAGGATCGCGATGCGCACATCGCCCGCGGTGACGCGATGATGGATGCACTGCGCAGCGTCACGCCGGCGGACGGGGCGTTGTCCGAGCAGGTCGACCGCGCGACCGGCGAACAGACCTCGGCGCGGCATCTGACCTGGAGCTATGCCGCTTTCATCGCCGCCGCGCGGGCGCGCTCACAAGCGGGTCGCGACTAGACATATATCGTGATCGCGCGGCGGAGTTTTTGCGGGGGGAACTTGGCCAGGATTGCGGCGCGCGCCGCGGAACCGGCGGGCCGCGCCGGAACTGGCCCGCGTCGCAAGCGTTACGAAACTATCCAACACAAGGAGAACGGTCATGCGTACGAACAGCATGGTCTTTTTGGCTGCCGTGACAGCGGCCGCAATTTCCACGCCCGCGTCGGCAGCAACGATTGCCGAGGCGATGACGCCGCTCAACATCCGGTCCGGTCCGGGCCCGCAATACAGCATCGTCGGCGCCATTCCGACGCGCGGACAGACGACCATCATCGGCTGCGTCCAGGGCAGCCTGTGGTGCCAGGTGAGCTTCAACGGCCGTCAAGGCTGGGCCTATTCGCAATACCTGACGGCGCGGCTGTCCGGCCGCTCGCTGGTTGCCGCCGAACACCTCAACGAAATCGCGCCGGCCGTTACCTACCAGCCGCCGGTTCAGACCGTCGGCACCGCCGTGTCGGCGCCGGCAATCACCGAAACGCTGGTAGCGCCACCCGCCGGTGAGCCGCTGGTCGTCGCGCCGCCGCCAGCGACGGTGGGCGATTACGTCGTCAACCATCCGGTCGCGCCGGTCTATCTTAACGGCGAGGTGGTGCAGGGCGTCGGACTGCCCCAGGACGTCGTCCTCGCGCCGGTCCCCGGCTACGACTATGACTACGCCTACGTCAACAATGTGCCGGTGGTCGTCGAGCCGACGACCCGCCGCGTGCAGTATATGTATCGCTGAACCGCGCGCCGCCCTCTAGGCGATCGTCTCGACGTCCCACTTCGGCGCGCGCTCGGGTGGATCGGCGATGCGCACCTGCCGGCTGCGCAATGCTGCCATCTGCCGCATCTCGTCGTTGGTCAGCGACCAGTCGAATATGTCGAGATCGTCCTCGATGTGCGCTTCCTCGAGCGGACGCGGCACCGCCGCGACCATCGGCTGCTGGATCAGCCAGCGCAGGCAGACTTGGCCGGCAGTCTTGCCGTGTGCCTTGGCAATCGCGGCGACCACGGGATCGTCAAGCAGCTTGCCGCGCGCCATCGGGCAATAGGCGGTGAGGATCATGCCGTGCTTCTTCAGCGCGGCGAGCATGCGGTCCTGCGGCAGATAGGCGTGGTACTCGATCTGGTTGGTGACGAGCGGCTCGGGACAGACGCGCACTGCCTCGTCAAGCATGGCGACGGTAAAATTGGAGACTCCAATGTGGCGCGTGAGGCCGCTGCGCTTAGCTTTGGCCAATGCGCCGAGCGTTTCGGCAAACGGCACCTTCGGCTGCGGCCAGTGCACCAGCAGAAGGTCGACGTAGTCGAGGCCGAGCGTCTTCAGGCTGGTTTCCGCGGAGCGCAGGAAATCGGCCTCACGGGCGTCGAGCTCGGTCACTTTGGTGGTGACCCATAAATCCTTGCGCGCAACGCCGCTGGCGCGAATACCTTCGCCGACTTTATCCTCGGTGCCGTATTTGCGCGCGGTGTCGATCAGCCGGTAGCCGCTCTTAATCGCGTAGGCGACGAGCTCCGCGCCGCGTTCCGGCAACACCATGGTGCCATAGCCGACCGCCGGCATGTCGGCGCCGTGCGCGGTAAGCGTGAAAGATTTGGCAGGCTGCATCGAAAACTCCGCGGAGAGGGCAGGATACTAGCGACCGCCACGCCCGAGTAAACCGGCTACTCCGGCGTCTGCTCGACCGAGAGCACGCGCATGATCTCGTCCTGCACCCTGGCGCGGTCCCCGCCTCCGGCAAGCCGCGCTTCGTAGGCGATGCGCGCCGGGCGGTGGAACACCATGACGCGGTCGCCGATTTCCATCGCCTCGCCGATCTGATGCGTGATGAACACGGCGGTCTTGTTGTTCTGCCTCACCAGCCGCACGAATTCGGCGCGCAGGTCGCGCGCTGTCATCTCGTCAAGCGCCGAGAACGGCTCGTCGCACAAGAGAATCTCCGGATCGACCGCGAAGGCGCGTGCGATCGAGACGCGCTGGCGCATGCCACCGGACAGCGCGTGCGGGTAGTCGTTCTCGTGGCCGGCAAGACCGAGCCGCTTGAGCCAGGCGCGCGCGGTCTCCTCGGCTTCGCGCGCATTGCGGTCGAGAATCTGCAGACCGAGTCGCACATTGTCGAGCGCCGAGCGCCACGGCATCAGCCGGTCGTTCTGGAACACGATGCCGATCTTGCCGCGGAAGAAATCGAACTCACGGAACGGGTCGTGGCCGACCACGCGCGCCTCGCCGGAGGTCGGCTCGATAAGCCCGGAAACAATATTGAACATCGTCGACTTGCCGCAGCCGGTCTTGCCCAGCACGGCGACGATCTCGCCTTTACCGACTTCGAATGAGAGCTTGTCCATCGCGATAAAGTCGCCGCGCCCGTCGGCACGGCGGAACGTCTTGCTGACGTCGGTGAAGCGGATGACCGGATCGGCCATGTGCTAGATCGCCCGCTCGGAGACAGCACGGTAGCGCAAGGCGTACGTTTCGATCGCATTGACCGTCTGCTGCACGATGAGCACGAACAGCACCAATTGCAGCGTCCAGGCCATGGCGCCGGCCATGTCGAACAATTGCTGCTGGCGCAGCAATTCGTAGCCGACGCCGCCGGTGGCGCCGACGAGTTCGGCCACCACCACCACGCGCGCGGCATTGCCGAGGTTGACCTTCCAGGCGGTGAGGATGCCCGGCACGATGGTCGGCACGATGAGAAAACGAAACAGTGTCCAGCGCGACGGCCGGAACGCCATGGTCATCTCGAACAGGTCTTTCGACATTGAGCGGAAGGCATCGAGAATCTGGAAGGTGAAGGCGGGCAGCGTCGTCATCACCATGATGAACAGCACGCGAAATTCGATGCCCTTGAACCAGATGATGGCGAACACCACCCAGGACAGTGCCGGAATGCCCTGAAAGAACGTGAGCACCGGCGCGACGAAATTTTCGACTGTTTTCGACTGTCCGATCACCAGCGCCAGAATGGCGCCAAGAATGAATGCGCCAAACAGGCCACCGAAAATGCGCCACGCGGTGAGCAGCACGTCAGCCAGCAGCGAGCCGGTGATGAGGATTTCGACGGTGCGCGAAATGACGTCCGGCACCGGAGGAAACAGGAAGGGCGGAAATACCCACGACAGAATCTGCCAGAACGCCGCCAGCGCAAGCATGCTGGCGGTCGCCTGGAGAATCTTGAGCGCGCGCGGGCTCATCATTTCATCGGTTTTGTGTAGACCGTGTTGTTCGACGGCATGGTCTTGAAATAACCGACGTCGACGCCGGCCTTATAGACCGCGTCGATCTGCTTGGCGAGTTCGCCCGCCGGCACCACACCCATGCCGAGCCGGTCATTCGCCTTGATCAGCGACACCAGCGCGGCGCGAACCTCCGGCGTCGACTTCGGCGCGATGGTCGCAACCGCTTCCTCCGGATGTGCGGCGATGTAGTCGCCGGCATCCTTGTAGGTGGCATAGAGCTTGGGGATCAGCGCCTGATTGGCGGCGATCCAGTCGTCATGCGCGGCGACGCCGAGATACGGAATGCGCTCGCCGCCAGCGAAAGATTTCCAGGTCTTGGCCATGCCGGTGTCGAGAATGCGGACGTCCGGCTTCCGCGCTTTGAGCAACGTATAGGCCGGCTCCCAAAGCTGGACCGCATCGGCGCGGTCGGCGACAGCGTAGCCGACGAGGCCGGGCGGCGCGGTATTGACCACCTGGATCTTGGACACGTCCACGCCCTGCTTCTTCGCGAAGAACTCCGACATCACGAAATTGGTGGTCGACGCGGCAGCGGCGAGCTGCTTGCCCTCGAGATCCTTTACGGTCTTGACGTTGTCACGCGACGTGACGATCGTTCCCCAGAAGTCGAACAGGTTGAACAGGTACTTCACCTTGACGCCGCGCACGTCGGCCAGCCCGACGGTAAGCACCGCGGCGCTGCCACCGACCTTGAACTCGCCGGAATTGAACTGCGTGGTGTAGGCGTCTGGCGGGCGCTCGACGAATTCGATGTCGAGCCCGTGCTTCGCGTCGAGCTTTTGCGCCTTGATGACCGGCGGCATGAAGGCGCCGAGCGAGGGGAAGCCGAACACCACGATGGTGACTTTGGCCGGCGCCTGCGCGGCGGCAGGTACGGGATTGAGCGCGGCGAGGGCGAGGGCCGCCGTTGTCCCGAATGTCATCAACAATTTCTTCATGGTCGCGTTCCTCCACATGTCATTTTTGTCATTGAAGCTTGAACAGCTGCGCCGCCAGGCCGCCGTTGATCGAATCGACCTGCGCTTTGGAAAGATCGGCCTCGGCAACGATCTTCATCGGCTCGGTGTCGCCGATCGGAAACGGCATGTCCGAGCCCATCATCAGCCGCTCCACACTCATCATCTCGATGACGAATTTAAGCACGCGTGCGTCGTGCAGGATGGTGTCGGTGTAGATCGACGCCAGCGCCGCCACCGGATCGCCGACATTCGGCGTGATCGCGGCATTGCGCTTGAGGCGGCCGAGTACGAAGGGCAGGGCGGCCGCGCCCATTGGGGCAAAAAATTTCACACCCTTGTATTTGGCGACATGCCCGGCCGAGATCAGCCGCGCCACCGCGACCGCCGCGTCGGTGATGCGGCCGAGCCCGTTGGCAAGGCCGAAATCGTTCACGCGAACGTCGCCGGCGTCGTAACTCGGATGAATATGAATGAGTGCGCCGGCCTCGTCCGCAGCCTGCCAGAAGGGATCAAGGTCTTTGGCATCGAGGGTCGAGCCCGGCCCACGCGGCAGCGTGCCGATCATGGCACCGGCAAAGCCTGCTTTGATGGCGTCCTTGAGCACGCTTGCGGCGCGCGCGCCGTCGCCGAGCGGCACGGTGGCGAGCGGCACGAAACGCGGCTCGGCCTTGGCGGTGGCGAGCAGACAGCCATTGGCGAGCCGGGCCCAAGCTTCGGCTTCCGCGCCCGGCAGTTCGTAGCCGAACATGTCGACCCAGCCGCCGACCACTTGCTTGTCGACGCCTTGTTTAGCCATCCAGGTAAGGCGGCTCGAAATATCCGACAGCGGCTTCGACACCGGACGCGTCGGCTTGCCGCCGCTGAACGCCAGCGCAAGGCTGCCGTCAGCCTCGATCTGCCGCACATTGGGAAACTTCTGCGCATCCTTGCGGATCGCAGCGAGCAGATCGGGCGGCACCAGATGGGCATGGCAATCGACGATCATTTATTTCCCTTTTTCGGCTTTTCTTGCGCCGCGGCGATCATGTCGCCGAGCTTGGCGACCCTGATCGGCAATGTGTTGACGGCAAGGCCGAGCGGGCGGATGGCGTCGTTGATGGCATTGGCGATCGCAGCCGGCGCGCCGAGATAGCCGCTTTCGCCCGAGCCCTTCTGCCCGAGCACGGTGTGCGGCGACGGCGTCTCGTGATCGACGATCTCGACGGGGGGCACCTCGTGCGACGACGGCAGCAAGTAATCCATGAAAGTCTGCGCGATCAGCTGGCCGTCGTCGTTATAGGCGAACTCCTCGTAGAGCGCAGCGCCGATGCCGTGCGCGATGCCGCCCATGGTCATGCCGCGCACAATCTTCGGGTTGATCTGCGTGCCGCAGTCATGGCCGAGGCGATAGCGCACGATTTCCGGCCGGCCGATATCGGGGTCGATCGCGACCAGCAGCAGATGAAATTCGAACGAGAAGCAAGGGTACATCTGCACGCGGCCGTCTTTGTCCGGCAGCGTGCCGCCGGTCGGCACTTGATAAATGTGCTCGACCGCGAGCCCCGGTTCGAAACCTTCGGGCATGCGGTGATAGTTGCGGTGGGCGATACCGATGAGTTCGGCCCATGTGCGCCGCTTGTCATGATCGTCGCGATCGAAAACCTCGCCGCGCTCGTAAACCGCACGCTCAAGCGGAATGTCGAGATCGTAGGCGGCAATGGCAACGAGCTTCGCCTTCAGCTTATTGGCCGCATGGAAAGCCGCGCCGCCGAGCATGATCGCCATGCGGCTGCCGACCGGCGTGCCGCTCGGCAGCGAGTTGAGCGAATCCGGCCGTACCACGCGCACCGTGTCGGGATCGACTTCCAGCACTTCGCCGACCACCGTGCCGACCAGCGTCTCGTGGCCCTGGCCCGACGAGGTCGTATGCATGGTGGCGGTGATGGCGCCGAGCCCGTCGATCGTGATGCGGCAGGAATCCATGAACGTCGACGTCGTGATCGCTGGATTGAGCAACGCCTCGAAGGTGGCATTGCCGCCGGACGGTTCGAGACACGCGGCCATGCCGATGCCGGCGAGCTTGCCGTCGCGCCGCAGGCGGTCGCGCTCGGCTTTGAGTTCGTCGTAGCCGCTGCCGGCCATCACCTTGTCGATCACGGCTTCGTAGTTGCCGCTGTCGTAAGTCGTGCCGCTTGGAATCAGATAGGGGAATTCGTCGTGCTTGATCAGATTGCGCCGGCGCACTTCCAATGGATCGAGGCCGAGCGCCACCGCGATCTCGTCCATGCAGCGTTCGAGCGCGAGATTGGTCGGCCCCTGGCCGAATCCGCGCACCGCGTCCTGCGTCGTCTTGTTGGTGACGACGGCGATGGCGCGATACTGCACGCTATTGATCTTGTACGGGCCGACGATCGCGCCGATCGGCTTGCCGAGCTGGAACGGCGAGCGCCCGGCATAGGCGCCGAGATTTTCCAGCGCCCGCATCTTCATCGATCGCACGATACCCTGGTCGTCGTACGCGACCTCGACGTCGAACAGCCGCTCCGGACCGTGCGCGTCGCCGCCGCGCCTGTTTTCCAGCCGGTCCTCGATCAGCCGCACGGGTACGCCGAGACGCCGCGCCAGATAGCCGCACAGCACCGTATGTTTGATGCCGCGCTTGACGCCGTAGCTGCCGCCGACGTCGACGTCGTAATGCACGCGCACCGACGAACTCGGGATCTTCAGCGCGGCGCCGATCTGGTCGGCGTAGCGCGGCATCTGGATCGAGGCGTGGACGTCGAGCAATTCGCGCCACGGATCCCAGGCCGCGACCACGCCGAAGGTCTCGATCGGCACCGTCGAAGAGCGGCCCCATTTCACGCGCAGCTTGAGCTTGCGCGGCGAGGCGGCAAAATCCCTGTCGACCTCGCCCCAGACGAAACTGCGGTCGAGCAGAACGTTGGAGCCGTGCGCTTCATGGACCAGCACCTTGCCCGTGAGCGCTTCCTCGGCATCGAGCACGAAGGGCAGGGGCTCGTAGTCGATGTCGATGACTTCCGCGGCGTCCTCGGCGAGCGCACGGCTGTCGGCGACCACCGCGGCGACCCACTCGCCGGAATAGCGCGCGGTCTCGAAAGCGAGCGGCCGGCGCGGCACGTGCGGCGTCTCCAGC